>JAJECD010000272.1 GCA_022822215.1 Candidatus Poribacteria bacterium | reverse complement strand
CGAGAATATTGGTGTATTGGCGATGCTATCTGACCAAGATTTACCTATCCAACCCGAGGGCACAACAGAAAATATCCAAGACATCGATCAGAAGTTGATTCGCATTACGCATCCGAATATGAGGGGGACATTGGGTGATTTTGAGGGATCTCTCGGTCCATCGGAGTTTATCTTCTTCCCGCGTGCATTGGAGGGTGTGCAGGTCGAAGGCGATTTCAAGTGGGTGGACTTTCATATCATTCCGAGTGCTATTCCCAAGGGACAATCTACAAGTTTAGTCCTTCGCGGCGAGGAGGGACGTAGTGAGTACCGACTCACTGTTGATGGGCAGTACGTGATTGTGAAAGCCGGTAGCGAAATTGTTTGGTTGAATGGCGAGAGAATGCGCCGCGGTGAAAATAACGATTACGTTATCCGTGAATATGGGGATCCCATCGTTGAATTCAACAGCAAGCATCTCATAACAAGCAACGACGTGATTCGCATCGACTTTGAATACATTCCAGAAGAACGTGCATATCAGCAAAATCTTTACGGACTCAATAGCATTTTCACGCTACCAGGTGAGTGGCTATCCTTCGGTGCCTCCTACGCCGTTGAAACGGATCTGAATCAGCCGGAGCAGGCTTTCATCACTTTCGCTGAGGCGGACTTGGAGGCACTTCGCGAGAATATACTTGATCCTGATGGCGACGGCGCACTGCTCGCAGCACCTCAAAAACATAGCGTCTGGGGACTGGAAAGTCGCTTGAACCTTACCGAACAGGCTTATATTGACGGGGAAATCGCTTATAGTGCTGTCGATAAAAATACCTATTCTACCGCTGATCGAAAAGAGGTGAGTCAGGCGTGGAAACTCATCGGTTATGCGGATTGGGACTTTGCATTCCTCCCTATCCCCCTGATAAGGGGGTTAGAGGAATCAAGGGGAGTTGACAAATTTCGTCCTAAGCTAACAACAAACTTTGATATCCGAGCTATGGATGCTGACTTTGTACCGGTTGGGGCATCCAGCAGCAACCGCTCCCGCTCCCGTTATGAGACACAATACGCTAAGGAGGGG
This sequence comes from Candidatus Poribacteria bacterium, assembly GCA_022822215.1. Taxonomy (GTDB): domain Bacteria; phylum Poribacteria; class WGA-4E; order WGA-4E; family WGA-3G; genus WGA-3G. Next base: position 6,063 of record JAJECD010000272.1, on the reverse strand, counting down.
TTTGATGACGCGTTTCTACTCGACCTCGGGGGACCCTCGCGAACTGCTCAAGATGAGCGAACCATGAACTTTGACATCCGCGTACTTCCAGTCGACTGGCTCGAAGTTGGTGCTGGGGTCGGTAGAAGTGAGGAGAGGGATCCTGAGCCGAATAGCGGTCAGCAGGACGGTGTGGCAGTGGTAAACGTTGGTGAACACCCCAACGATCTTTTTCCCGACAGCCGACAGCCGATTGCTGATAGCCAATCCGCAACTATCCGTAATAACTACAATTGGGGCATAAATTTTAATAGCGGTCAGCGGTCGGTGCTCAGTGGTCAGAGTTATAGCGGTCAGCGATCAGCGGTCCGGGGAATGCCATACGGCATTCATACCGTTGATTCCGGTCGGCAAGAGAACCTTGTAATGAATACAGAAGTTTTGCGGTCCACGACTACTGATAGCCCACAGCCGATAGCCGATAGCCTCAAAAAATGGCTCCCAAATCTGCGTTGGGATGACTATCGGAGTAGTTCGCGTGTAGAGGAGGTCAATTCAACCACAACGCAATTGCAGCGGAAGTCAAGACAGGAGGGGAATCTCTCTTATCCTATCGGACCCTTCAGAGTCATCGGGACACTTGGTACGGTTGAATCAACTGAGGCGCGCAATGCGATGCTTAACAGAAAGCGAAATCGGGCAACTGGACGCTTCAATCTCGTGAAAGATTGGGCATCCTTTGATACCAGCTATGAACTTGAGGAGGCTTTTGCCAAGGAACCCTTGCTCACTGTGGATAGTGAACCAATCGGTTTGTCCGATTGGCAACGCAGCACTACCGCACGGACGTGGAAGGTTGGTGCCTTCTCACAGCAAGAGTCCTTTCTGAAAGGTGGGATGAATCTGACGGCAAACGTCGCACGCCGCACCTTAAAAGCACACACTGATCTCGGAGCAGATACGACAACCCAACTCGCAGATGTTAGTTTTCAGTTAACACCGCTCAGCCGCGCAATTGACATGGAGATCACCTATGAGTTGGATAAGAAACTGACCAGTCAACGCCGTGAGGTCTACACCGACATCCATCCACATACGGGTATTCCGCTCCTACCGGGTGAAGGATATTACGTGAAGTTGGACGACCTGCACTACGTAGAGGATCCCGAAGAAGGCACTTATATCAAAATTTACCAAAACGTCGGCGATAAGCCGACAACGGCGGTAGACGCTGAGTTTCGACTACGGTTTCAACCGCGTCAATTTTTCGCACGCCGTGCCCGCGAGGGGCAAAGACAGCAACGCATTGCCGTGGAGACCGGTGACAGTTTACGTCCGACACCGCAAAGTAACCGTCAGCAATTAGCAGATAGTGATGATGAACAGCCAACAGCGAACAGCCAACAGCGAACAGCCAATACAGAGTGGTTTCTGAGTGCGCTGAGAGGACAAACACGATTCTGGTTGACCGAGGAGCAGGAGGTAGAGGATGCGGTTTCACTCTATCTGCTGCAAAGCCTACAGGGTTCAGATACGCTTTTCGGACGATTGAACCAACACCATCGGCTTGAATTTTCGCCGTCACCGGCATTCAGTTTTGAATTCAACTTTCGCACCGGCGAGACACTGAATCGCCGAGTTAACAGCCAAGAACGCCACAGACGGCATCGGACTTATGAGGTTAGCCTTTCTGTGAATCCGACGCAACGGATGGCTGTCAATGCGAACTGGGAGCAACGCCGAGAGACCGAGAGATATGGTCAGCTCCATGTTGAAGAACTCAGTGAGGACTTTCGGATGGAAGGATGGAAGGACGGAAGGATGGATATCCAATCTTCCACCCTTGCAACCTTCTCTTTAACTCCCATCTCCGACCTACGCCAATTTGAGCGGGTTACCGAATTGGGACTCCGATATGAGCTGAGTCGTACGCTCCGATGGAGTGGCACTGGCGGGTACAGACAGACAACCGACGAGGAGCAATTCGATGAGGAACCCGAAGCCAGAACGCGGACCTTTTTCTATGAAAATCGTATTGTGTATAGTCTTATCGGTAAGGGACGTATCGACATCAACTACAAACTCGGCTATGGCGAAAGTAGTGGCGGTATACCCTTTGCACAATATGCTTTCTACGAAGGTATTAGTCACGAAATCCGCACAACCGCGGATTACAGGTTGAGAAGATTTACCGATCTCTTGTTTCGACTCAATTATCGCTTGCTTTCTACGAAGCAGCGGAAACCCGAGCATCGGTTGGAGATGACAGTGAGCGCGGAACTTTAACGTAAAATTAAGAAGTTAGTTTATAAGGTTGGAATTTTTAAATCTTTACAGATGTCTTTTGCCAGTTGATTCTTAATCTCAGTATGCCTTGGGACGACAGTTTTGACGTTCAGCGTCAAATTACCCCACACCGAGTGATTACTACCTTCTCGGACCAAATAACATCCATGCTTTTTGAGGTGCCGAATCAGTGCACGCCTTTTCATATTGAGATCGTGACGGCCTCATATCCGTTTTCAACACGACGTGTGGCATCCTCCCGATTGAGTTCTAAAATATCCTTAAGGGCACTTCTGATGCTAACCAGCAATTCTTCTCTGGTGCGCTCTTGGCAATTGATGCCGGGGATTTCTTGTATGTTGCCAATCCACCACCCCTCGGTTTCTCGGATAAGTGCAGTATAGTTTTGGGACATCTATTTTTCCTCCTTTGAGATGCTGAAATAAGTATAACATTAGGTTCCTCATAAGTCAAATATCTGTACGGAAAAATTTCAGGAACGCCCATGTCGTCAAAACCACTACAAAGAAACAGAGCAATAGCACATCCACGGCAGAATCCCCTAATGCCTCACCTAAAGAGACATCCACGAGTTCGGGTGGTTCCTCAAGGACAATATCCTCCTGATGATGGCGAATGCCGAAGTTTGAAATTTTGCTGAAGAGATCGGTATTAAGGGTATCGTAATAACGGTCTGCTGTTTGGAAGTAGGTGCTTCTTTTCCCTTTACCCGTTTGCGTTAAATTCGTAATGAGATAAATTAAGGAGGACGTTGGAGAGATACGAGAAAGTGTTTCCCCAATCTGTTCTTGTCGTGCTGTTTCACGCTGATAATTCAGGTCTAACTTATGCGCGAGGTCCTGAAATTTCAAACGGTATTCTTCTTCCAACTCCTTTATGAGTTCACTTGCTTCTTCTGTTGGCATCATCAGGGTCATGCGTTGTCCTATCTCATTTGTCCCTACGTCATATTCCCTTGTCATACCATTTGGTAGTCTCGGGTTTCCATCTGTAGAGTTTCTGCCCATGTTCAACAGAGTACGTTCCCCTGCTAATCGCAAAGTTGCCCCAGAAGAGTGAAAGGGATACCGTTCCCCGTCCTTCTTGTACGAGCATTGAACTTGATGGGGTGGTGTTAAGCTCTATAAATAAGTTACCTTTTTCTAAACCGGGTATCTCTGTTTCTAAAGCGGGTATCCCATGGGTTGAAATTAACCTACCTTCCTCACTGAATAAATGGAAAAACTGTGGTGCCAGTTCTTGAATCGCGCTTGCATAGAGCATACCGTCTGACGCTACGACCCCCCTGAGATTACCAGGATCACCCGGAACATGACTCCACGATTCACCTTCATCTGTTGAGGCAAAAAATCCTTGAGATGTATTTGCATAGAGTATTCGATTAAGAATAACCAAATGCCGAACCTCCGTACCTACAAGTCCAGTATTGAATTGATGCCACGATTTACCTCCATCCATCGTTCTATGAATTCCAAACTTGCTACATCCATAAGAGGTGTTCGCGTCTAACATCACAACAGAAGTCCTAAATATATCTGATGTTTCATTAGAATGCAAGGAGTTCCAAGTCTCTCCAATATCAGTTGAATAGAAGATATGTCCACGGTTCGTCACCAGTACCTTTTTGTCTTCTGCGGTTATCTGAATCTCGTCCAAACCTGGTTCCACTACAAGAACAGAAGATTCATTTTCTGTATGTGCCCTCGCTGACGAAAGCGTCACCCTATACCTTGGAGAAAGACTGTTTTCTGGCAGAAGTGCTTTAATAGAATCCATTGCCACCCACGAATCCCCAAAGTCGATTGAGCGATAAAGTGACCATTGAGAGCTTTTGGTCATTGCCTTTTTAGGTTGTGTCTCTAATTGCTTTCTATGCTCTACTGCAGCATAGAGCCGGTTCCCCCCAACGCCCAGCGCGTGTATAACAGATGCGTGTTGGTGTACCTCTGTCTGTTTGAAAGACAATTGCTGCCAGACACCAGCATTGAGGCGATACAGTCCATTGTCGGTGCCAGCAAACACTGTCTTGCCCATAGCAGCGATTGCGCGAATTTTCCTATCGATTAGACCATTATTCAAGCCTGTCCACGATTTTCCCGTATCTTCGGAGCGAAAAATGCCATCGGTGAGAGCAAGGTACATAACAAACGCGGGATTTTCCGCAGAATGCTGGTCTATTATCACTAAGCCAATAGGGTGACCTTTTGGGTGTGCCCCGAGCAATTTCCAAGTTTCACCGTTATCTGTTGAGATGAATACTTTCGCATCAGTGACAACGTAGATAGCATCACGCCATTCCGTTATTTGCCAGTTGTTTCCGTGATGTGAAGTATTCCTGGAGAGTTCATTGTTGATATCGATGGGATTCCACGCCTGTTTATCATCTGTGAGTCTGTAGAGTCCAGTAGAGGTCCTTGCATAAATATTACCGTCGGATGTCGTAAAAAGATTATTGACTGCACCGCCCTCGGGTCCCTTTGTCTGAATCCACTGTACTTTTGATATTTGAATCTTTGGTTTATTGGTCTGTACGCCAGCGAATAGCAGTGCATCCTGTTTTTGAGCAATACCATTGTTTTTACCCAGAGCATTAGCGTTCCCAATTTGATTTCGTAGGTCCGGTTTGGATTCAAGATTCAATGCAATTGGTGCTTCAATGAGTTCTACGGTCATTTCCGATGCAGCATCGAAACTGTAAGGCTTCTGAAAACGGGACAAAAATTGTTTCGGTGCCTAACATTAAAAATATCACTACCACAGTCGATGCAGCAATCGTCCACGGTACCAACGGCTTACTTCCAGATGGCGAGATAGGTTTGACATGCGCAATTTCTTGCATGATATTTTTGGTAAGATTTATGGACAGTTGAAAACCCTCTAATGCCTCTCGAATCAGGGGTTCCTCCTTCTTTAAGCGTTGCCGGGCGCGGCGAAGCCGAATCTTAACCGCATCTGCGGATACGCCTAAAAACGCGCCTATTTCTGCACACGTCATTTCGCTGAAGTAATAGAGCGTGATAACAGTGCGATCGCTTTCCTTCAATTTCGCGAGTAACTTTTTGACGACTTCGCGTTTTGCTTCTGCCATATCTTTCGCTTGTTCGTCGGCTACGTGTCTGGAATAGGAAACTTTTTCTCCCATTGTTATATCTGTATCCTCCAGAGGGTCCATTTGGATGCGTTTCTTGCGGAGCCACGCGAGACAGAGGCGCGTTGTAATCACATAAATCCACCCTAGAAACCGCTTGGGTTCTTTGAGAGTTGACAGTTTCTGATAGACTTTCAGGAAGGTGTCCTGCGTAATTTCTTCTGCGATGTGGAAGTCACCGATTTTCCGCCACGCGAGTGCGCGAACCTGTTTTTGATATTTTTTCACGAGCGCGGAGAAGGCAATTTCATCGCCAGCGAGGATGCGTTGAATCAATTCAGTATCGTTGTTTTTCATCGATCATGTCCAGAAAGGGATAATTTGTCTTATACTAACATATACTAAAGTTTGGACAGTTTCTGTCCAGATCACGCTTGGTGCTACCGCATTGTTCGTTTTTGTTTCGAGTTTCCAACACAGACGCAACTCCGAAAAAATAAACACGGATGCCCTCTCATCAGTCCCGTAGGGACGAAATCTCTATAGAAATGCTGTCCTGGGAAGTAAGCCCCGTAGGGGCGGCTGTATCCGACTTAAAAATTATCCAAAGCTTAGTAACATATACTAAACTTTGGACAATGTTGTCCGAGTCCTAAATTTTTAAAAATTGTCCAAACTTTGTTGATATA
>JAJECD010000003.1 GCA_022822215.1 Candidatus Poribacteria bacterium | reverse complement strand
AGAAGTCAAGAGAACCGGCAGAAACATTAATGTTTGCTTCACCTGCGGGGAAGTCTTCAGGAATCTCAAGGGTAACCTCTCTCTGAATCGTCCGCTCAGCCCCAGCAGTACTCCAGTGTGGGACTAAAGTGATGCCAACCGTAACGCTTTCACCCGGCATTATCTCCTCAGGCGCGATAACCTCCGAGATCTCTGCTTTCGCGATTTGCGGTTTGTCTGTAATAGAGATGGACACCGATTTCAATGTCGCTTTGCCCGCACTGTTTGAAAGCGTGTCAGCGAAGGACCTGATAATCTGGTCTACGTTTAGCAACACATCTAAGAACGCAATCGGAGAAGTTCTCCGAAACGGCTCTGTATAGACGGTGTCAGTTTCTTCAAACTGCAGCGTGACAGTTCCTTCTACCGTGCTGTTGCTCAACTCCATCCGAAGAGCGTCCAATGTAACTGCAGCAACCAGCGAAATAAACGCTTCTTGACCATAAGCGACCCGATGCTGTTTTTCTATCGCTGTAGGGCTGTTCGCTGGATGGTAAGAGACCTTTACAGGAATCATTGTTGGTCCTGTGCCAAATTCACCGACGATCGCTGGTGTAAGATCTTTTGTTATCGTTCCAATCGGTTTACCATAACGAGAGGCGGATTTATAGGATATCAGCAAGTTCGGAACGATGCCGTTAACGACGGCTCTGTAGACCGGCAACGCCGATTGACCATCCGCAAAAAACGGATGTCCGAAAGCTACAAATTTATCGTCATAGACTTGTGTCACGGTTCCATATCCCACAAGGTTAACAACATCACCCGTTACCGCGGCAGCACCAATCATATCTCCTGGTGCAAGCTGCCGTGAAGTTCCTGCTGGGGGTGCTGCAAGCACACCATCAGGCGCAGCAAACAATTCAACGAAATTATAGCGCGAATCAGTGAGATGTGAGGAGAGTTCCTGGATCCTGTGTGACTGTATGCCACTAATCGTCACGGGTGTTTTAACAGGCATATACGCCGCATTAATCCCCGCCGCAGGGGCAGCAGGTGCAAGTTCTTTCGCAAGCAACTCGCCAAATGTTTGATGGTCCAGTGCTGCTTCCATTGGGTCAATGGCTGTTACCCAGAACCGAGTCGGCGCCGCCGCGAAGCCATCTCCATACGCCAGTGCACCCATGATACGCCCCGGCGGACCAACCGGACTTCCCGACATGCCTTGCGCGATGCCACCCATCGCCTCAGCCGCTTCATCCATCAGTTCACACTCGTAGACCGGAAATCCAAAGCCGAAATCCCGGACCCCACGGAACCGCGCCTCAAGCACGACCCTGCTTGTGCCTTCAAGCACTGTAACGATTTGAACGGGTGTTTTATCTGTGAGTTTGCGGGCTTCATCTTCATACATATTTTCTAAAACCACATCACCCAGGAGTGGTGCGGCGTTTAACCCAGTTATAAGTTCACCCGTAACCGGGTTTTCAATTTGTGTCTGTTCTTCATCAGGTGAGCAGCTCAATTGGCAGAGAATCAAAAGAGCGATGCCTGTCATCAGAAAAAAACTTCTCATTAACGTTCCTCCGTGATAGATTTATTTCTATCGGTTTCGATATTTGTAAAGTTTGGAATTTATGCAACTTTCATCGATTCATTAGTGAATGTCACTGCAAGTTTTCTTGGGAAATAAAAATACACACTCGTCTATAGCAACGCTATTTAGGAACGAAAAGATTACGTCTACGCAAAAAAATGGCGCGGTTTCTAACCGCGCCAACAATTGACAGAAAAGTAAGACTACCACGCAACCCAACCGCCATCAACTGCGATGGTTTGTCCAGTCACCCAATTTGCTGCATCAGAGGCTAAGAACAGCACCGCACCGACAACCTCGTCTACCTCACCCACACGTCCCATCGGGATGCGCCGAACAACGTCTTCATAGAATTCTTTGCGTTGTAAGAGGACATCCGCAAGTGGTGTGCGAGTAAACGCCGGTGCGACAGCATTCACTGTCACATTATGAGGTGCCCATTCAACGGCAAGACCTTTCGTAAGCAGAACGACACCACCCTTACTCCCCGAATATGCCGTCCGCAGCGGCCCACCGACCAAACCCATCGTCGAAGAGATGTTGATAATCTTACCGCTCTCGCGTTCGATCATCGGCTTGACAAGCGTCTGCGTCAAGAAGAACAAACCCTTCAAATTGAGATCGTAGATCGCATCCCAATCCTCTTCAGTGAGTTCGAGTGCCGGTTTGGGACGGTTGGTACCGGCGTTGTTGACGAGGACATCCACGCGTCCCCAGACATCAATCGCCGCTTGCGCACCTTTGGCGACTTCTGCCAGATCGCTAACGTCAAATACAACAGACGCCGCTTCGCCACCGTTGGCTCGGATTTCGCTTGCAACCTCCTCAAGATCAGACGGTGTCCGACTGTTCAAGATGACTTTCGCCCCCATCTGCGCAGCCGCTATCGCTATCCCTCTACCGATACCTTTACCGGAACCGGTTACTAACATCACTTTATCTTTCAACGCAAATCCTGGAAATGCCATATTCTAACCTCCAATTACTTATAGTAAAATCCGAAAATAAGTTTACACTTGTAGCAT
>JAJECD010000363.1 GCA_022822215.1 Candidatus Poribacteria bacterium | reverse complement strand
CGTCGGAGTCCTGCTTGCGAGACCTTTGTATCCGGCATGCTAACTGCCGGATTCGTACAGGCGACCCAGAGTGCCCGAACCTTTCCTTCGGCTGCGGCTTCAAACATCGGAACCGCTGTTAACCCCGGATTCGGATCAATGCTTCCGGGTGGCACTCGCCACGCACCTTCCAGATAGGCGCGGTGCATATCATTGGTGACGACGCGGTAACCAGGCAATTGATGCGACAAATAACCGACCTCTCTTCCACCCATCGCATTCGGTTGTCCAGTCAGTGAAAAAGGACCGGCACCTCTTACGCCGACTTCACCTAACTGGAGATGCAAGTTGATGAGCGCAACATTTTTGTCAACGCCGCTTGTGCTTTGATTCGTGCCTTGACAGTAGAAACTGAGCAGACGACTTGGTTTAGAAAGGTATTCAACAATCTCGTCAATACGCGCAGGATGAATATCACAGGCGGTGAGAAGTTCGTCTTCGTCAAGGCTCTTTAAATGGTTCTCATAGGCACTATAGTTTTCCGTCCGCCGACGGATAAAGCGTCCATTGACGCGTCCGATCGCAAGGAGGCGTTTGGCAATGAGTTGAAGAAAAGCGACATCGCTGCCAGGGGCAAGGGGTACGTGGATATCCGAGAAGTCGGCTGTCTTCGTACGGCGTGGATCCACGGTGATAATCCGCGTATTTGGCTCACGTGCCCGCCGCTTCCGAATCATTTGGAAAAGCACTGGATGATTGACCGCCATGTTCGCGCCGATAATCAGGAATACATCCGCATGCTGAATATCTTCATAACAGGTAGGTGGTCCGTCTGAACCGAACGCTTGCATGTAACCGACGACTGCTGAAGACATACAGAGCCGACTGTTTGTATCTACGTTGTTCGTCCGGAGGAAGCCTTTGAACAACTTGTTGAAAATGTAGGAGGCTTCTGTATCCAACTGTCCAGAGCCGTAAAGCGCGATGGAATCCTTGCCGTGCTCCAACTGAACTTCGTGAAGCCGGTTTGCCGTGAAAGTAATCGCTTCGTCCCATGAGACCTCACGGGGTGGTTCACCGCGACGGTCGCGAATCATTGGATACGCCAGCCTTCCATCATGGTTTTGAAAAACTTGTTTGAGATGTGCACCTTTTGGACAGAGCATACCGTAATTTGGGGCGACATCGTCGTCCGCTGAAATTCTTGTAATTTTGTTATCAGAGACGGTTGCGCGGATAACGCAGCCGACTCCACAATAAGGACAGACCGCTTTTCCTGTTGAGTTCTCCACTGGTTTCTCCATTGCCAAAGTTCTCACGTTATTTAGCTCTGGTGCGGTTGGGAAACCGCACCTACCGGATCGGGGATGGACTTTAGAATTAGGACAAAGCACCTTGGGCTTTCAGACGCTGTCTTTCTGCGAGTGCGGCATCAAATGCCCGTTTTTCTGCGGCTTGGACTGCTGGTGAGAATTTCACCAATACTGTAGCAAACGAGGCGATTGTAACCATCACACCGAGATACAACAAGCCTTGCTGCATTGTGATACTCTCGGCACGGAACAGAAAACCTGCAGCAACGGCACCAGCGTTTCCACCGGCGCCGACAATCCCCGCAACAGCCCCTAACGCCTTCCTATTGATGAAAGGGACAATTCCATAGGTCGCGCCTTCGGACATTTGTACAAAGAGACTGAAGACTATCATCGCGCCGACAGCCAGTATAAGCACCGCCATCTGCGAGAAGACTATTAGCATGACCCCTTCACCTAACAAGACAAAAAAGAGAAACATGACGCGCCCGCGAAGTCCCATCCTTTTTGCGAAGAAATCGGAGAAGACACCGCCAACTGTCCGCGCGAAGATATTCATCAAACCGAACAATCCGGCGATGAGTCCAGCGGTCTTGACATCTAACTGGAACTGGTCGTGATAGTAGAGTGCAGCGATATTGTTAATAGTGAGTTCCACGCCGAAACAGACGGCATAAATAACAAAGAGTGCCCAAACACGGTAGTCTTTAATCGCTGACATAAAAGACGCCATGCCTTTGCCCTTTGCGGGTTCAAGCGCACCGCGCTCACGGAGTTCTTTATAGTTGCCGTCCGGTGCATCTTTGGTAAAAAAATAATAGGCGAACCCAGTGATAAATAACGCGACCCCGGGAATAATCATTGCCAACCGCCATCCGAGGAATTTGTCCACCCCGAAACTGAGAATAGCCGTAAAGATGAGTGGCATGACAATCTGCGTGACACCGCCACCGAGATTCCCCCATCCGGCTGTTGTCGCATTCGCCGTGCCGACACAATTCGGGGCAAACATCACCGAGGTGTGATACTGTGTGATAACGAACGAGGCACCGATTGCACCGATTGCGAGTCGAAAGAGGAGAAATGTCTCGTAATTCCGAGCGAGTCCGATACCCATGACCGGTAGTGAACCGAGAATCAGCAGCCATGTATACGCCTTTCGAGGCCCGATCTTGTCGCAAAGCGGCCCGATTAAGAGCCGCACCAATACTGTGATTGCGACGGAAGCGATAATGGTATTACCAACCTCTGCTTTTGTTAGCATCAGGTCTTCACGGATAATCGCCATAAGAGGGGCAATACCGAACCATCCAAAAAAGGCTAAGAAAAAGGCGAACCATGTGGTATGGAAGGTACGCATTTGGATCGTTTTTAAGCTAAAGAGATTTATTTGTGTTGCTTTATTTTTTATATCCATTTTTTAAATTTTTTCTTTACAGAGACCTCCTTGAAAGGTAAGGAACGAGACCTTCAAGTACTCGCGGTAAGTCATCGCAAGGCACATTTTCCAATAACTTCGGGGCAACTTTAGGGTTAGCACTGGCATCTCCCTTGACAAATACATCTACGGCATCGGTAACGACACCATCAATCTTAACCTTCTTACCAAGGAGTCCGATGTCTGCAGCGGCATGATTGCCACACCCGTTCGGACATCCCGACCAATGGATGGTCAGTGGCTTGGTATTGCCGAGTTTTGCCTCCAAATGTCGGACCGCTTCCATGGCACGCTCTTTTGTTTCAATAAGCGAGAAGTGGCAGTAGTCGATGCCTGTGCAACTGACCATACCGCGCATGATTTCCGAGGAATCATAACGGAGTTCCTGCAGGAGCGACTCTGCGGTTAAGGCACCAATTTTCTCGTCAGGAACGTTGGTGATAATCAGATTCTGTCCCTGTGTGAGGCGGATATCACCGTTCCCGTATTCATCTGCGAGGCGTGCGACCTCGAAAAGTTGTGTTGTGGTGATCCGTCCGACAGGCACAACAAGTCCGACATAGTTGAGGTGTGGCTGTTTCTGAGAGAATATACCCGTGTGGTCGGTTTTCTTCTTCCCACGCATATCCTCTCCAGCAGTCAGGAGTGGTTGTCTTCTGTGCCGCCGCTTCTCTACTTCTTCTCTGAATTTTTCTACACCCCACTCCTGAATCAGAAAAGCGAGACGCGATTTATTCCGAGCTGTCCTGGGTCCGTGGTCTCGAAAAATCAGGGCAATGTCAGCACACAAAACAGGGGCTTCCTCGGGAACAACAAACGTATCAAGTGGTTGCGCGACGGTGTAACCACCAGACCCCATTTTTCCACCAACAGCGACGTTAAAGCCGTTTGTCTCTCGACCGTCAATTTCCTTTACCGCTGGCGTAAGGGCAATATCCTGCGAAGCGGTATGGGTGCAGTTATCCAAGCATCCTGTAATACCGACATTAAATTTGCGCGGAATATCGGTAAATTCCTTGTTCCCAACGAAGAGTTTCGTGAATTCTCTGGCGACATGCGAAGCATCAAACAGTTCATTCGGTGTCAACCCAGCAACGGGACATCCGATGACCCCACGAATGTTGTCAAAACCGGTTTGGCGTGAATCCAAGCCTACCGCCTCAAGTCGATTCCAGATGTGCTGGACGTTTTCAATAGCGAAACCACGGAGCTGAATCTGCTGCCGCGTTGTGAGATCTACAAATTCAGTCCCGTATGCTTCACTGATTTCGGCAATGGCGCGAAACTGTTCGGCATTAGAAAAACCGCTGGACATGCGGAGACGCATCATAAATGCCCCCGGTGTCTGTTTTCGGTAAAAGATACCTACCCACTTGAGGCGGTCGCGCTCGTTCGTTGGAATCGATTCCCATCCGTCCCGGATGTAAGTCGGAATGTCATTAATAACTTCAAGTCCATTTTTCTCTCGCTTCAGTGCTTCGGCAGCATTTATCTTGGACTTTCGCTTTTTCGCAGCTGCGGGTGCCTTCAAACTCGGTACTGAACGCACCTTTCGGTTTGCAGGAATACCCCTCTTTTCTGATCGGTTCACTTTATAAATCCTCCTTCAAAAACTGAAACTGAAGACTGAAAAAACAAAAAGGCATCTACTGGTGAGCATATAGTTTCGGTTTACAAGTTGCACCGAAAGCTCAACCCAATAGACACCTATGTCTGGTCCCAAACCTCCTTTGGTTTGGGCTATTTTTGTTTTAAGTTTTAAGTTATAAGTGTAAGAGGTGGATTGTTACCAAAAGCCTCTTAATTTATAACTCTTAAGCAAGAATTTTTTATAATTTGTTCGTCAACACTTCCGCCATAGATAACAACTCCTGTGAGACTTCCGCAAGGCGTTTTCTGCGATTCATCGCCATCTTTCGTAAAATTTGGTACGCCTGCGCCTCGTCACAACCGCGATGCTGCGCAAGGAGCTCCTTCGCGCGCTCAATGATTTTACGTTCGGCGAGGCTTGTCTTAGTTTTCTCAAGTTCCTCTTGCAATGCGCGGAATTCATCGAACCGAGCAACCGCCGCCTCAATAATCGTTTTAACTCTGGCAACGGTGAGTTCTCCAACAGCATAAGCAGAAACACCTGCCCGCGTTGCTGCCTGAATCGTCTCTGACCGCTCATCGCGCGAAAACATGACTATCGGACACGGATAGCTTGCGTGCAGAGAGTCAACCCAACCGAGTATTGTCTGTCCGGGAAAGTCAACGCCTATCAATATGATGTCGGGTTTTAAGTGTGAGACCTGACTTATTAAGTCCCTTTGCAAACGCAGCTGTGCAGCAACTTCGTACCGTCCTGCTTTCAGGATTCGGACTAATGTAGTTGTTCGCTCTTGATCGTTATCAATGATTAAAACCTTTGGCGTTGAAGTGTCTGTTTCCATCCTCCACCCTTCTCAAGTCAATTTCACATAAATGTGCTGAATTAATGAGGAGCGTCGACTTTAATATGCTGTTAGCAAAAACCTTGCCAAAAGTACGAATTACAGGTTTCACCTACACCCACAAGGCTTTTGTCAAAAGATAACTTCGCGAGACAGTCAGCGTATGCACACTTTTTGCCTATTTTTTTAGCAGGATGCACACATTTTTTCCTATTTTTTGGGCAATATGGAAAAAGAGGATTGGAGAGTGGAAGGACGGAAGGTTGGAAACATGAACGCAACTTACCCTTCACGCGTTTACGCGTTGCACAGTATAGATAGAAACTTGGGAAGTCTGTCTCTCTAATGTAACAGGAAGGGTAGATTTTTGATAGGTAAAGCCGTTGTCCATGATATGTTTGAAAAATCCGATAGCGTTGCCTCGATTCGGTTCGGAAAAGATGGCAATTCCATCAGAAGAGAGATGGTTCTGAAGGAGAGATAAAATCGGTGTCCAGTGGTGTTCTTCGTAAATGACATCGGCGGCGAGGATATACGGAAATTTGCAGTTGAAACAGGGTGTGTTCCAGTCCATCTGAACGAAATCTGCGTTATCTTCGACACTATTCTGATCGGCGTTGTGTTGTGCGAAACGGACTGCTTCCTGTTCTGCGTCTGTAAAGACGACACGCCCACCCATCTGACAGGCAACAATTCCCGCCAATCCAAACCCGCACCCAATCTCCAAGATATGTGCGTCCTTTAGCCGCGGACCTATTGTTTCCACATGGCGAGCGAGACCAATCGAGGCTTCCCAGAGGTAGGTCCAGTAGGGGAGGTAGAGTTTGCCTTCCTTGTCTTCCCGACTGAGTTGTTCGAGAAACCAATCGGGGTCTTCTATAAGCGTGAGTTGGACCCGCCCAGTTTTCAACTTAATGATGGTACTTGTTAGCGGATAGTCTTGTAGCCGGGTTTTCATTGCCAACCTACATCGGCGAGGTTAGAAATGCACATCACATGAACCGGGAGCGAGTACGCCGCAAAAGCTCGCTACCCGGGAAGGGGTGTTTACTTATCTTTAGCATCGCCCATAAAAAGTTTTGCGATTTCATCTGTCTCAAAAACAGGTAGGGGTTGTTGTGTACCGGTGGCATCTTCCAACCACAATCCACCCTCAGCTGGCAAAAACTCCCCGATGATGTCGGCACTGATCCCCTCCTTACCGAGGGCTTGGCAAATTGCTTCGCCTTTTTCGGGATCCGATGCAATTAGCATCGCACCCGATGAGATAACACCAAGCGGATTGAGCCGAAACATATCACACAACGTTTGTGTGATCTTTCCATACAGTCTTGATGATCCTAAAAGTTTATCCGAATAGACGACGACTCCCAACTCAGCTGCGGTTGCTAATTCATAGATGGCGGTTGCGATCCCACCTTCTGTGACATCGTGCATAGCATGTACACCCTCTGTAGCGATTGCAGTTTGTGCGTCCTTTAGCACAGAGATTCCGGGACGCGTAAGATAGTTCTTCGCCTGTTCCAAGAATTGGGCATCATATTTCTCACGCAACTGCCCCTCACACTCACGGGCGATAATGGCGGTTGCTTCAATACCAATCCCTTTTGTGAGGATTAATGCGTCCCCTACGCGGGCATCCGCTGAAGTGAACAAGGCATTTTTATGCGTAATTCCCAGCATTTGCCCGATGACAACAGGTTGCGTTACCGCTGGTGTAACCTCGGTATGTCCACCACAAAGTGCGATGTCAAATTCTGCACATGCTTGCGTGAGTTGTGCCATGATGTCGCGAACCATCGTGGGTGTCGTCGCGTCTTCGGGTAATAATAGCGTTACCAACAACCATTTCGGCACGGCACCCATCGCTGCAATGTCATTGCTATTGACGCATACGACATACCACCCAATATCTTCAGTTGCGAAGGTGATCGGATCACTGGTAGCAACGAGATAGTTATCTCCGAACGCAATGACAGCGGCATCTTCACCGAGTTGTGGACCGACAACCAAGTCTGTGCTTCCATCGTGCGTGGGTAGCAGTTCTTTTAAAAAATCGTATTTGAGTTTCCCAACAGGTAGGTTCATGTTTTTTTATTAGATAAAAATTTTGTAGGTTCGCAAGCCAGATGCCGGTCCGATGATTGCCCAAGTACTGCCGATGACGTAGTCGCCTAATATTAACCCCAAAAAGAGCGGTGCGACCTGACGATGGAGTCGCAAGCCACCGTGCCGAAGAATCATTAACTTCAGAAACCACGCCACGAAGAAAGCGAACCAGAAATAATCCATCGCAAAACTGATGGCAAGTGCGTAACCGGCTGGATGGAAGGGCCACCACAAGAAATGCATCCGCATATACATCATCACAAACGTCAAGAGCGCGCCGATCCCCATAAAACCGACACCCACCATGTTAGGTTCCGTTGGATTATGCAGCCACCGCTGGAGCCGACTGAACGATTCTCTGCCAACCCAGTCTTTGAATCCCCCCGCTTTCGCGTCAGCACCGTTCCGGAAGGTGATGTCCAGATTCGCCCAAAAGGTCACCAAAATCCCGACGATAATTGCTATCAGCATCGCCACCCACAAACGTCTGTTGCCCATTCCGGTTGACTCCGCGAGTTTGAACGCCTCAATCTGATTCGGCATCGGATGATTACGGTAACCCCGATTAAACCAATAGAAAAGCGACATAATGGTGAGACTGCTCGTGTCAAACTGCCGGGTTCCACCAACTGTCGCGAGCATGTCATGCGGATTGACGTAGTAAATTTCATGAGGCGTGCCGAGTTCTGCCCGAACACGAGTGATCGCAAACGATAGCAGAAAATAGATGCCAAAGAAAAGACCAGCGACCCATAGTGTCATTCCGGCCATAGAGGAAAAGACCGCAAGGGCAACAAGCGATCCGAGAATTCCTAAAAAGGCGGCACGATAGGGCATCGGTTCGTTGGAATCATCAAGACGCGATTCAAACCCAAACACTTTTTTCATCACTTCCGCCAAATGTTGTCGCGTGACCCAAAGGGCAAGCAGGAAAAGGGCGATCCAAGCACCGTACGCCTGCTCGTTGAGGGCAGGAAAATAGCGCGTCCCGAGTGCTGCGCCAATGACGAATTCCGCTAAGCGTACAACAAAGAAAAACCAGCACGAAAACGAGAGGTCCAACGGTAAGAAAAACGCCAACCCCACTGCGAAAGGATAAACGGAAATTCGGGTGCCACGAATGACGTTCCATGGGCGGTCAGTGAAGATATTTTGGAAAACAGCCGTCCGCTTGATATAAGGGATTTCTGGAAACTGCGGAAAAAGATAGTGAACTCCGTTAATGACCCCGATGGCGAATGCGATGCTGAAGCCTACCCACATCATCCGATTCTTGAGGAGGCTGATACCGCCATCTTCGGAGAGCCGTAGCGGTAGTTGTATAATTGGATACGCGAGTTTTTCTTGCTCTGCCCATCGCTTTCGGACGATTGTGTTGATGCAAAGCATCATGAACATCATAATGAGGAAAAAGAGTCCCCAGAACGCCAACGGTTTTAGCCAAACCGAGAAGTTATGCTTCGTGTAGAAGGTGGCTTCACCCTCGTAAAACCCTTGGAGGCTTTGGGTATCCGAGATGGTAAGCCAAGCCGGTAGATACCGGAAAAAGAGCGTCTGCCACTCATTCTCGTCCGTTGCGAATTGAAACGCATGCCCAATACTCCCGAACATATTCTGCATCGTGTCGTGTCCAGCAAACGTACATGAGATCGCCACCATAATGTAGACAGTGAGCAACTCCCCCTGTTGAAGCATCTGCCGTGGCGCGAAACGTTTCAAGAGTGTGTTCGCGACAACACAGACGAACATAATGAAAACGGGTTGGATAAAAAGCGGGAGGCATGAACCGTCAAGGGAGTAATACTTCACCTCAACAAGCGTCATCCAATAAACATTGACAGGGATGAATAAAACTCCTAAAAGGAGTGATCTTACTGTAACGTGTGCAGATGTTTTTAAACTATCGAATCTGGTCATCGTTCCACAATGTAAAGCTAAGACAAATTCTTCGCTAATCACTCAGAATTTCGTTCCACGATGGTTTTTGGTATATCCTTCACTCATTTGTTGGGTTTAGAAAACTTTAGTTAGTTGAGAGTGGTGCATAATTTAGGAATCATGGGCGCGGAGAAATCGTTAACGGTAGGTTTTAACGATCTCTGAGATGACGCTGGCTCTGTTTTTCCAATTCATGCGAGCAGGTGGGATGAGATAGATGCCATCAACTTTACACGCGTCTTGATTACGGATGTCCCGAATTAATTCCAAACACAACCGGATCCCGAGTTCGTGTGCGGCAGTATCTCCAAGGTCTCGGAATTTGTCAACGATAAACTGAGGGATGTAGAGTCCCAAGTTATCGCGTAGATAGGAGGCACTGCGGAAACTAGTGAGCGGTAGAATGCCGTAAAGCATCTTTATACCGAGATGCTCTGTTGCTTGCTGGGTCCGAACGATATCTTCATAAGTCCAGACGGGTTGCGTATAGGCGAACCTTGCTCCTTGCTTCACCTTATTTGTGAGATGTTTGACATGGGGTTGAAGGTTCTCAGCAACCGTAAAGCCGCCGCCGTAATAGAATCCACACGGATCACCGATAGATGAACCGTCAGCAAGTTCACCTTGATTCAGACGCGCAATGAGTTTCATCAACTGAACCGCGCCACGGACATCCGGGACGAGGCTCGCTGCTTCATAGGGACCTGCTTTTGGATGGTCGCCAGATAGCGCAACAATGCCCCGAATACCCAACGCCTCCGCTTCAAGTAAATGCGATTGCATACTAATGAGATTCCGCGAGCGGGGTGTCCAATGGATGAGCGTCGGAATTTGCGTTGTCTGCTGAAGTCGATATGCCGTCCCAACGGCTCCAATATTCACGGCAGCCCCGGAATTGTCAGTCACGTCAAACAGATCGACACCGATGGCAGCGAGATTTTTCGCTTCGCGCAACAAGGCTCGAAATTGTGGAAATGTATTGGCGCGCATCTCAACACTTACAATCTGGTCGCGCGTTTCAAATACCTGTTGCACAGGATTATCCGTCAGAACTTTCGACGTTGAACGAATCTTTGGAAGGACGAAGATACGTTGTTGCCTTTCAACAGGTTCACGTTCTGTAACAATCTGACGGATTCTCGCCGTATATGCGGGGGTCGTGCCGCAGCAACCCCCAATCATGTTCGCGCCGAGTTCAATCAATTTTCCGACGTAGTCACTAAAAACTTCTGCCTCGACTGTATAAGAGAGTGCCACTTCGCCCTGTTCTACTCTCGGATTACCAGCGTTGGGTTGTACAGCGATAGGCACCTTGATGACAGGTGCAAGGAGCTCCATCGCCTCGACCAAGTCGTGTGGACCGCGGCAATTGATCCCGACTGCGTGTGCGCCGAGTTGTTCGAGCTCTTGGGCAAAGACACGGACATCCACCCCGGCACCTACTGTGCCGCCTGAAACGCCACTGATTTCAACGACGACAGGGACATCGTAAGTGAGTGCTTGCTTTGTAGCAATCTCTGCTTGTTTGGGAGAAACGAAAGTCTCAAGGACGAGCAGATCAACACCTTCATCAACAAGGGCATCCATCTGCTCTTTGAAGATGCGTCGAACTGCCTTTGTTGAGGGCAGTGTGGTATCTAAGGTTTGGAAAGCGATCGGTCCAACGGAACCGGCTACATAGCAAGTCTCCGGCACAGCAGCACGCGCGAGTCTCACCCCGCTTCTATTAATTTCTTCAACCTGCTCAGCCAAACCGTGAACAGCTAACGCTTCTCTGTTTGCCTGATAGGTATTGGTTTGAATAACATCGGCACCTGCATCAGCGTAGGCACGGTGAACCATTGCCACCTTCTCGGCATGTTCTGTAGAGATATTACAAGCATCAACACATTGTAGATACGCTGGTACCTGTTTACGGAGTTCTGTTCCGAGAGCCCCATCACACACCAAAATCCGATGTGCGAGGGCATCTATGAAGTTATCTTTTTTTACAATTGTAGCCATCTAAGAGAGAAAAGCGCGCCTATGAAGCGCGCCTCTCCATGTGTATGAGATAGTCCCTATTTAATGATCTCTCCAGCACTCTCAGTCGGAATATAATAATAACCGAAGATAATACACATCTCATCTTCAGACGTAAGCCCGAATATGAGAGGTTCATTCGTGTCATAGTTGTTGTGGGTGCATTGGAACCTAAGCCCATCATCTGGACCTAAGCGGAGAATCGGATTATAGAGGTCAATGGGAGCATTGTCATAAGCGATGCTCCGATGGAGTAAATCCCCCGACGACCTCTGAAAAATCTCGAACAACTCACCATGTCTGTGCATGTGCGATGTGAGCAAGAAGACACTTAATTCCGTTCCTGGGTCGTGCCCTCGACGTTCGAGTTCATCTTCAACGTACCACGTCATTTTGGAAACGCGCGTTGTTTTGGGTGGCACGTTAATCGACCTGTTAGAAACGAAGATTTCAACAGCCTCGTACCGAACCTCGTCCTCGGGAATCGTGTAGATATTGACGTAGGTTTCGCCAATCAATGTTTCGTCCCCAAGCAAATTAATGTAGTGAGAATTGAGGTCGTAAACGGTGTTTCCCGGCATTCGCAACCCTACACCTTCAGGAAACTCAAAGAGCGTATCATCTGTCTGCGTGCCGACGACGAAAAGTCTATCAACACCAAAATTGCCAAGTACCAGTGGATCTTCTGTATCCAGTTCACGGAAGACATCACTCGGATCGACACCGATGCCGGGTGTGATCCCCCTCTCTGGCACACCGTTTGCTAAGCCTTCTTCGGTGAACCGATAGAGGATGAAGTGGTGGCTGCCAGCGGGATAGAAGATTTCAACTCTATTAATAAAGATGTCGCCCTCTACCGGATTCCCATTTGCATCAGTGATTTGGGTTGCGTAGTAGATTTCGCGTTCCGTACCGGGTTCAATCTTGAAGGGTGGCAGGCGGAGTTGATAGCCTTCGCCAGGGGCTGGTGGCGCGGGCGGTTCAAACACTTCGTCAGGATCACGTAAGACACCGAGGTCCCCGATACCTGCGATTTTGCCAGTCTGCGGCGCGCCAGCCGCAATCCATGTGCGGACTGCCTCTATTTTACCACTATGAAGCACACCGCCGCCAAAGGGCATCCGTGCGCCCAGTTCTGGTGCCGCGGGTCCCACCAATTTCGCCAAAAGAAAACTGTTCTCCGGGTTGCCCGGATCAACAAGCTTCATACCCGCAGCGGCGGCGGCTGGGTTCTGTGGGATCGCGCCAACCAAATCTTCATAAGAGAGATCATAGGTGAGATTTAAACTACCCGCATTCGCGGGTGCAGCATGACAAACACTGTTCGCACAACTCTTATCGAAGACATATTCCTGAATAGCGTGATATGCTGAGCCTTCATCCGGCGCGGTTTGTCCAAAACTGTTACTGACCCGAACAAGGTCAAGGACATTAACGATCCCATCGCGATTGACATCAGGGTCTTGTGTCGCGTTGCGATCCCTGAGTTGTCCAAAGGCACCAGCAACAAACACTAAGTCTTGGATGTTTACCACACCGTCTTTGTTGACATCCTCTAAAAGCGTAGGGAGATCACTGTGTCCGAGTGCAAAAAAAGAGAAACTGCCCATCAGCAAAGTGATGAATGTGAAATAGACTGTTTTTTTTACCATAATTAACAATTCAACCTCCAAATTTGTTTGGTAACACAATTGATTTTGCGCTTTGCACGATCTATTTAATTATTGTTCGCAATACTTATAGTTGGCACATAATAATAACCGACAACAAGGCACATCTCGTCTTCGGATGTAAAACCGAATTCAATAGGTACATCCCGATCATAATTGTTATGCGTACACTGAAAACTGAGCCCATCGGTTGCATCGAGCACCAGCGGCGGGGTATAAAAGGTTATCGGCGCGTCATCATAAGCGACGCTCCGGTGCAACAATTCCCCTGTTGATTTTTGAAAGATTTCAAACAATTCACCGTGTCTATGCATGTGAGACGTGAGCATCATTACGTTCAATGCTGTCCCTGGGTCTATGCCTTGTAGTTCTATTTCATCTTCAATATACCAATTCATTTTGGTAATACGGGTGAGACCGGGCGGGACGTTAATCTCTGTGTTGGAGACGAAAATCTCAATTGCCTCATGCGTGACCTCTTCAGGGGGCAGTGTGTAAATATTGATATAAGCCTCACCAATTAGGGTTTCGGTCCCTAATAAATTAATGAAGTGAGAATTCATGTCAAAGAGAGTATCACCGGCAAGCCGGAGTGCAACGCCCTCTGGAAATGCCAAGGAAAGGTCTTCGCTTTGCGTTCCGGCAACGAAGAAACGATGCGTCCCAATGTTTCCAAGTGCCTGCGGGTCGGCTGGGTCTAACTCTCGGAAAGAATCTGCTGGATCAACACCGATGCCCGGCACCACGCCCGTCTCAAGGATCCCCTCTGAGATTGCGGCATCGGTCATCCGATATAAGATGAAGTGGTGGCTGCCCACAGGATAGAAAATCTCATATTTATTTACAAAGATGTCGCCCGCTACTGGTTCTCCATTTTCATCTTTGATTTGGGTTGTATAAAATACTTCCCGTTCCGTGCCGGGTTCGATTTTGAAGGGTGGCAAATGAAGTTGATACCCTTCACCGGGTGGGGGTGGCACCGGTACTTCAAAGATTTCTTCAGGGTCGCGTAAGACTGCCAGGTCCCCCATCCCTATCACTTTACCAGTCTGGGGTGCGCCAGCCGCAATCCAGGCACGAATTGCTTCTATTTTTCCATCGTGGAGTACGCCGCCACCAAAGGGCATCCGTGCCCCTTGTTCTGGTACTGTGGGTCCCATCAGTTTCGTCAAAAGGAAACTGTTCTCTGGATTGCCCGGATCAACAAGCTTCATACCCGCAGCCGCTGCGGCTGGATTCTGTGGGACCTGTCCAACCAAATCTTCATAAGAGAGACCATAGGTGAGATTTAAACTACCCGCATTCGCAGGCACTGCATGACAAGCACTGTTTGCACAACTCTTATCAAAGACGTACTCTTGGATATCGTGATACGCTGAATTCTCATCTGGTGCAGTCTGTCCAAAACTGTTACTGACCCGAACCAGATCTAAGATATTAACGATCCCGTCGCGATTGACATCAGGGTCGTGTTCGGCATTGCGATCCCTAAGTTGTCCGAAAGCAGTGGCGACGAGCACCAAGTCTTGTATGTTCACGACACTATCTTTATTGATATCCTCTAAAAGCGTGGGAAGATCGCTGTGCCCAAATACAACGGTAGAGATCGTACCTACTAATAAGAGAATCAGCGTGGAATAAACCACTTTTTTAGGCATAACTAACGAATTTAACTCCCAAGTATTGATTAACGCCATTCATCGTGCGTACTATTTTTGAAAAGTTTAGTTTTTGAAATAAACCGGTATTTTAAGAGAGTCCAGGCAGCCAAGATGCCGTCTGACCAGAATCGGAGTTTTTTACCTTCCTTTTTTGTCCGCGGGAAATAGGAGACCGGCACCTCGTGGATGCGATAGCCTGCGCGCAAAATTTTCGCTGTAACTTCGGGGCAAAATTCAAACCCCTCACATGTCAAATTTAAACGTGTTATCAATTCCGCTGAAAAGGCTTTATACCCGGTGGATTCATCGGTAATCCGACATCCGTAAAGGAGATTCGTATAAGTCGCAAGCACACGGTTAGCGATAAAGTTATGAAGACTCGCATTCCCACGTCCGTTGAGAAACCTTGACCCGTAAACGACTTGAACGTTCTCCTGCCCAAGCGGTTTCAAGAGTTCAGAAAGATCCGACGGGGATAACTCCATGTCGGCATCCTGAATAACGACGGCTTCACCTTGGACATGTGGGAGTCCACTTCGGATAGCGGACCCTTTACCTCTGTTCTCCTCACAATGCACGACGGTTAATTGATATTCCGCCCGGACTCGTTCAAGTGCGTCGTATGTGCCATCGGTGGAACCGTCGTTGACGACAACAATCTGTTTTTCGATGGGTAGAAGGCGTAGTGCCTCAAGAACCTGCCCGATTGTCTGCTCTTCGTTATACGCAGGAATGATTACAGATACCAACATCGTTCATCACGCCTCCGCCGAAAAGCACATTAGAGCAGGGACCTCACCATACCGCCGTCTACCTGAATCGTTGTCCCGGTTATGTAACTTGCGCGTTCCGATGCGAGAAAAACCACCAACGCTGCGAATTCCGCGGGGTCTCCAATTCTGCCGAGTGGGATGTCCGCTGTCATCCTTTCGAGTGCCTCATCGAATGTAATTCCGGCTTCCTCTGCCCGTACCGTCGCAAGCTGCTGGATGCGATCGGTGAAGATAATGCCCGGACAGACATTGTTGACGAGAATTTTATCTGGTGCTAATTCGGTTGCGAGGGTTTTGGCAAAGCCGATTACGCCTGTGCGTGCCATGTTCGACAACATGAGATTGTCTACAGGTTGCTTAACAGAAACAGAAGTGAGATTGATAATGCGTCCACCGCCGTTCGCCTGCATTGTTGGGACGACAGCGCGGCAGAGGTTAATCGTGCTCATTAGGTTCAGATTAACAGCGTCTTGGTAATCCTGTGCGCCGAGGTCGTCGAACCGCCCGGCTCTGGGACCCCCAGCGTTGTTGACTAAAACATCAATACCACCGAAGTGCTGAATTGCTGTGCTAATGAGGGTTTCAACCTGCTCTGGTTGGCTAACATCGGTCGGGACCGCCAACACTTCAGAACCTGTCTGGCTACGAATGTCGTCTGCTGTTGTTTCCAGTTCGTCTTTATTTCTTGCACAGATCGTGACCTTCGCGCCTTCCTGTGCCAAGCCAAGGGCAATTGCGCGTCCCAGTCCTTTGCTTGACGCGCCTACGACTGCTATTTTATTTGTGAGTCCGAGATTCATTTCTTTAGCTATGGGCTCCTGGGCATCGCTCCACTTCGTTTCGCGATGGTGTTTGGTGAATCACAAGGCAACTGAAGATATGTGCGGTTTTAATGTTTTTCTCTCTGCTCCCCTTTTGACTCACTTCCATAATTTTACGGGCCACCGCCACAACCCCTACTTCCTTACGTTAAGTATAACACCTATTCAAGGGAACTGTCAAGATTAATCTCGGTACGTTTAGGGTCATTGGGTTCTCTATCATTGGGCTTCAGGTATAGGAACACCCCACTCTTCAGCGCAGTCGCGGAGTTGCTGGTAGATGGTATCGGGTAGGTCGATACCGATTGCGTGGCGGTGTGTGCGGGTATTGACCTCAAAATCACCAGGAACTAACACCTCATCAAAGCCGGGGGCGGGTGGGATTGACTTGATGCTGTTTAAAAAGGCACGCACCCCTTCTTGGTATTCTTCAAGGGGTATGAAAGCGTTGACATCAATCACCTGCATATAGAGACCGCCCATTTGTCCAGCCTCGACGTTAAAAGTTCCTGCCAATCCACCGAGGAGACAGACGAAGAGGGAGAGCGCATAGCCTTTATGCCGCCCGAAAGCAAGGAGGTGTCCACCATCACGGTATTCGGAAGTTTTGACGGTGGGATTGCCGTGCTTGTCAACGACACATCCCTCTGGCAGATCACGGTTTTCGCTGTCAGCGACGTAGGTTTTGCCGTTTGCAATCATACTGGTTGCGAAGTCGATGAGAAAGGGTCTATCATCACCTGTCGGTACGCCGATAGCAATAGGGTTTGTGCCGAGTGCGCCAACCGCGCCACCGAATGGGAGGATACGTCCGCCGCCTTTTGATCCACCACCGACTGAGATCATTCCGATGCAACCCGATTCAGCGGCTTCTTGTGCGTATTCACCGACTCTGCCGATATGGTTGGTATGCGTGAGTGTCGCGAAGCAGGTCCGTGTGTCTTTCGCCTTTTCGATGGCGCGACGGACCGCGTAACGCGCCGCATAATGTCCAAAACCGCGTTTGCTATCAATATGAAGTGTGTTATCGGTTTCGCGGATGACTTCTGGTTCAGCGGCTGGACGGATACCTCCGTTCTCAATCGCATCAAGGTAAGATGGGATACGCAGTACACCGTGTGAATCGTGCCCAGCAAGATTGGCTTTTATCAAAATCTCGGCGACATCCTCAGCGATACGCCGTGGGGTATCCGCTGCGACAAACAGGTTTCTTGTGAACGCCTGGAGCGCCGCGGCTTCAAATATATGCCTCTTCATGATGAATTGCCTCCTGCAAAACTACGCATAGCGCGCCTTGTCCGCCGCCTCAGTTATCTCCTCACCGATAGAAATGCCGAGTTTGTCCGCACACTCTTGGAGCTGATTGTAAATGGTATCGGGTATTTCAATACCATCGACTAACCTTTGGGTTCGGTACCGGTATTCAAAATCACCGGGCACTAACACTTCGTCAAAGCCGGGTGCGGGGGGTGTAGATTTAATGCCATCTAAGAAGGCACGTACACCTTTCTGGTACTCATCGACGGGTGTGAAGGCGTTGACATCAACGGCTTGCATAAAAATGCCGTTCATTGAACCTTGCTCCACATCAAATGTTCCTGCCAATCCACCAAGGAGGCATGTAAACATCGCGAGTGCGTAGCCTTTGTGTTTTCCGAACGCCAAGAGCGAGCCGCCATCGTAAAAATCAGCGGGTTTGACGCTCGGATTCCCGTCTTTATCAAGGATACACCCTTCAGGTAAGTCGATGCCTTTGCTTCGAGCGACCTGAATTTTTCCTTCGGCGACCATACTCGTGGCGTAATCAACAATAAACGGACTGTCATCTCCGGTGGGTACACCGATAGCGATCGGGTTCGTTCCGAAAGCACCTTCCGCGCCCCCAAAAGGCACCGTTGGACCTCTGCCTCTACCGCCGCCACCGACAGTAATAAGCGAGATACATCCGGCTCTTGCTGCTTCTTCAGCATATTCGCCGAGCCGTCCGATATGCCCGGTGTTGCGGATGCTGACAGAACAAGAGGCAGCGGTTTTTGCCTTCTCAACGGCTTTCTTGATAGACCAGCGTGAGGTGTAGTGTCCGAAGCTGCCTTGCCCATCAACGCTCAGGGTATTCTCGGTCTCTGCGAGGAGTTCAGGTTCGGCTGTCGGCTTTAGGGATCCGCCATCAATACCGCGCAAATAGGCGGGAATGCGTAGTACGCCGTGGGAATCGTGTCCAGCGAGGTTGGCATTGATGAGGATTTCGGAGACATCCTCTGCGATGTGTCGTGAGACACCGGCAGCGACAAATATGTTGCGTGAAATTGCGTGGAGATGCGGGGCATGAAATAGGTGTGTCTTTTCCATATTTTAAACTATTGCTCCTGGACTGCCCTTCAAATATAAATGCACGGGTCCCCATAGCGAACAGCGTACGGGGACAAATTATGCCATTTAAGGCATAATTTCATTATGGGCAGGTTTTGGGTCAATTCGTGACTGCGTTGCTAAAGTTGAAAGTCATAGAAGAAATATGCCCCCTATTTTATGGGATATGCTTTTTTTGTCAACAAAAAAAGAGAGGTAGTTAGGTTAGGGCGGCTGGCGGGGTTGGGAAACCTCGCCAGCAAAGAAGCGTCGCGAGCGGGAGCTCGCTCCTACAAGAATTCTGATCTTCGCGTGAATTCGCAAAACCGAACATTATTCAAAACCGGTGCGCTCTGCAGCTGCAGGCGGGCGCGTCGGAACTTCCTTCTTGCCTAAGGCAGACTCAGGCACATAACCGGAATAGTCAGAAATTCCGCCGTGCGTCAACGCGTAGACCACAACGTTTGTCATGAAACGATAGACGCCCGGTGAATAGTGGACGCTGCGGGTCGCAAGACTAATAGTCTCCATTGCGCACATGTAGTCACGACGGACAACAATGACGGAGAGTTTCTCACCGACGGAGATACCTTCGAGGAAGTTCCGTTTCGGTGGACGTGTGCCCCACCAGAAGACGTCGTATCCGATCGGGGGACCCCCCATGCGATAGAAGTTATTGTAAATCTCGTGATTGTTGGAAATCCGCTCAACGTGATATTCAGGCATAACATAGCGCATCTGTGCGAGGAAGAGTCGGACCATAGCCTGTGCAGGGGCGTTTACACCACAGTCGTCAAAGACAAGAAATCCGCCTTTTTCAACGAGGTAGCGACGTAGACCTGCCGCTTCAGTCTTCGTGAAACGACCATCTATTTTGCCTGTATTATATCCGTTTCCGAGGAGATCACGACTGCGAGCGAGAGATGGATCATGCCCTGTGAGAAAAGTAAGTGGCGTTTTGAAGAGATTTGTATCGGTCAGTTTTAACCCGCCACCTTCAACGTTCATATCGGTTTTGATTTTCGTACGCTCGTTGAGCCACTTCGTTAAGGCGTTGAGGGACGAAGCATCAGCCCACCAATCAGAGAGATTGT
>JAJECD010000106.1 GCA_022822215.1 Candidatus Poribacteria bacterium | reverse complement strand
TTGCTATACATCTCGCTACTATTGCGGGTAAGACGAGGCACCGCGTAACGATCGGCGAGTTCACTTACCAGGAAGAGGCGGCGGATCTCCGGCGACGTATTCAAGAGATGCTTGATGTTGAACCGGTATTGATAACTTTAGAATAGATAGGTTTCTTTTGTTTTCTGCCTAACGAGAGGCTACTTTAAAGGTTGAAATCGCTTGAACGGTTATTCCAAGAACTGTTGAATCTCAGATGGCATTGGCAATGCTGGAATTACGCCTACTTTCTGTGTTGCCAATGCGCCTGCAGCGTTGGCGTAACGCATCATAAAATCAAGACGAGGCGCGTCGAGTGCCGAAATGTCTTCGTGTTTCACCAATTGCATGAGCATAGCAGCGGCGAATGCATCGCCTGCCCCAAGCGTATCAACAACATCGACAGCGAAACCATCAACATAACCCGCAGCAGTCCCGTTTGTGTAGTAGCACCCACGTTCCCCTAACGTGACAACGAGCAGTTTTACACCGAGCCCAAGGATGCGTTCAATACCGCTCGTGAGTTCAGCATCTCCGGTAACGAATTCCCATTCTTCTTCTGATATTTTGACGACATCTGCATAGGGCATAACTTCCCAGATCCAATGCTTAGCATCATTGGCATTGTCCCATAACATCAAACGTAAATTCGGATCGTAAGAGAGCATGGCGCCGCTCGCCTTTGCAGACTGAATTGTCTGGAATGTTGCTTCACGACTCGGTGAATGACTAAGGCTAACGGAACCGTAGTGAAAAAGTTCCGCTGATTGGACATAACCCATGTCGATTTCGTCTGGAGAGAGTTGGATGTCGGCACCCGGATGTCGGTAGAAGGTGATGTCCTTCATGCCATCGGAGCGTGTGGCGACGAAAGCCAATGTCGTTCGAGATGTCTCTCCTGAGACGAGATAAGAGGTGTCTACACTGTTCTGTTCCAGCGTTTCGCGCAGGAAATCGCCGAATGCGTCCGCACCGACTTTCCCGATAAATCCAGCATCTATACCGAGTTTGGCTAAACCGACAGCAACATTGGCGGGCGCGCCACCGGGAGCTTTAACGAATCCCGGTGCTTCAGCGAGTGTTACATCAGGAGTTGTGGACACAAAGTCGATGAGGAGTTCACCGATACATAAAGCTTTTGGCATAAAGAGGATTCCTTTAAAATGTAGTCCGCAAGTCTTGTGCTTGACCGGTTTGCGCAGACGTGTAGCCCGCATGAAAAATCTCTATGACATGTCTCGCGTGCGCTGCCGTGACAATCGTCGGCTTATCCTCTCGGATCCAATCTACCAACTGCATGATATCTTCATAGACGTGTGATTCCTGAATATCTTGATGCGGTCCGACAACGTGTGGAAGCCCACTATCTGGTGCCTCAATCGGTTTTCCGTTGAGCAAATTCCCCTCAATCGTACCGGCAGTGCCGTGAATGGCTAATCTGCCTCTGACGACAGAACCTGCCGCTGCTCCGTAGACGAAGCCGAAAAATGCCTTGCCAAAATCAACGAGAATAAAGGTATTGTCGTCCATATCGCATGGGAGCATCTCACCTCGAAATTCGCGTTCTTTGATACGGACACCGGAGAACGCCGTTACGCGTTTTGCGGGTCCCAAAATGCCGGTCATCGTATGCAAACCGTAGACTGTCATGTCATATAACGGTCCACCACCGGGTTTGCGAAAATACCACGCTGGGTTAATGTTAGAGAGCGGATCGTTGCCTTGCCTAACGGATTCATTTTCATGGTATCTTCCGAAGGCGGATCCAGCCGCTGCCCACGTGAGTGTTCCGATAGCACCGTCATTAATAAGTCTACGAATTTCTTGGTGGATCGGACGGAGCATCTCCCCTGGGGACGCTACCAATTTTACACCTTCGCGCGCTGCGGATTCAATGAGATCGTCTGCTTCCTCAACCGTGGTTGTCATTGTTTTGTTGAAGTGGGCATGAACGCCGTGTTCAATAGCAAGTTTTCCTTGCCCGTAGTGGAGACCGATGGGTGAGGCGATACTAACAGCGTCTACATGTCCGTCTGCCAGAAGTGCCTCGTAAGTCTCGTAAGCGTGCGGTACATTGAATTTTTCGGACGCGGCTTGTGCTCTACCCGGTACTGGATCACAGACAGCGGTTACTTCTAATCTATCTTGAACGTCGTCTTGTGTAAGGTGTGGCAGGATCCCGCGCACGGCGATGCTCCCGACACCGACAACACCGATCCGGACTCTCTTACTGGTTGCCATAACAATTCCTCCAATTTTTTACTGGCTAATCAACGGTATGAATGCCTTAATGGCATTCCCCGGGTTGTGAGTTGTCGGTTTTCAGCTAAAGAGTGCCTCCCTAACAATTCGCCACTTCCTGAAGTACGCAAAATTGGGAGATAGTTACAAAATGAGCTCTTAACCGAGAACCGAAGACCGAAGACTGACAACTCGTACTATTCCCGCCACGATGTTTCGTGCCGCCATCCGACAGCGGATTTGAGTTTATCACAATTGATAAAGGATTGATGCCCTTGAAGTGTTCTTACTTTCGGAAGCAGTTCGGGTTTAAAGTGCTTGACGAGTTCCTGAGAGGGTTCCAACGCTGAGGTATCATCGGCGTTCAGAAAATAGACATCATGTGGTGGTAGAGCGTCTGCTTTTTCCATGAGGAGCCGGTGTGCGCTTGCGACATCTTCGCTCCCTACCCAACACCAGAGCCAGGGGGTCCAACTCGTCGTCGGTTTGGCGTTTGCTTTCATCTGGTTTCGTCGTTCTTCTGGACTGATACCGGCAGGGCGCGTAACATAAGTGCGGATGCCATACGCACGGGTATAACTCGCTAACAGATCCTCACCACAACGTTTGGAGAAGCTATAGGAATCTTCAGGATAGCAGGGGTGTTCTTCATCGAGGGGCAGGTAGTCTATCGGGATATGGGTTTTGCTAATTCGGAAACCGTGCCCGAGTGCGCAATTGCTACCGCACATCACGACGGTATGTACATCTGCTTCAATCGCGGCTTGCATGAGGTAATAGGTGCCGAGCATATTTGTTTTGAAGGTCGCATCGAACGGAATTCCCTTTTCTGCTGCGCTTGTCCGTAAATCAGGGTGATCGACTGGGTTGGGTTGTGCGCCGAGGTGTTGGATTGCGTCTACCCCTTCGACGGCGCGCTGACAGTCCTCAAAATTGTTTAAATCACCTTGGATGAAACGGAGATGTGCGAATTCATCGGGCGGATTTCTGCGTGACATCAGCACTAACGAGTGTTCTTCAGCCAGTTCTCGAATAACAAACCGACCGAGTCTACCGCTGGCACCGGTTATCAATACTTTCATAAAAAACCTTTCATACGCGTCCTGGGCAATGGTTATGCGAATTCAGTTGACAGGGCTGCATCTGTCGTCTATGATTATAATACATTATAGCACCACTTTGAATTTTGTCAAGTGAACCGGACTATAGGGAGAAATTGTAATGTATGATGCTGAGGTACACTTTAAGAACTTATACGATACTGTTCCACGGACGTATGAATTTCACGAAACCTCACGCGAAGGTTTCTTAACATGGCAAGCGGCTTTTCGTCCGAAACTTCGGGAGATTCTCGGTTTAGATAATATGGAATCCGATCTGGCGGACTATGTGCCGAAAGCCGAACAGCTGGAAGTCTTGGATCTGGATAATCACTTTCGCGAAAGCTGGTATCTATGGGTAGAGCCGACGGTGCCGTTGCCATTTTATCTCCTCCGTCCGAAAGAGATTAAAGATAAAGTTCCACTGGTTCTCACGCCTCACGGACATAACCATCCACATATCTATGCCGGTATTGCACATACAGCATCGGAAGAAGAGCACATGTTGGCAGGTGAACGCGATATTGCGAGGCAAGCAGCTGTTGAGGAAGGCTATATCGCGATTGCACCGACGACGCGCGCGTTTGGTGAGACACGCACACAGGCAGCTAAAGAAACCGACAGAACGCACTCCTGCCGAGACGAACTCGTCCACGGTATGCTTGTCGGTCGTACGCCCATCGGCGAACGAGTATGGGATATGTCTCGCCTCATTGATTGGGCAATCGCGGACCTGCCGGTAGATGCCGATCGTATTGCGATTACCGGTAACTCCGGCGGTGGAACAGTGTCTTTGTTCGCTGCAGCATGTGAAACACGCATCGCTGTGGCAGTGCCGAGTTGTTATTTTTGTACGTTTGAAGGGAGTATCGGGACGATTCACCATTGTGATTGCAATTACGTGCCGGGAGTGATGCGGCTTGGAGAGATGTACGATGTCGCGGGCTTGATCGCACCACGTCCGTTCTGTGCAATTGCTGGACGCGATGACGGTATTTTTCCGATCGACCACGTTGAATTGGCGTATGAACGGTTAAAAGAAATCTATACGGTCGCCGGTGTTGGGGATAGGTGTGAGCTTTTTATCGGTGAAGGTGGACATCGCTATTACAAAGCAGGCGCATGGCCCTTTATGCGTCGGTATTTTCAGAAATAGTGGTGTCTACTAAGTCAGGTAGAGCCTTTTTTGATTGCCCATAGGGTCTTGAAGATGATCTTAATATCTAAGCCGAGGGACCAGTTTTCGATATAATGTCGGTCGTAAGAAACCCGTTCTTCAAGGGAGGTGTTGCCCCGCAAGCCGTTCACTTGTGCCCAGCCGGTCATACCGGACTTGACGCGCTGCCGTGCAAGATAGTGGGGTATGGATTCTCGGAATGTGTCAATGAGTCCGGACATCTCTGGGCGTGGGCCAACGAGACTCATATCACCCTTGAGGACGTTGAAGAATTGGGGCAATTCGTCTAAACTCCAGCGCCTGAGGAATTTTCCGAGAGCAGTCTCCCGAGGATCGTCATCTTTTGCCCAGACATGCCCGACTTCCGCTTCGGCATCAACGCGCATGGAACGGAATTTGTAGATGTGGAATCGCTTTCCGGCTCTACCGACGCGTTCTTGGCGAAAAATTGCTTTGCCGGGTGAGGTCAGGCGGATCGCAATGGCGATCGCTAACATGAGTGGGCTTAATACCGTCAAAGCGAACAGACTGAGGACGATGTCTATAAGACGTTTAACGATGCCTTGCATGCCCTGCATGGGAGTTTCCCGTAATCGGAGCACCGGTATGTCATCAAAGAAAGTTATAACGGTGCCGCTTCTGATAAACTCGGAGAGTTCAGGGAGTAGATTGATTTGGACAGGCACACCTTCACACGCATGGAGAATCTGTAGGATAGCGGCATTTGAAATCGTTGGCGATACAATGAATAGTATATCAAGCCGATGCTTTTGCACCAGTTGAAGCACTTCATCAATTTGTCCAAGGGTTGGATAATCTTCTGTGCTGGATGCCCCAACTTGTTGGAGATTCCCGGTTCCGGTCTCTCTGTTAATTATGCCAACGACTTGATAACCGCTGTTGCCTTTAGCATTGAGGGCTTGGATAAACGTTTTCACGCGCGCATCGTAGCCAACAAGAGCTATCCTGCTTATGCCGACCTCCTGCGCGTGAATCGCCTGTCGGAAACGGTGAAGAACAAGTCTACCTAAAAACAGCCAGACGAGACTGAATCCAGAGGCGAGCAGCATGACCCAACGCGAGTAGGCATCGTGGTGAAAAATAAAAAAGAGCGCGGCTAATGTAGCAATGAGTGCGATGCCAGCGGCTTTACAGAGCGTCCAGAACGCTGAAAGTGTGGCGTTGTTTTCTGGACGATAGAGTTTTAGTCCTTTTAGCGTCATTAACCAGATAATCGCCATCAGCGGGATGAGTCGGAAATAGTCATCGAGCGGAGGGGTGCTACCTTTATGTAGGGCGAGGACTTCAGGGGTCAAACCGGATTCAAACCGGACCCAGTATGCAACAACAATCGCGGTAGCAACAAAACAGAGATCAAATAAGACTGTGAGTGTGATGAGCAGATGGTCGAGTGTTTTGTTGTTCATTCTTTAAATATATCAGATTTAAGTGATGCTTGCAAATTGAAAAGGAGATTCGTAATGGCAGATCAATTGAAAGTGGGAATTGTTGGGGCGCATCGGGGGAGTTCTTACGTCGTACCTTTTAAGGCAATAGCAGAGACCGATGTAACGGCGGTTTGTGACCTCAATGAAGAAACCCTCCAGAATGTTGCGGAGCGGTTTGATATTCCCCAGAAGTTCACAGATTATGGTGCTATGTTGGATGCAGTCGATCTTGTTGTCCTCGCCACACCTGAGAACTTGCACGTGCCACAGTCCATTGAAGCGTTAGAAGCCGGAAAACACGTCATTAGTGAAGTAACCGCCGCTGTCAATTTAGAGGAGTGCTACGACTTGGTTCGGGCGGTTCGGAAATCCTCTGCTAAATATACAATGGCTGAGAATACCTGCTACTCGAAGTCAAATGTACTCATCCGCAGTATGGTAGAGGCGGGTATGTTCGGTGATGTCTACTTCGGAGAAGGGGAGTACGTCCACAACGTTAAATCGCTCCATCACGATACGAGTGGCAATCCGACATGGCGTTATTACTGGCAGGTAGGCATTAATCGGTGCAATTATGCGACGCATAGTCTCGGTCCCGTACTTCAATGGTTCGGCGGACGTGTAGCGAGTGTCTGTTGTCTCGGCAGTGGCACTAACACCGATCCTGAACATGCGATGGAGGATACGGTGATGATGCTCTGTAAGACCGATGGGGGTGGGTTAATAAAGATTCGGATTGATATGCTCTCGAACCGTCCTGCGAATTCCTATTTCAGTTTGCAAGGGACAAAGGGGTGCTATGAGGGTTCACGTGGACTTGGCGCAGCACCGAAGATTTGGTTGGATGAGTTCTCAGTGACTGAGCAGTGGCGACCGCTTTCGCAGTTTGAAGACCTGCTGCCAGAGCACTGGAAAAATCCGCCTGCTGAGTCTGAGAATGCCGGGGATCTCGGTGAGTATTTCAAGGTGCGCGATTTTGTCGATAGTATTCTCACTGACACAGAGCCACCACTGGATGTCTATACAGCCATGGATTTCACAGTACCGGGATTGGTTTCTGAACAGTCGATCGCAAACGGCGGCGCACCCATGGAAGTTCCGGATTTCCGAGAAATTGAATAATGGAATGACAGCAAAAGATAGGACTGATCTCGAAACGAATCCTTAATATTCTTCTTCTATAGGCAGGAAGACGAGACCGCAACTGCTGCAGCGATACCCGCTATCCACGTCCGACTCGACAAGCGGAAAGAGCATACCACAACAAATCGGACACGGTTCGTCAATCTCCATTTCGGCTTGTTCTATGTCACCGGAGCGGTTTTCAAATTCAACAATCATGCGATTTCTCCTTTTAATACCTCGGTAGGGTCGGATCAATTTCGGCTGCCCATTGGTCGATACCACCTGCGAGGTTTTTGGCATCACGCAATCCGTTTTGGTGTAGGTAGGCGGTCGCGTAGAGGCTGCGTTGTCCGTGATGGCAGTAGACAACAATCTCTTGTTCTGTTGGGAGACTCTCTATGTGGTGCGGTAGGGTATTAAGTGGTATGAGCCGCGCACCTTCGAGATGCACGATGTCGTATTCGCTCTGTTCGCGGACATCAAGCAACAAGACGGATGCATCTGTGTCTAATTTTTGTTTTAGCTCTTGTACGGAAATCTCAGGAATTTGCGTTTGCATGATTTATTTTTAACTTTCTGGGTTTTGTTTCTCCGGTTGGATCGAAGGCAGTGGGGCACATTCTGGACACGGACACGTCTCGCGTAGCACTTCAAAGGGGTAGATACCGGTAGCGTGTCCATCGTTCCAATTAAACTGTAGCGCATAACGACCGACCAATTGGATATCAAGGGGTTGAATATCGTCTGATACCGCAATGAGCGTTATATCTCCGTCGCCTTGCGGTGAAAAGAGGGAGTGGACATCTCTGCCTTTGTGCCGGATAATTGCGCATTCAGCGCACGGACACATCTGACGGAGATAGGTGTATGGATACCAACTGGTATGCCCGTCTTTCCACTCTATCTGAAAGGCGTTCGGATGTTTCTTAAGAAGTTTCGGTTGTTTTGCCAACCTGTCCATGAAGTTACGAGGATTTATAACTTATGAGTTACGGCACCCGGCGTGTGCCTACTATTAAAAAATGCCCAATTCGTCCTTTGCGTCTTCGCTCATCATTTCCATGGTCCAACGCGGATCCCAGACGACATTGACATTGACTTCATCGACACCGTCCAGCTGCTGTGTGACGTGCTGTGTGCCGTTGACAATTTGCCCACCCGCGGGACATCCCGGACTCGTTAAAGTCATCGTAATGTCAACCGTTGTGTTGTTGATGTCAACACCGTAGATGAGTCCCATGTCAACGATATTGATACCGATTTCTGGATCAATAATATTTTCTTTGATAGTCTCTAAGACAGATGTTTCAGATACCATTTAGATTCCCTCCTACAACATAAGGCTTGCGAGTTACAAGTGTTTCTTGTTTCTTCATTCAATCGAGACTGATGAGGATGTCATCACCTTCAACTTTGACGGTGTAACATTCGACATCTTCAACCGCGGGCATACAGAGTGCTTTTCCGGTTTTCACACAGAAGCGGGCACCATGGCGCGGGCATTCTATTTCGTCTCCACTGAACCAACCCTCCGCTAAGGGACCATCATCGTGTGTACAAACGTCTTCTATGGCATAGAATTCGCCTTGGACATTGAAGAGTAGCACCGGCACAAAATCCACCTCGACTAATTTCTTGGTGCCGGGTGGGGTTTCACTCACTTTTGCGACTTTATAAAATTCTTCCATATTTGTGTTCTTCCTTATTCATTTTCTTCACCCGGCCAGCCTTTGATGCCATAGGCACCGACTTTGAGAACTTTAAGAGCTAACAAGGCACACTTGATACGGACTGGCCCCAAAGGGATACCGATCATATCTAAGATGTCGTCTCGCGAGAGTTTCTTGACTTCCGTAAGACTTTTGCCCTGGATCTCCTCAGTTAGCATAGAGGCAGACGCTATACTGATCGTGCAACCGTGCCCGGAAAAACGCACCTTTGTGATAATGTCGTCTTCAACAATGAGATCGAGGCGGATCTGATCCCCACAAAGTGGATTGTCTTCTTCATGAGAAATAGTACATCTCGGCAAGGTTCCATAGTTACTTGGATTTTCGTAATGATCAAGCAGCTCTTCCTGATATATGTTCATACTATTTTTCTCCGAGTCATGAGTTTCTGTGCCCTGCAAAGTCCTTCATATAAACGGTCCACGTCTTCAATCGTGTTGTAAAGATAAAAACTGGCACGAACAGTGGCGATAACATCTAATCTTTTCATGAGCGGTTGTGCACAGTGATGTCCGGCACGAACCGCAACGCCGTGTGTATCCAAGATGCCAGCGACATCGTGGGGGTGGATGCCCTCCATATTAAAAGAGATGACCCCTGTTTTCTGATGCGGTGCCGGACCGTACAGCGTAATGCCTTCGATTTGTTCTAAGCGTTGATGCGCGTATTTTAGAAGTTCTTGTTCATGAACATGAATTGCTGCTAAATTCGCTTGTGTGATATAGTCAACCGTGTACCCAAGCCCGATGGCTTCGGCAATGCTTGGCGTTCCCGCCTCAAATTTAGCAGGCAGTTCTGCGTAACTGGACACATCCCGTTCAACGCTCCGAATCATTGAGCCACCGCCAAGAAAAGGCGGCATTTCCTCAAGCAATTCCGATTTACCATATAGAACACCGATACCCGTAGGACCGCACATTTTATGTCCTGAAAACGCCAGAAAATCACAGTCAAGTTGCTGAACGTCAACTTGGAAGTGTGGGACGGATTGCGCGGCGTCAACAATTACTTTCGCATCAACGGCATGCGCCGCTTCAATGATAGACTGGATCGGATTGATGGTGCCGAGTACGTTAGAAACGTGTCCTATAGCGACCAGTTTCGTTTTTTCGGTCAATAGGTCGCGGAGTTGTGTGAAGTCGAGTAATCCTTCATCGGTTATTTCAAGGAACCGGAGCCTCGCACCCGTACGCTGTGCGAGTAATTGCCAAGGTACGAGATTGCTGTGGTGTTCCATCGTGGTGAGAACAATCTCGTCACCTTCACCGATATTTGTGCTTCCCCAGCTGTAAGCGACAAGGTTGATGGATTCCGTCGTGTTTCGCGTGAAAATGACTTGTCGCGACCGAGGTGCGTTAATCAGCTGAGCGACCTTCTCTCTTGCGCGCTCATACTGTTCCGTCGCCTCCTCTGAGATCCGATAGATGCCGCGATGGATATTCGAGCGATAGGTATCGTAATAGGCATCCATCGCTTCAACGACGGGACGTGGGGTCTGCGTTGAGGCAGCATTATCCAAAAAAGCGAGCGGCGGGGTCGTCGCGAAAATCGGAAAATCTTTACGGATGGCTTCGATATCAAAGGGACGGAATTCCAACTTATGCATTTTATGCCTTATCCTATGCGAAATAGCCGTCAGCAGTCAGTCAGACGTTTAGGAGTTGTAAACAGGTTTTGTCCACTGCAATCCGCACCTGAGTACTAAGGTGAATGGCGAACTCACTGACCGCTGACAGCCCGTAAAAGAATAAATCTATCTGCTCGGGAAACCGATACTCACAGCAGACGGTCCGTGGTCCTCACATGCCTGATCAGTCGGGACATCCGTTTCAGCCTCACTCGCCTGGACAATACCCTCTGAGACCAAATAATGCTCCACTTCATCGCCACTGACATCGGCAAGTATTATATCGTCAATCTGGACGCAGGGCTGATAAGGCTGCCGCGTCTTCTGAACCATTTCACGATAGTTGTCTTGATTGTTAATGATGTCTCTGTCTTCGTAGTCCAAACCGTATTTAGCGAAGATCGCACGGACACCATTGCTCCATCCACAAACAGGTTTCATATAAGCGATAATTTTCGGTTGACTCATTGTGAGTTGCTCCTTTTTTGATATGCGCAACCAGCAATCCGCAATTGGCAGAACCGCCAACCGCTAATTTCTAACTGCTATCCAAGTTTGCGCGTAATAGATGTACTTAACTCTTCCTGAACGGATTCTAACGGGATACGTTCCATGACGGGTTGAAAGAACCCGTCAACAATCAATTTTTCAGCTTGTGCATAAGGGAGCCCGCGGCTCATCAGGTAAAAGACCTGATCGGCATCAATCTTTCCCGCAGTTGCGCCGTGTGTACAACGGACTTCGTGCGCTTCAATTTCCAAACCGGGCAAGGTATCGGCGTGTGCCCGTTCGCTCAGCAACAAATTATCGTTTTTCTGGTAGGCATCGGTATGGTTCGCCTCCGGATAGACGTAAATGTTTCCACCCCATGCGGTTTGTGCTCTATCTTTCAAGACAGTCCGATACAAAAGATCACTGACGGTATGCGGTGAAGCGTGTTCCTGCGCCGTACTCACATCGAAGTGTTGACGAGCGTCCGTGAAAGCCAATCCGAGCATTTGTGCGCTGCTGCCAGCACCGTCTAAGACAACCGCTTGATTTATTTTGCTAAGTCTGCTGCCAAATGTAGCAGTGACCCAGCAGAGCTGCGCATCTCTGGCGACTATAGCACGGTGCGTCGCGAAATTCCAGACCTGTCGATTCCAATCTTGGACTTGCACATAAGTCACGTTGGCGTTTTGTCCTACAAAAATCTCGATTGCGCCACTATGTAAACCACTCGCCTCTGGATTGGTAGACGAATTGTCCTCCAGAATCGCAACCTCACTGCCTTCTTCAGCGATGATAAGCACATGCGATAGATCAGCGTGTGCCGCCTCGGACATCCGAATATAGACGCGGAGCGGCAGTTCAATTTTTACACCTTTTGGGACATGTAATAGATAACCGCCTTGCCAGAAGGCACCGTGGAGCGCGTCAAATTTGTTGTGCCGCGCAATATTTCCACTTTTCAGTGTCGTCTCCAAGGTTGCTGCCTTGGTCATGAAGTAGTCGCGGAAGAGTTCCGGTTGTTCTTGCAGTGCGATGGGGAGATGTGCAAAGTAGATCCCCTTTTCTTTCAGTGTTTCAGCGGCGGAACTGTACTGAAGTTGACCGTCAACTTGCACCAGCAGCCCGGCTGTCCCCTCGGCGTTGTAGTCTACATTTTCTGCCGATCGTTCACCATTTGTCGGCACATGCGGATAATATTTTTCGAGCGCGAAGCCACGGAGCGATCGCCGACTTCGCCGCCAGTAATCTTGCGTGCGCATATCAACAGTGCGGCGCCAGACATCATCTTTCGTTGTGTGTGGCATCGGCAAGGATTCAGAAAGCGCATACGCCTCCAACCGCTTCTCACGCATCCATTTTGGCTCAGTTTCCGTTATTTTTTGAAGAAATTCTTTTGAAAATTCGCCTTTTTGCAATTTTTTGTTATCCTTGTAATAGCCATCAGCTATCAGCCGTCAGCATTTCGTTGTGGGTATCACAAACGTTTTTACCCACTACACGTCCTACTGAAAGCCAATAACCGATAGCCGACTGCCATTAACCAATCGAACCTTCCATTTGAAGTTGGATAAGGCGGTTCATCTCAACAGCGTATTCCATCGGAAGTTCCTTCACGAGCGGCTCAATGAACCCGTTAACAATCATGGTAGAGGCTTCCTCCTCCGAAAGTCCACGGCTCATGAGGTAGAAAAGCTGCTCTTCTCCGATTTTGCTGACACGCGCCTCGTGTTCAATGTGGGTATCATTTTCGCCAATCTCGATGACCGGATAGGTATCCGAACGCGAGTCTTTGTCAAGGAGGAGGGCATCACAGACGACGTGTGATCTGCATCCCTTCGCACCTTTCGCGACATCGACCCATCCGCGATAACTGGAGCGTCCTCCATCTTTACTGATGCTCTTTGAAGTAATCTGCGAAGATGTATGAGGTGCACAGTGATAGACTTTCGCGCCAGCATCCTGGTGCTGCCCTTTACTGGCGAAAGCGATAGAGAGAATCTCGCCACGCGCGCCCGGTTCCATCATATAAACACTCGGATACTTCATTGTTAACTTACTACCGAGGTTGCCGTCTACCCATTCCATCTGTGCGTCCTCATAAGCGACAGCGCGTTTCGTAACAAGATTATATACGTTGTTTGCCCAATTCTGGATGGTTGTGTAGCGCACCCGCGAACCTTTCATACAAACGATCTCAACAACCGCACTGTGCAAGGATTCACTGCTATAGGTCGGTGCTGTGCAGCCTTCAACGTAATGCACCTGGGACCCTTCGTCAGCGATGATGAGCGTACGCTCGAATTGCCCCATGTTCTCACTATTGATTCGGAAATAGGCTTGCAAAGGATATTCGACCTTCACACCCGGTGGGACATAAACAAAACTTCCGCCACTCCACGCTGCGCTGTTGAGTGCGGCGAACTGATTGTCCGCAGACGGGATGATGGTTCCGAAGTATTTCTTCACGAGATCCGGGTATTCTTTGATAGCAGTATCGGTATCAAGGAAGACAACACCAATTTTATCTAATTCTTCAACGATATTGTGGTATACGACTTCTGAATCGTACTGTGCACCGACACCCGCGAGGAATTTCCGTTCTGCTTCGGGGATCCCCAATCGGTCGAAGGTTTTCTTGATGTCATCAGGAACATCATCCCAACTCCGTTCACTCCGGTCAGAGGCTTTGACGTAATAGTAGATGTCGTCAAAATCGAGTTGGGACAGGTTACCACCCCATTTTGTCATCGGTTTCTGTTTGAAGATCTGATAAGCCTCGAGCCGGTATTGACGCATCCAGTCGGGTTCACCTTTGATATCGCACATTTCATTAATAACTTCTTCGTCCAACCCTTTGCGCGACTTGAATGTAGGTTTAATGTCATCATGGAACCCGTATTGGTACTCTTTACTAATTCCGAGTTCTTCTATCGTGTTCTTTTCAGAAGTTGCCATTTCATTTCTCCTTTTAAATTACCGGATGTGCCGCGAATCGCCGCTCGGATTTATCATTCTTCCGTCAAGCCCCATGCCTTCAGGTATGGGATGTAGGACGAAGCACAAGCCCAATCTTTAGGTTGTGGGTGCTATGACTCAGTTTCCTCTGTGATACCGTATTTTTCTCGAATCGGATCGTAACCCTCTGCTTCTAACATCTGTGTGAGTTCCCAACCCCCAGATTCAACAATTCTACCGTCAAGCAGTATATGTACAAACTCCGGCCGGATGTAGTCCAACAACCGCGGGTAGTGCGTAATAATTAGAACGCCAAGGTCGGGCCCGATCAGTCTACTAACGCTTTCGCCGACAATTCGGACGGCATCAATATCGAGTCCAGAATCCGTTTCATCAAGGATAGCAATTTGGGGTTCGAGCATTGCGAGTTGTAGAATCTCTGCACGCTTTTTTTCGCCACCGGAGAACCCGTCGTTGAGGTATCGCCTGGCGAAGGAGTCGTCAACACCCAGTTGTTTCATTTTCTCGCGGAGTTCACGCCGGAATTCGCGCATTGGGATAAGTCCCTCGTTACCGGCACCGTTTCCCGTTTTTCCACGAACCGCACTCACAGCAAGCCGCAAGAAATTCGCCAAACTAACGCCGGGAATCGCCGTTGGATACTGAAAAGCGAGGAAGAGTCCGAGTTTCGCGCGCTCGTCTGGTTCGAGTTCCAGAACATTGACACCGTTGAAAATCACTTCGCCTGCATCAAGGTCATAAAGAGGATGTCCCATTAAGCTATTGGCGAGAGTGCTTTTGCCGGATCCATTTGGACCCATGAGGGCATGAATTTCGCCCTGTTGGACAGTTAAATTGAGTCCTTTAATAATCGGTTTACCTTGCACACTGATGTGTAGATCTTTAATGATTAAGTCTTTGCTCATTCGTTCGCTTGAACTCCTTAAGTTGAAAAGTGGGGTTACAATTGCATTTTTTAGTGTGTTGGTCCCACGACTACAACATAATTTTTTTATTTCTATGTATGACAACAAAAAATGCTTTAACCACCGATCCGCGACATGTTTCGCTCTGGTTTAATAAAGTCTGTTGCGTTAATTTTATGCCCAGCCTCTTTTTGCGCGACGGCATCTAAGATGAGTTGACTCATTATCTCATCTGATGCCCCTTCTCGGAGGGGTGTCAGCAGATCGGTCTCCACGAGCGAGAAAAGGCACGTCCGGAATTTTCCGTCAGCCGTGAGGCGGACCCGATTACAATTTTCGCAAAACGGTTCGCTCACAGAAGGAATAATGCCGACCTCGTTCCCGTTATCTGAGAAGCGATAACGTTGCGCAGTATCGCTCTTTGCCTCTCCGTTCAAGGTCACCGGTGTCAGTGGATAAACGGCGTTGATTTTGTCGATAATCTCTTTCCCGGGGATGTACATGTTGCGTCCCCAGACATCATCGGCATCGAGTGGCATAAATTCGATAAATCGGAGTTGATACTCATTTTGACGCGCAAAAGTGGCTAAATCGACAATTTCATCGTCTGTAAACCCCCGCATTGCGACAGCATTGACTTTGATTGGGTTGAAACCGCATTCGTGCGCGGTTTTAAGCCCTGCAAGCACGCGTGAAAGCACTTTTCGACGCGTCATCTGCTCGAATTTTTCTTCATTGAGTGTGTCTAAACTCACATTAATACGACGCAGCCCGGCATCGTAAAGGGCTTGTGCTTGCCTAATCAGCCCTATACCATTTGTTGTTAGACTGATGTCTCTCAGACCTTCTAACTGCGTCAACTGCTCTATAAGTGCAGGCACACCAGGACGGACAAGCGGTTC
Source organism: Candidatus Poribacteria bacterium (assembly GCA_022822215.1). GTDB lineage: Bacteria > Poribacteria > WGA-4E > WGA-4E > WGA-3G > WGA-3G. The sequence goes on along the minus strand of JAJECD010000106.1, from coordinate 3,096 downwards.
ACCACCGGTAATACGGACTTTGCTAACACCTAATTCAACGAAAATGCGCGCCAAATGCAAAATCTCGTCAAAGGTCATCAGTGCTGCGTCTGGCATGAAGGTCATATCTTCGGGCATACAGTAAATACACCGGAAGTTACAGACATCAGTAACCGAGATTCTGAGATTCGTATGGATCCGCCCAAAGCGGTCGAGCATCTGTTGTTTCATTTGAATTTGCCCAGAGAGAATTTAATTTTATTATATAGTATATCATATCAGAATTATTTTTGTCAAGTTTTTTATAGTAAAAACTATAAAAAAGATTTTTGGGTTAATGATTAAAAATTATTCAACGACGGTCAGTTGTCAGTTGAGGTGCGGATTTTGGTTGACATACTATTTAACGGTTGTGTATAATATACCCATATTTCTGATTTTTAACAGTAAATTTCGGCTTGCAAGCTGCACCAAAAGGGGAAGATCGATGAATGAGAAAGTGTTTGAAGTGGGTGGCGTTGAACTCCACGTAGATCAACGCAGTCTCGGGGCAGATGGTGGTCCCTCCGTACGTGTTTACGGAGAAGCGGATGGCGAAAATGTTCAATTGCTTCGTTTCGATTGCTTCCGCAAGGACCCACATTATCACTATGATCCCTCTGGAAAGAACGATCAACGGCATCTCGATAAAGCAGACGTGCCGGATTCGGTCACATGGACGATTGAACAGTTAGGCGAAAACCTCGTGAAGATGATTCAGACGGCAGGTTATGACAGCGTTGCTGATCGCGTCGATCAGACAGCGGTCGCACAAGTATTGCCTGAGGTGGAATCTTTTATGCGAAGTGATGCCTAATTTTGTAGGATATAAACAAAGGAGAAATTTAACGTGACGAAATCTATTGCTATAAGCGTGTTCCTGCTCGCGCTGTTCATCAGTTTTAACGCGTCCGCAGAAACACTACAGGAATTAGGAAAATGGAAAAAGGGCGAACTCCTCATCGAGAACTACAGTTTTGAGGAAGATTTAGCCGCTTGGGAGTTAGAGGACGGGGCATGTTGCAATCGCGGTGGACTCTATACGATGGAGATTGACAAGAAGAACCCGCAACACGGAAAGAAATCGCTCAAGATCGTCGGACACAAAGCCACTGGCACAGCCTGGCACGCAAAGGTTAAACAAAAGAGTGTCTCAATGGAAAAAGGTGAGACGTATTCCGTCGTTTTCTGGGCGCGTGCTGAGAAACCGCGTGTCGTGAGAGTGAACTTCCAAACACAACACGACCCTTGGACCAACCACCTGAACGGGCAGCCGAATCCTGACATAATGTTGACCGGACCCGAGTGGGAAGAATACGACTATACCTTCACCGCAACCGCTGATGTCGTCAGAGACATGTGGGTAAGTTTATCTGTCGCGCAATCCGATACGGATTTCTGGATTGATAACTTCCGGTACTTTGAAGGCGATCCAGAAGACGATCTGAATCGTGATACACCGTTCTCTGTTGATGCCAAGGAGAAATTGGCGACACAGTGGGGTGATATTAAGTCGAATCGGTTCTAATACGGTTTGGTAATAAAATGAGGCGCGGTCTCTTGGGGAAACACCCTAGCAAAAACACCGCGCTTTTTTATTTTTGCGGCGTTTTTTCGTTTTTTATTATTACTTTCCTAAACGTGAGCGATACCCGGCGCTGCCTCTCATACTTCTGCCCTTCCCACTCATCCCATCTTCTGGCGGGAATACCATGCAACCAGTCGTGTCTGGCTTCACCACTCAATACGACAAGACTCCGCTGCGCGAGCCACACGGGAATCTTTTTTGTCTTATCGAATTTATTTGTAAAATTCATAATACAATCTGACCCCAAACTCAGAGAGATAATTGTATCCTTGAAACACGGTTCACAATCAATGTGACTTGAGATACCTTGTCCTGGTTGGTATTCATTGACAATTACTTGATCTGTCCCTTCTGGCATGTATCCCTCTTTCTCTAATTTATAAACCAGCACTCCTAACCACTGTGGCAGCTCACCAATATGCATATCCCGATTCACTCTCCGCGCTCTGTAGTCATATTTAAAACCGTAGTGCTGAACGCGCCGTTTTAAATCTCCGAGCCACTGTTGTTTATCAATCCGACCTAAGAACCAGCGATGATCGGCTTCATTAATGTAGTTTTCTATATACTGAAGCCCGTGGATTACATCAACTGCTTCCTGATTCTCCGGAGATGGTTGCGGTCCAGAGGATTGCTGGTGTGGTAAAGTAAATAAGTCTAATTGTCCCGTTTCACTGATGTGATCTTCTGTATACTGACTTCCATGGATTATATCAACTGTTTCTTGGTTTTCCAGAGATGATTGCGATCCAGGAAACTGATGACTTGATGAGGTTAATAGTTCTAATTGTTGCATAAGTCAGCTCCCCATTGGGTCAAATTTATTGATAGTAAAGTGTCTCGTAGTAGACCTCGGCATCATTGTGCGGTGAACCGTTTATTAATCTACGATAAGAAAACGTTTCAAGATCTGATTCGGTTACTTGAGTCCCAAACATCAAAAGGTTGTTTTTGAGTTTTTCCCACTTACCATATAATCTTGATCGGTATGGACCATACAATGTTTGATGATCGGGGTTTTGGTACACTAAGCATATTTTGTGCTGACCATATACTTTCATAATCCGAGTGAGTACATTAGATAAATTGTTAATGTCCAATGTCTTGCTTGCGAAGAAATAACAAAAGTTAAATATGATTTGTGTCTTATCGCTGTTTTCAACATACTTGTCTAACAATTTAATCAAGTAGTCGTAATTGTAGTTGTGAATTAACTCAAATTTGTCGTTGTCAAAAAAAGGATATTTACCTTGGTTGGGACCATATTTGTTGATTACCTCCGCCTTATCAAGCATCGTTCGCGAACTATCAATTCCTATATAAGTAACAGCACTCCGTCTCTTACAAGCTCCAAAGGCAATACCTGAAGTTAACGGACCACAACCAAAGTCAATAAATACAACCTTATTGCTTATGGGTGGAAGGTAGTTGGTGAAAATATGATAAGAGCTAAAAAGGTGCATAGGCATATAATGGACAGCATAGGCAGA
>JAJECD010000244.1 GCA_022822215.1 Candidatus Poribacteria bacterium | reverse complement strand
AGCTAAGGGCAAATCCCAATCTACGGAACAAGACTTCAGCGGCGTGCTGGAACTCGTTGAACAACTGGCAGCGATTCTTGAGCGCACTGACCTTACAGAAATTCGCATCCGTGAAAATGAACTGGAAGTCCAAGTTTCCAGACACCCCGGGAGTCCATCTAAGTATGAAAATCTTCCCTTACAACCGGTGGAGACAAGCATCGCGGTAAGTCCTCAAAGCTTACCTGTTGAGGATGTGGATAGGGCAGAGGGTGAGCAGGTCGAAAATATCTTCATCAATGCGCCGATGCCTTCGCGTTTTTACCGGGCGCCAGGACCTGATGAACCCCCCTTTGTTGCGGTTGGCGATGTCGTCAGTCTTGGTGAGCCTGTGGCGGTTCTTGAAGTTATGAAAACTTATAATCCAGTGGAAGCACCTTTTAGCTGTGAGATTTTGGAAATCCTCGTTGAAGACGGGGACGCAGTTGAATATAACCAACCCCTCTTCCGAATCAAGCAGCAATAGTTTTTTTCTATTAAGCCTGAGCTGCTGCATCTGTGCAAACCTTTCATAACTCAAATCCAGTTGACTTAGACGAAAACCACCGTGAAACATAGTGGAACGGTGCCCAGATTTAATTGTTAAAAATATGATAAAAAAAATATTAGTCGCAAATCGCGGTGAAATCGCTGTTCGTATTATCCGCGCATGTAAAGACATGGGAATTAAGACGGTCGCTATTTTCTCTACCGCTGATGAAGAAGCACTCCATGTTGAATACGCTGACGAGGCATATTGCATCGGCCCCCCACCGTCAGCAGAGAGTTATCTCAAATATGCCAATATTATTTCTGTCGCCGATTTTGCGAACGTCAACGCTATTCATCCAGGAGCCGGTTTTCTCGCAGAGGACGCACAGTTCGCTGAGATTTGTGAGGCACACGAAATACGGTTCATCGGTCCTTCTATTGAAGATATTCGGACGATGGGGGACAAGGTAAAGGCATTAGAAACAGCGGCGAAGGCTGGCTTGAAGTTGATCCCCGGCAGCCAAAGTGGCAGGCGCAGAAAAGATAAAAAAGGGACGGTCGATACTGCTGAGGAGGCAGCCCAACTCGCTGAGAAGATTGGTTATCCTGTCGGGATTAAAGCCGTCGCGGGGGGCGGCGGGCGCGGCATCCGGATCGCTGAGAACCGACCCAGTTTGATGAACCTCTTTCGCACTGCCAAGGCTGAAGGTGAGGCAGCTTTTGGTAATGGCGATGTCTATATCGAGAAATGGATTGAGGAGGCACGGCATATTGAAGTCCAGATCTTAGGGGACACGCACGGCAATGTCGTTCACTTGGGTGAACGGGAATGTTCCATCCAACGTAAGCAGCAGAAACTCCTTGAGGAAGCACCCGCCGCCTCTATTCCCTCTAAACTTCGATCTGACATCTGTAAAGCCGCCGCGAAAGCCGCAAAATCCATCGGTTACTCGAACGCTGGCACTATCGAATTTGTTGTGGATAAAAATGACAATTTCTATTTCCTTGAGATGAACACGCGTATTCAAGTGGAGCATACTATCACTGAGAGCGTTACCGGCATTGATCTCATTAAAGAACAGATCCGACTCGCAATGGGTGAGGAACTCGGATACAGCCAATCTGATGTTGAAATACAGGGACACGCTATTGAGTGTCGAATTAATGCCGAAGACCCCGCGAATCAGTTTATGCCTTCGCCAGGGCTGGTCACTACCTACCATCCGCCAGGGGGGATAGGTATTCGCGTCGATGGATACCTCTACACAGGCTATACTGTACCCACCCATTACGATTCACTCGTCGCAAAACTTATCGCAAGTGGTAGAGACCGCGAAGAGGCAATTGCACGCTTAGACCGCGCATTATCCGAATTCAAAATTGAGGGCATAAAAACCACAATTCCGCTCTTCCAGCAAATTCTCAACGACGAACGCTTCCTCAATCGCGCTATCTTTACAAATTTTCTTGAAACGTAAGGAAAATTATGAAATGTACCACTGTTCGCTGTTTGCTGTTCGCTGTTTGCTGTTCGCTGTTCATTCTGCTTACATCTGTGCTTGTAGAAGCGGTTACCTATGTTGATGCAACCGATGAAGCGGGTATCCGTTTTCAGCATTCAAGTGGCACTCGCTCCAGTCTGCTCCCTGAAGACATGGGATCCGGTGCAGGGTTCGCCGATATAGATAACGATGGGAACATCGACCTCTATATTGTGAATCTTCCTGGACCTTTTAAACAAGATGGGAAGCCTGTGGGTTCGCGGACTGCCAATGTTCTCTATCAAAACAATGGGGACGGCACGTTTACAGATATTACTAAGACCGCAGGCGTTGGACATCAAGGCTACGGTATGGGATGCGTTTTTGCGGATTATGATAGCGACGGCAATATCGATCTATACGTCACCAATTATGGCGCGAATGTGCTTTATCGCAATAACGGCGATGGCACTTTCCGTGATGTGACGAGTACTGCTGGTGTCGGTTGTGAATTGTGGAGCACTGGGGCTGCCTTCGCTGATGTGGACAGCGACAACGATTTGGATCTCTATGTTTGCAACTACGTCACCTACGACTTAGAAGCGTTGGAGCAGATGAAGGAGGAATCCTTACAATCTGGCAAACCCGTACCGAGTGCCCTCAATCCCCACGTCTTTGAGCCGCAGGATAATGTCTTTTATCGCAACAACGGGGACGGTACGTTTACGGATGTAACGGCTGAAGCGGGTATCGCTGCACCCGGGGGCAGAAGTATGCAAGCCATCTTCAGCGACTTCGATGCCGACAACGATCTCGATTTGTACGTCGCAAATGATACCTCTGTCAATTATACCTATCGGAATGATGGGAGTGGTGTGTTTACGGATGTCAGTGACGAATCGTGGGCGGCGGATTTTCGGGGTTCCATGGGGCTTGCTGCTGGGGATTACGACAGCGATGGTGATGTAGACCTTTTTATCAGCCATTGGGTTGACGAGGAAAATGCCCTCTATAGAAATCTCTTGAAGGAGGACGGGGCTGCCGAACATATCCGGTTCGTCGATGAATCTTATACCGCTATGCTTGCCGAAGCGAGCATCAAAGAGATTGGATGGGGAACCGCGCTCTTTGATTACGACAACGACGGAGATTTGGATATCTTCGTGACGAACGGCAGTACCTTCCAAGAACTCAAGCGTCCGCAAGTCCTTATCGCACAACGCGACGCACTGTTTCGTAATGATGGGGACGGCACGTTCACCGATGTGAGTGGGATCACAGGGATTGCTGCGCTTCCTGTTCGAGTCGGTCGTGGGGCAGCGTTTGGCGATTACGACAATGATGGCGATGTCGATATTTTCATCGTTAATAACCATGCAAAACCGACGCTACTGCGGAATGACGGCGGCAACCGAAACAACTATTTGTCTGTCGAATTAATTGGCACAAACGCCAACCGAAACGCTGTCGGTGCGAAGATTCAAGTGAAAACGACAAATCAGACACAGATGCGCGAGATTTACGCAGGCGATAGTTACATGTCCTCTAATAGTTTAATCGCTACGTTTGGCGTTGGGACTGCTACGCAGGTTGAAAGTATGCAGATCATCTGGTCGAACGGGGACACACAAACGCTCCATAATATACCCACAAACCAGCGAATCCGCGTCACGCAGGAGAAACCACAATGAAAATCTTCTATACTTTGCTCATCGGGATGTGCGTGTGTAGCTTTTTCGGTTGTGGCGACCATCCCGAAATCAAGCGCGGTAAGCAACTCGCCGCAGACGGAGACACCGACGCAGCGATAGAGGCGTTTGGAAACGCAATTAATTATGATGCCGCGAGACCGGAAGCCTTCTATCAAATCGGCTTGATTTATCTGGATATGGTACACAAAAATCCGAGCGGCACCGAATATAGGAAGGATGCAATAGAGGGCTTAGACAATGCGGTGGATATGGCACCGCGAGGGGCACCACGCAGACAGGAAATCAGGCTTGCACTTGCCACCCTTTTTTGGGTTGACAATCAGAAACGCTCAGCACTCTACCATTTCCATGAACTGTTGGATAAATCACCGTCTCACGACATCCTTTTAAAGATCGCGGGGCTCATTGGCGATGCTTACCACGTCCAACGCCTCCGCACAGAGGGCAGTGACGATTACGAGCAGACCTTCACTGAAAAAGGGAATATGATGACATTTACGGCGAAATATACGGACGATTATAGTCCCGCAATCTCGCCGGATGGAAAATGGCTCGCCTTCGCCTCAAACCGCCTCCAGAACGCTGAGTTGTATCTCATGGACCTCAACACGCGTTCACTGCGTCAACTGACCCACACCGATGAACTCGACGAATACATGCCTGCATTTTCACCCGATGGAAAGTCAATCGCTTTCGTGACAGAGCGTTCCCGCGGCGGCATGATGCTCCCACCTGTCCAAGCCAGCGGCTCCGATCCGAGCAGTGCCTCAATTTACCTCATGGATATTGACGGCAGGAACCAGCGTCCCTTAATTGATATAGACGGCGCACATCGCGCCCCTGTCTTTTCGCCTGATGGACAGAAAATCGCTTTTGAATCCAGAGCACCAAGGCCCTCTACCCCCCTGATAAGGGGGGATCAAGGGGGGTTGAGAACACAGGAAAACGAAAGCACACCGGGAAGTGTTGAAAACAACAATACTTTAGAAATCTACATCATTCAGACGGACGGCACAAATCAGACCCAGCTGACACATAACAATGTGGATGACGGACACCCAACGTGGGCACCGAATGGAAAGCAGATCGCCTTCACTTCAATGGTAGATGACATCTACCAGATTTTCAGCGTGAACGCAGAGGGAGGCACGGTGAAGCAGATCACTTACGAAGACGCAAGCCATTATCAACCAACGTTTACACCAGATAGTAAACAGATTATTTATGTCTCTAATGCGCATAACCATTACACGCTCTGGATGATGAACGCAGACGGCACAAACAAAACCCAACTGACGAACCATGTTGGCGCACATTTTGAACCGAGTCTTTCGCAAGATGGAAAAAGACTTGTGTTTAGTTCTGACCGTTCAGATCACATGCGGATCTATCTCATGGATTTAGCACAACCCGTCGGAAGCGAAGAATTGAAAGCACGGTTGGCAGATTTGTAGCCCACCCTTTCTCACATTTTCTTGTAGGAGCGAGTGTTTTTGCTTGGGGTATTTGCTTGGGTGTTTCTGCGGATTTCTTCATGCTCGCGATGTCCTCCCAGAATCAGCCCAAATTCCGAAAACTGAATGGTGCTGCTCCCTATCCCCTTGACTTTTCCCAGAAACCTGTTATCCTTGTAACAGGTGTCCAGGTAATTCTACATTTTCCTACAGCTCTGAGAAAACAGATATGCGAAAAACTTTTTCTATTTTCCTTATTCTTCTCGTTTCTGCCGCGTGCAGTAAAGATACATCACAGCCTAAAGTCTCCCCACAATTCACCGCACAGTATCAGAAAGGGATTGACGCGCTTGACGTAAATAACTTCCCTGAAGCCGAAAAAGCGTTTCAGGCATGTTTACAAATAGATCCCAATGCCCACGACGCACGTATGCAGTTGGCGCGGACCTATATCAGACAGCAGGCGTTCACACGCGCCGAAGAGACCTTACAGACATTGATAGACTCGCTTAAACAGGCACCCGATGCCAAGGATATGCTTTCAAGGGCGTATCTAACGTTAGCACAGGTTTTTAGTTATCAGCAACGCTTTTCGGATTCCACCGCTGCACTTACCAACGCGCTCGAGGTGAACCCTGACGATACAAGTGCACGCATCAGGTTAGGCTATTTCTTAGGCGCGCCGCAGCAAATGCTCGTCCCCGACCTCTCCGCCTCTAAACAACAGTTTGAGAAGGTATTGGAACTCGAACCCAATAACCTTGAGGCAATGCTACAACTCGGTTTAGCCGAATTCCGACTCGGTGAAGCCGATAAGGCAGCCGAAAGATTTGAGAATATCATCCAAAATTACCGTCGTCATTCCGGCGCCTATTACTATCTCGGTGTCTATCACCTCCGACACGGTAACCCTGAAAAAGCCGTTGCAAATTTCAAAGAGTCACTCCGTCTGAAACCCCGCGATCCCGAAACCCTATGGAATTTATGGACAGCCTATAGTCAACTCGGCGGTTATCCTGAAGACTTACCAGAGGCATTTAAAATAACCACCAGCGGCATTTGGCTGGAAGAAAGGAAGAATGGAAGGATAGGTGCCCCCCAATCTTCCACCCTTCCACCCTTCCAGCCGACAACTAACAACTATTTCACCAATATTGCCCCTGACCTAAAAATGGACAAAGTAGATGGCGGACGCGGCAGTGCTTGGGGAGACTATGACAATGACGGAGATTTGGACATCGTCGCCGTCGGGACGTATCAACCGCACGTCCTTTATCGCAATAACGGGGATGGCACGTTCACAGACGTAGCAGCGCAAGCAGGGGTTGCCGATCCGAGAGGCGGCTGGGGCTCCCTCTTTGCCGATTACAATAACGACGGTTACCCTGATCTCTACATAACGCGTGGCGGTTGGTCGGGTGCAGCGGAAAATACGCTTTATCGTAACAACGGAGACGGAACGTTTACGGATGTAACGCATACCGCAGGGGTCGCCGACCCACAAAGCAGTTTCTGTGCCGCGTGGGCGGATTATGACAACGATGGATACATCGATCTCTATATTGCGAATGGGGTTATCGGGGACGGTGCTGCGAATGTCTTGTATCATAACAACGGGGATGGCACATTCACCAATACCGCTGAGGCAGCAGGTGTGGCGAACACTGGCAATTCTCTGGGAACCGCTTGGGGGGACTACGATAAAGACGGATACATCGATCTACACGTCATCAATTACGGACAGTCTAACGTTCTCTATCGGAACAACGGGAACGGCACGTTCACGGATGTAACCGCAACAGCGGGTATGGATCTCTCTGTTACGGATGCCTTTGTTACCTTCTTTTTGGACGTGGACAACGATGCCGATCTCGACCTTTTCATCTCCAATTCGGGTTCGTTCCAAGCCTTCATCGCAGGTCAAATTACAGGGAGTGCTACACACGATAGCGACCGACAGGTGTTGTATCGTAACAACGGAGATGGGACGTTTACGGATGTCACAAAGGAATCCGGTCTCTACCACGCCTATGGCGCGATGGGCGCGAATTTCGGGGACATCAACAGCGACGGTTACGTTGATATCTATCTCGCTACGGGGGCACCGCAGATGGGACGACTGGAACGAGATGCACTCTTCCAAAATAACGGAGATGGTACCTTTACAGACGCAACTGTCGCTTTAGGTTTAGGCAACATCGGAAAAGGGCACGGCGTGACGTTCGGCGATGCCGACGCTGACGGTGATGTCGATATCTATGTCCCCGTCGGTGGCGCATTTATCGGGGACCAATGGCACAATCTCTTCTACCAGAATACTGGGACTGGAAACAACTATCTCACCTTGAAACTGGTGGGTGTAAAAAGTAATCGGGACGGTATTGGGGCTAAAGTTACGCTGAACGTTGGGGATAGGACAATTTACAGAGAGGTCAGCGGTGGGTGCGGATTCGGTTCAACCAATAGTCTATCTCTTGAGATGGGTCTCGGAAAGCACATAAAAGTGGATACCCTTGAAATCGTCTGGCCCTCCGGTCAAACGGACACGCATCGAAATCTGTCGGTCAACCAGAAACTCGTTGTTACCGAGGGAAAAGGTCTATGAATGCCCCCAGGTCTGCCTTACTCACAGAAGATAACATGTCCCTTTTCGTTGACTATTATCAACTCACGATGGGACAAGCAGATTTCAATGCCCAGAACGATGCCGTTATCACAGCGAACTACTACGTCCGTTCCGTTCCGCAAGGACAGTATCTCATCGCCGCCGGTTTGGAGCAGGTTATCCACTACATCTTAAATTTGCGCTTCACCGATGCGACTCTCAATTGGTTAGCGCAACGTGGCGACCTACAGGCTGACTATCTCGCTTCGCTCAAGGACTTTCGTTTTGACGGTTCCATTTTTGCGGTTCCCGAAGGCACTCCCGTTTTTCCGAATGAACCGATGATCAACGTCACAGGACGCTCCAGAGATGTCCAACTTTTTGAAACCTATCTGCTCTGCGTTATGAACTTCCAGACGTTAATCGCGACGAAGGCATCGCGGATTGTGCAGGCGGCGCGAGGTAAACCGATTTTTGATTTCGGGGCGCGACGGGCACACGGTAGGGACGCCGGTATTCTATCTGCCCGTGCCGCCTTCATCGGCGGGGCTAAAGGGACATCGTTGGTGCTTGCGGGACACTATTTCGATATTCCTTATGTCGGTACGATGGCACATAAATTCGTCTCTGAGCGTCCGACCGAGTTAGAAGCCTTCCGAGATTACGCAACTACCTTTCCAAACAGCACAACGCTTTTAATTGATACGTATGACACAATTCAAGGGGTCCGTAACGCTTGCATCATTGCAAAAGAGATGGAAGCCCGCGGGACAAGGTTACGCGCAGTTCGACTGGACAGCGGGGACCTACTGACCCTCAGTAGAGAGGTACGACGTATGCTGGATGATGCAGGACTTGATTACGTTCAAATCATCGCCAGCCATGAACTTGATGAATTTCAGATAGACGCTTTGCTGGAAAACGGCGCGCCGATCGATAGTTTCGGAGTCGGCACTCGGCTTGCTACGGGTGCTAATTTCAATTCGCTCACAGGGGAAGGGGCTCCCTCTGCCTTGGGTGGTGTCTATAAATTAGTCGAAAGCGATGGTAGACCTGTTGGCAAACAGTCGCTTGACGAACCTGCCAAAGCCACTGTCCCCGGAAAAAAGCAGATTTACCGCATCACCGATGCGAATGAGAATTATAGCAAGGACTGCGTAACGCTCTGGGATGAACCGATCACCGAAGGACAACCGCTCCTCGTTCCCATCATCCAAGACGGGAAGCTGGCATATCAGTTTCCAAATCTACATGAAATTCAGAGACGAATGATCACAGAACTGAAAAAATTACCGAATTCGCATAAAAATTTGACAGAAGCCGTTCCCTATCCTGTGGAGTTACATTCAGCGTTAAAAGACTTAGAGTGCGAGGTCATGTCAAAAATTTCGTCAGATGGGTTAAATTGAAATTGTTTGACAACATCCCTATTTACAGGTATACTTAAAATATAAGGCAAACGCCATCTCAAACACTTATAAGGAGGATACTGATGCCAACCTATCCAAAAGGGCATCCAATCCCTTATGCCCCCACAGAAGAAACCGACATTTACCCCGACAGTGACGGAGAACCAATGGCAGCCAGTGACCTTCATAGAGACCAACTGATATGGACCTTACAAACGCTTGAGTCGTATTTCTCGCCACAACCGGACGTTTATATCTCCGGCGATATTTTGATGTATTACGAGAAGGGCGTTCCTCAACGGGTTGTCGCTCCCGATGTCCTTGTCGTTTTTGGACTGAGTCGGGGCCCCCGTCGGACGTATAAGGTCTGGGAGGAAGGGAAGACGCCTGATTTTGTCATGGAATTTTCAAGCGAAAGCACATATCAAAATGATCTCAGCGGCAAGCGGGAACTCTACGCTGAATTGGACATTCAGGACTATTTCCTCTATGATGCGGAAGGTCTGTATCTGCCGTCGCCATTGATGGGTTTTCAGTTAGTTGAGGGGGTGTATGTAGAGGTGCCTGTAGGTGTAGTTGGCGGTTTACACTCCCCGGTGTTGAATGTAGATTTTCACGTTGAGGATGAAGGTTTAGGGATTTATGATCCTGTTGCAAGGGAATGGCTTCAAACGCCTGCGGAGTCGGCGACAGTCCGAGCAGAGACCGCAGAGACACGCGCAGAACAGGCGGAAGCCGAAGCCGCTGAACTCCGAGAACAGCTCGCACGTTTGCAAGCACGCTCCTAATTTTCGCCACAAAGATTCCCTCGCCCGTTGAGAAAAAACCAGGATCCGTAGAATTTTGTAACGTAAACTTTCAGTTTGCGTACGTAACTGACAACTTATGTTAATTATTAACCCGAGTTGCTACTAATGGATTTGGCATGTTTGAAAAACCCTTTTCAGCAGTTTTCTTCACCCCAGAGGGGTGGTATGTCTATAGAAAATCGTGTGTTTAACTCTTGCACTCCAGCGGAGTGCTATGTGAGTAAGTAACTGACAACTTATGTTAATTATTAGTGAGATCTTTAGGTGCTTTCATGTTCTACCAGGATATCCAGAATGATAAACTTATATCCATTGATGTCTGTCAGTTTTTATCATCACCCGCCCCCCCCACCACTTTTCTTATGTTAAGCAAAAACCGCCCGACAACTCCGGGCAAAAAATCACGTTGCCTGCTGCATGCAGCGTATTCCTCCGTTCTCTATCCAACTTTTTTATAGACAAAGGTATTGGATTTTACACATTTATTCTTCTCTGTTTTAGCCTGAGTTATGGGGCTAACGTTGCCAACGCACAAAGCGTGAACATCCCTGATGCTGCCCTCCGTACTGTAATTGAAGCCAGACTCGGCAAGTCTCCTGGAGCAACCATTACCACAGCGGATATGGAGAAATTGACGGAACTCGCCCCATCAAACAACCCGAACATTAGTGATCTAACGGGTTTGGAGCATGCCATCAACCTCACGAAGCTGAGGCTAACTCGTAGCGATCAAGGCCAGGTTTCTAATCTGAGTGCCGTTGCAAGCCTAACAAAATTGGAACAGCTGTTCCTCACAAATTATCTAATTTCCGACATAACGCCCCTGGCGAATTTAACAGCACTTAAAAACCTACACCTTTCAGATAATAGCATCACACATCTCCAGGCCCTCTCGAAACTCACAGCGTTAGTCCATCTAATACTCACAGACAATGCCATCACGGATATATCAGGAGTCAGCGGTCTAAAAAACTTAAGGCATCTAGACCTTGCCCAAAATCGGGCCCTCTCGGATATATCACCGCTAACAAAGTTAAAAAATTTGGAAATTTTGCGGCTTGATAGTACCTCTATTACCGGCACATCGCTATCAGCTGTGCTACCCTCTTTCTCAACAGAAATCGATCAACAGCCAATAGAACAATATCCTAAGTATTTTATTTTCTCGGGGGGCTTAGGTCTTACCAATACCGCCATCTCCGACCTATCTGTGTTAGATGGCTTACCGGAAGTATTCTTTACGGATGTGTATCTGCAGTACATGGGCACCGTTTCCAACGGGACGCTCTTTTTTCACCTGATGGATCTCACCCCTTTGGTGGACCTTATGAACAAGGGAAAGTTCATAAATAGCAAGACCGCGCTTAACTTGCAGTGGAACTTCGGATTTGACTATGAGTCCCTCTATGAAGACCTCCCAGCCCTTGTAGCCGGTAGTAGATCGGTCGGATATGTGACCCCTGCTCCTACGCTTGAGAGAGAATTTCCGGCAGAAGCATCTTACAGGGGCCACCCTGGAACACGCTACACGTTTAAAGTACGTGGCGTTAATGAACATCCCAACTTCCCTGCAGGTTGGCGCAGTTTTACGCCACGGACCATGCAGGACGGTGGCGACAACCGGCAATTCGCGCAGGTGCCTGTGACCTGGATCGTTACCGCTCCCGATGGTACGGAAAGGCGAACACAAACACTGACAGGTTTGGATGGCTTAGCATCGGTCTCCGTTACCCTCGGTGCCCATGGCGAAACCCACACCGTGGAAGCAGTCGTCCCCGCAAAGATGACATCTGTTGATATCCTCCAGCATCCTGAACTCCGCGTGAGTTTTACTGCTACAGCTGATCGGACAGTTCCACCACCGCCGCCCCCCCGAGCTTCGGGACAAGTGTTAGTGGTGGCGGCGGAGGTGGTATCACTTTGAGTAGATTGTCATTTCCGGGACAGATCAGCTTCACCGAGATGATGTTCGCCTCTAAGGGAGGGACGGATACGCTGCCCCAGTGGATAGAACTCTGCAACGCCTCTGAGACAGAAACCGTCAACCTCCACGGGTGGCATCTTGAAATAGAGGGAAGCGACGCGAGCGGGGTGTATCAACACGCTTCTATACGCCTTAAAGATTTGATGATCTATCCGAAGCAGGTGGGACTCATTGTGACTGCGGATGCCCCAAACACAGCAGCCCTCCCCGACGAATGTATCTACCACTTTTTCAAACACCACCGGAATGCGTTTGGAAGGTACACCGATCCAAAAGCAAACAATCTGATAGGACAGAACGGATTGTTTTTGAAACTTTCCGATCCGAGCAGACAGGTGAGTGACATGATCGGGAACCTGGATGGCGATAAAAAGACAGCGGATGCTCCGACTTGGGAACTCCATGAGGGCAGCATCACAGATGGCACACGAACATCGCTCCTGCGTCGGTATGATCCGGACGAAGACACGCCGATTGATGGGACCCGCGCTATAAACTGGAACCGGGCTGTTGAAATGCGGTTGGAAATCTTAACGTATTACGGAGACGAGACCGACATCGGCAATCCAGGACATAAAGATCAAGGCAGCCCTTATCTTCCCTTGCCGCGCGTGAGTTTTAGCGAGTTGATGCTTGCCTCCAAAGGCGGTCTGCATTCGCTCCCGCAGTGGATCGAGCTGTACAACGACTCTGAGACAGAGCCTGTGAACTTACGTGGATGGCGGCTGAAAATAGAATCGCTGGATCCGACCGGTGAACATCGGCACGCGTTTATCACACTCAAGGAGGTTGTTATTCCACCGAAGCAGACCGCCCTGATCGTAACCTATAATGGGCGTCATTCTCGCGACATCTCTATGGCTCGTGTTTACAACTTTTACCTTTATCATCGTGATGCGTTTGACCAGCACGACTACCAACACCGGAATAAAATCTTCGGGCAGCATGGGTTCTTCTTAAAGTTATACGATGCCGATGGGGGGGTCAGGGATATTGCTGGGAACTTGGATGGGGATCCTGCGACGCAAGACGCACCGAAATGGACGTTGCCCTCATTAAAAAGGGCAGATGGGGAACGAACATCGCTGATACGGCGGTATGCGCGTGCGACAGGGATGCCATTGGATGGGAAAGCGGCTGCGAATTGGGCATCTGCCGCTGAAATGCCGTCGCGGGTCATGCCATTCTGGGGTAGAAGCGCGGACATCGGTACGCCCGGTTGGACAAACGAAGCCCTGCTGCACCCGCGCCCGCAAATGCATTTTAGTGAGTTTCTGTTTACCTCGCGCGGCGGGCTTCACTCTTTGCCGCAATGGATAGAAGTTCACAACGATTCTGAGACAGAGCCAGTGAACTTACGTGGGTGGCATCTTGAGATAGAGGCGAGGGATGAGGACGGTGGACATAGACACATGAAGTTTCAACTCAAGGAACTCATCGTGCCGCCTCGTCAGGTTGCGCTGCTTGTAACATCGCGCGGGCGCGTCTCTCGTTCGATGCCGATAGCGCGTCTCTACGATTTACGTATCCGTCACGCGAAGGTGTTCCAAGATCACAGAGCGTTGAACAAGGTGATTGGCAGGCACGGTTTCTTTTTTCAGGTCTCGGATCCTGACGGGTATATAACTGACACGATGGGTAATCTTGACGGTGCTAAAGAGACGCTGGATATGCCGATGTGGGATCTCCCTTCTGATAAAGTAACTGATGGCGCGCGGGGATCCACTGATGGCGCGCGGGTATCGTTAATGCGTCAGTATAACGCGCTCGGCATGCCCCGTGATGGAACAGCATCTGAATCGTGGGTGTTAGCAGCGAACTTACCGTTGGATGTGATGTCGTATTACGGATGGGAAACAGACATTGGCAATCCGGGATATGTCAATGCCGCTGTCCGCTTGCGTGGGCATCAAGTCAGTTTCAGCGAGATGATGTTCCCGACGCGGGTGGGATGGCGTTCCGGGCCGCAATGGATAGAACTATACAACGATTCGGATACGGAGATTGTGAACCTGAAAGGGTGGAGTCTTGAAATAGAGGGCCTCATGGAGAACGGTGAGTATGGCTGGACAGCTATCACGTTTAAAGACTTGGTGCTTCGTCCGAATGAGATAGCACTCCTTGTGACGGGGAATGCCCCAAATGCTGGCAATATCCCCCCGCGGCAGATCTACAACTTGCCCAGTCATCATCCGAATGCGTTTAGACGTCTTAGAGATTCTCCGAAGATTCTCGGAGATGTCGGGTTTTTCTTGAAGTTGACAGATGCCGAGGGCGCGGTGAGTGATATCGTCGGGAATCTCGATGGCGATAGCCAGACGCGAGACGCACCGATATGGGATATCCCTTCTGGCGAAACACCAGATGGAGTTCGAGTGTCATTGATGCGTCGGTATTATCATGTGACGGGCATTCCACTTGATGGTCGACGTGCAGCGAACTGGGTACCTGCGTCGAACCTGCCGTTGACGGTGACAACGTATTACGGCAGGGAAACGGACATCAGTAACCCGGGGTATAGAGGCGGAGGACCGCTGCCAGTGATATTGTCGAGTTTTCGTGCGGCGCGTACGGATACAAAGGCGGTCGTCCTCAATTGGACAACAGAATCAGAAAAAGATAACGCCGGCTTTCATATTCTGCGGGGTCAAACGCGGCAAGGCCCCTTCGTGAAAATCACGCCAAGACGCATTGCAGGCAGAGGGACAACGAGTGAGCGTCATACGTATACATGGACAGATACAACTGCCCAGCCGAATATCGCTTATTATTACCGTCTTGAGGATGTGTCGTTCACAAGGCAGCAGCGACAGTTAGCAACAGTGCGGCTGAGAGGCGATGTTTCTCCAAAAGGCAAACTTGTGACAACGTGGAGCCGCTTGAAACGCCAAAACATCCATTAACGCGTGTTGAGCCGTTTTTGGTGTGCTTTGAGGGAACGCATGACTGTCTCTGGGTCGGTGGCTTGGAGGTTATCAAGGGTGCTGGCTTCTTCTATGAGTGCTGCCATTTGAACAGGACTGTCCGTCAGTGTATCTTCTGCCCTCTTATAAAAATAAGCGGCTTGTGCGCTTTCATCGCGCTTTTCGTTGATAGCGGCGAGAAAAACATAAGCCGCAGCGCGCCGTGGCGATTCGGAACGGTTCTGAATGAACTCCTCAAAAGCGAAGCGCGCCTCATTGTAACGCCCATCGTCGTAATGGACACGTCCAATCCGAAACTGTGCTCTGTCGGAGAAACTATCTTTGTATCCCCCAGCAAGATACCTATCACGTTCTGGATATCCAATGGTGGTTTTATAGGCTTGCACTGCCTCGCTATAGCGGTTCAGTTTCCTGTACAGCTCGCCTAACTGGAAATGTGCCATCATCGCTTGTAGGGTATTGGAATGTGCTGCAATAACGGTTTTATAAGCCTCAAGTGCTTTGTTGGGTGCAGCGAGTTGTTCCGCATAAACGATGCCACTGCGATAAAGGGCTTCGGCAGAATAGGGGAGATCGGGATGGTACTTCGAGACCTCTTTATACACCTCAATTGCCGCCGGATAGTCTTGCAAATGTTGCTCATAAATAGTGCCGATTTGCAATCGCGCCCGTGCCGCTTCTACAGGCGGTAAGATTTTGTTCTGCAGCTGCTCCCGCAGGTTCTCAATGGCTGCGAGGTGTTGAAGTGTTAAAAGTTGTTCCGAGACTTGCTTGGCTTGGGGTGTATCGGGCGTAGTAGCGATGAGGTTTCGGGCGATACTTAATGCCAAGGAAAAGTCTCTATTTGCACGCGCCGCGTCCAACCGTTCTAATTCCGTTTCCGATATCTGTGCTGAAAGTTTCTCAATCCTCTTATTGATTTGTGCCTTCACTTCAGACACACTCTTATCGTGCATGGAAATCTGTCCTAAATACCCCGGATCGAGTTGTGGCAGATATGCATGATGGAACGTTTCAAAAGCCGCTATTGCTTTCGGGTAGTTCAAGGTTTTTTCGTGACAAACGCCTGTCCAGTACAGGACGGCGTGCATATTCCAGAAGTTCGGATATTTCTGTTTGAGTTTCTCGAACACAGGAATCGCGAGGGAGTATTT
>JAJECD010000398.1 GCA_022822215.1 Candidatus Poribacteria bacterium | reverse complement strand
TCTCATCATAGTACAAATTATTGGTTCACTTCTATATTTGGAAACTGTCCAATGCTTGAGCAATTCCTTCATGAACAACTTGAAATCGCCTTCAATTTTGGGATCCCCAAACCCGAAATGCCGGAGAGCATTACGCAAAATCTAAGTCCCGAATTTGAACTCCGCCCCTACCAAGAAGACGCGTTCGCGAGTTTCATTCACTACTACGATAACGATCTCCCCGGGAAAGAAAAACCCTTACATCTCCTGTTCAACATGGCAACCGGCAGCGGTAAAACCCTCATCATGGCAGGATTGATACTATACCTCTACGAAAAGGGTTACCGCAATTTCCTCTTTTTCGTTAATTCCACCAATATCATCGAAAAAACGAAGGACAACTTCCGCAACCCGCGTTCCTCAAAATACTTGTTCACTGAAAACATCCATATCAAAGGAGAGCATGTTGAGATCACAGAAGTAGAGAATTTCGAGGGGATCAACGAGAAGTCCATCAATATCTGCTTCACAACGATTCAGAAACTCCATTCGGATTTGACCACGGAAAAAGAGAATGCCTTAACCTTTGAAGATTTCAAGAGAAAGGAAATCGTGCTCTTGGCAGATGAAGCACACCACATGAATGTCCAAACCCGAGCGCAGCAGTTGGAACTGGAATTAGAAGAGCAGAAGCCGAGTTGGGAGAATATGGTAGAGAATATCTTTAACGCCAACGCAAATAACCTACTGTTGGAATTCACTGCCACACACGATTATGAAAACCCAGACATTGTGGATAAGTACCGAAACAAGATTATCTATCGTTACGATCTCGTGAACTTTCGGAACGACCGCTACTCAAAAGATGTCGTTCTTGTGCATTCCGACTTAGACCCACAATCCCGAATCTTGCAGGCACTCATTCTCAATCAGTACAAAGAGGAAGTCGCCGCGAGCAATGGTGTCAACCTAAAGCCTGTCATCCTGTTCAAAGCACAGCGAACAATCGCGCAATCGCAAGAGAATAAGGAAAACTTTCATAAACTGATTGATGAACTCACCGCCGACCAAATTGACACGTTTCGGGAATCAAGTCCCGAAGTTGTGCAACGAGCGTTCCATTTCTTTGAGGAAAAAGGCATCACGACCGAGGCGTTGGTACAGCGTCTGAAATCAGCGTTCCGTGAGGCGCATTGCCTCTCGGTTAACAATGAGAAAGAAAAGGAGACGTATCAACTCCGGCTTAACAACCTTGAAGACAGAAGCAATCCGATCCGGGCAATCTTCGCCGTGCAGAAACTCAACGAAGGCTGGGATGTGTTGAACCTCTTCGACATCGTTCGGTGTTATGAGGCACGCGATTCAGGAAAAAGCAAAATCGGGAAAACAACCATCTCCGAGGCACAACTCATCGGGCGCGGTGCACGCTATTTCCCGTTCACCTTATCTGAACACCCAGACAGGTTCCGCCGTAAGTTTGATGAAGATCTCGACCATGAATTGCGTGTGCTGGAAGAACTCCACTATCACAGCATCCACGATTCACGCTATATCTCTGAGATCCGTACCGCACTCATTGACGAAGGTATGATGGATGAACGCCTTGAGACTCGCCCCCTCAAGTTGAAAACTGAGTTCAAGGACACCGACCTCTACAAACACGGCGTTGTTTGGCTCAACAAACAGGTCCCGAAAGATTACCAACACGTCAAATCTTTTGCGGATTTAGCGGATCTCAGTGTGAAGCAGAAAAACTATGAACATACTATCTATACGGGAACCGGTGGCGCGACGACTGTCATGGAAAACAGTGCAGCACCTGTGCAACAGGGACACCAAAACAGCCGAGATATTCAGATAGTTGAAATTGAGCAGAATATTGTTCGAGCCGCCATCGCTCGTAATCCGTTTTTCACATTCGCATCGCTCAGACGGTATTTTCCACACTTGAGGTCTATACGCGAATTTATCACTTCCGAAAACTATCTCGGCGGCTTGGCAATCACCTTCAAGGGAAATCTCTCCCGCTTGAAAGAGAATCGTCCGGTAAAACTGTCCGCTTGTGAAGGGTTACTGAGCCAAATCGAGTCTGAAATCCGCAAAGAAATCACCGAATACGAAGGCACAAAGCACTTTTATGAAGAGCAGGTCCGCGCCGTGTTCACCGACAAAGCCCTGAAATTCAATGTGAACGCGTCGCGTGCTGATGACAGCGACACGACATATCTGGTAAAAGTCAGCGATTGGTTCGCTTATGAGAATCTTTACGGCACAAGTGAAGAAAAGGCGTTCGTGCAGATGTTAGACAGATGGATTCAGGAATCAACGAAAACCTACGAGAACATCTATCTGCTTCGCAATGAGGGTCATTTCTCAATCTATAACTTCTCCGATGGCACTCCCTTTCAACCCGACTTTGTGCTGTTCTTACGTAAAAAAAATGGAGAGTTCCTCAGTTACCAGCTCTTTATTGAACCTAAAGGTGAGCATCTGGCGGAACATGACCGGTGGAAAGAAAAATTTCTGGAAGAGATCCGTGTGGCGTACCAAAGTAAAATCCTGACAGAGAACAACAAATATCGTGTTATCGGCGTACCCGTCTTCTATCACGAGAGATATGAAAACCAATTCAAGGATGAACTTAATGCGACATTAAAAAATGACCATTAGACGCGAAAACAGGTCGGCGCCACTTTCATAGTCCCCCTCCCAAAAACACTGAAATCGGCGAGGAAACATGGATGCCCGGATTTAGTCTGGGAATAGAAAAGTTTACGCTACGAATAGTGAACCACTCTCAAATAACTTGCAATCCAAAAATTTGATTTAAAATTAGGTTTTTGCTATAATACAGTTTTAAAATAACACCCTCTAATTGTAAAGCGAAAGGAGATTCCGGTCATGCGAGATTTTGCGTATATTACCGCGAACACCGTCTCAGAAGCCGTTACACTACTCGACGAGAAAGGGCAGTCCGCACGGATTTTAGCCGGCGGCACCGACCTCATCGTTCAAGTGAGAGAAGCACGACGAGACGTTGACTGGATGATCGATATCAAATCTATCCCCGAGGTCAATGTATTAGATTACAACGCTGACACCGGCTTAACGCTCGGTGCTGCAGTCGAATGTTACAAGATTTACGCCGTTGATGAAATTTGCGATGCTTATCCGGGTTTAGTCGATGCAACCAAAATTATCGGTGGCACTGCAATTCAAGGGCGTGCCGCGGTCGGCGGTAACTTGTGTAACGCCTCACCTGCTGCAGACTGTATACCGCCGCTGATTGTGCTGAACGCCTCCTGTGTCATTGCCGGTCCAAACGGTGCGCGCGAACTGCCCGTCGAACAATTCTGTACGGGACCCGGACAGACTGCCTTTGACAATGGTGAAATGCTCGTATCTTTGAAGATACCGGCACCTGCAAACAATTCAAGTTCCTTTTATCTCCGGTTTATTCCGCGTAACGAGATGGATATTGCTGTTGTTGGTGCAGGTGCTTCTGTGACGCTTGACGATGCCAAACAGACAATCGTTTCAGCTCGGATCGCACTCGGTGCTGTTGCTCCGACCCCGCTCTTCGCAGAAGAAGCGAGTGCTTTACTCGCCGGTCGCGAGGTTTCTGATGCCGCGATTGACGAAGCCGCACAAGCTGCACAAAGCATCGCACGCCCGATTAGCGATATGCGTGGAACGGCGGAACAGCGAACACACCTCGTCGGCGTGCTCACGCGGCGCGCACTTAATGGCGCAATCCAGAGAATCCGAGATGCAGCATAAACTTCGTCGTTCCGTCCGATCGGGAATTGAGACGGATTGATTAATCTTTGTCCCTATCGGAAGGATAACAATTTTCCTCTTTTACTAAACGCAAAAGGAATTCATAACTATGGCGAGAAAATCGCACGTTCAAACCACTATTAACGGTGAAACGGTGGAATTTCTCTGTGAATCCCGGCAAAGTCTGCTGGAAGTCCTCAGAGATGAACTCCATCTGACCGGTGCTAAAGAGGGATGCAACAACGGAAATTGCGGCGCCTGTAGTGTCATCCTCGACGGCAGACTTGTCAATTCGTGTCTCGTACTGGGCGTTGAAACTGAGGGCAAATCTGTCGAAACTATCGAAGGACTTGCCGAACCTGACAAACTGCACCCCATTCAAGATGCTTTCCTCGAAAACGCCGCCCTCCAATGCGGTATTTGTACCCCGGGCTTTATCATGAGTGCGAAAGCACTTCTTGATCAAAACCCAAACCCGACTGAACACGAAATTCGATACTGGTTGGCTGGAAATTTGTGTCGCTGTACCGGTTACGATAAAATCGTCCGTGCTGTGCTTGACGCAGCCGCAGCTAAGTAAAAGGAGCGTCTTTCGACGGAAGAATAGAAATGACTGAAAACAAAGAATACAAAGTTGTCGGAACCCGCCCGATCCGCCATGACGGTGTCGATAAAGTCACCGGCAGAGCACTTTACGGGGCAGATTTTCAGATCGCAGGACTCCTCCACGGTAGGGTGCTGCGGAGTCCACACGCACACGCCCGTATCCTCTCAATCGACACCAGTCGTGCTGAAGCCCTTCCGGGAGTCAAAGGTGTTGTCACTGCACAAGACCTGCCGAGTGCTGAGGATCGAATTGCTGATCTCGGCGAGGGTGCTGTCAATCTCAAACATCTCTGCGATAACATTTTAGCGAGTGATAAGGTGCTGTACACGGGACATGCTGTTGCTGCTGTTGCCGCGACAAGTCCACATATCGCAGAAGAGGCTTGCAAACTCATTGATGTTGAATACGAGGTGTTGTCACCTGTCTTAGAGGTGCGTCAAGCAATGGAACCGGATGCCCCGCTCCTCCACGAGACCCTAAAAACCACTTCGATGGGCGAGACAGCTGACGAACCGAGTAACGTCGCAAGCCATATCCAACACACGCTCGGTGATCCCGAGAAAGGGTTCGCTGAAGCGGATATCATTATTGAGCGTGACTTCGTGACAGGCACTGTCCACCAAGGCTACATTGAACCCCACAACGCCACCGCACATTTTAACCAAGATGGCCACTTGACGATTTGGTGTAGTACACAAGGTGCGTTTACGGTTCGTGAGCAGGTCGCCGAAATTCTCCAGTACCCGATTTCCAAAATTAAGGTCGTCCCGATGGAGATTGGCGGCGGTTTCGGTGGTAAAATTAGCGTCTACATCAAACCCGTCGCGGCGCTGCTTGCGAAGAAAACAGGGAAGCCGGTTAAGGTCTTGATGAACCGTACGGATGTATTTGAAGGCACAGGACCGACACCTGCGTCCTACATCCGCGTCAAGATGGGTGCGACTAAAGCGGGTAAAATAACCGCCGCTGAGGCATATCTCGCTTTTGAAGGAGGTGCTTATCCGGGTTCCCCCGTCGGACCTGGCGCAATGTGTATTTTCGCGCCCTACAGCATTGAAAACGTCATTATTGACGGCTACGATGTGGTTGTCAATAAACCGAAAACCGCGCCCTACCGGGCCCCTGGGGCACCAAACGCCGCTTTCGGTTCGGAAACAGTGATTGACGAGCTCGCGGAGAAACTCGGTATTGACCCACTTGAGTTTCGGTTAATTAACGGGGCAAAAGAGGGCGACCGACGTGCAGATGGACCCGTTCACCCGCGCATCGGTTTTATTGAGACAGTTGAAACAGCGAAAGCGCATCCGCACTATACTGCACCGAATGGGAAGAAGCACCACGGCCGCGGTATCGCTTCCGGTTACTGGTTCAATATCGGCTTGGAATCCAGCGTGACGATTAATGTCAACGCCGATGGGACGATTAACCTGATTGAAGGTTCGACAGACATCGGCGGCACCCGCGCTTCTATCGCCATGCAAGCGGCAGAGGTCCTCGGCATCCCCGCCGAATCGGTTAATCCGAGCGTCGTTGATACCAATTCTGTTGGTTACACTGCTGTAACAGGTGGGAGCCGCACCACCTACGCGACCGGTTACGCCGCTTACGAAGCCGCACAAGATGTCAAGCGGAAGATGATTGAACGTGCCGCAAAACTCTGGGAAGTTGATGTATCCAACGTCCAGTTTGAAGACGGCCTATTTTCATCCATCAACGGCAAAGAGGAGCAGATTAGTTTCCGCGATCTGTGCGGGCAGCTCAGTCAAACCGGTGGTCCTGTCGTCGGCAGCGGCACTGTGAATCCCGGTGGTGCGGGTGGTGCCTACGCAACGCACGTGGTAGATTTGATGGTAGATGAGGAGACGGGGAAGGTCGAGATCCTCCGCTATACTGCAGTCCAGGATGCCGGAAAAGCCATCCATCCGAGCTACGTTGAGGGGCAAATACAGGGCGGTGCCGTTCAAGGTATCGGCTGGGCATTGAACGAGGAATACATCTACAATGCGGAAGGTACGATGACCAACGCCAGTTTCCTCGATTATCGGATGCCGACCTGCTTGGATTTACCGATGATTGATGCTGTCATCGTTGAGGTCCCGAATCCGGGGCATCCGTATGGTGTGCGTGGGGTCGGTGAAGTGCCGATTGTCCCACCGATGGCTGCCATTGCCAACGCTATCTACGATGCAATTGGTATTCGGATGACGGAACTCCCGATGTCGCCCGATCGGCTTTTAAAAGCGATGGGTAAAATCTAAAACCCAAACACTGGTAGGCGCGCTTACAAAGCGCGCCTTTCTTTAGAAACCCGACACCGCCCTGCAGGAGGGATTTCCCAATCCCGACTCTTAACTGACAACGGACAACCATTTAAAATGCCAACCGTAGTTATCCCATCCCTCATGCGTAATTTCACAGGCGGCGAAGCGAACATTACGCTTCCCGGTGCGACTGTTCGTGAAGTGATTGATAATTTAGAAAGTCGCTATCCGGGTATGAAAGAACGGTTATGTGAAGAGGGGCGTCTTAGGCCCGGCATCGCCGTATACATCAATGGTCTGCTTAGCCGTGGCTCTGTCCTCGAACGCGTTGACGCGGATGCAGAAATTCATTTCCTTCCTGCCATCGGCGGCGGCAGCGCCGAATCCTTCGATTAAAATCTGCGTATTGATGCCAGAAACGCGCACCCATGGGCGAAACCGCGTAAAAATCAAGCAAAATCACCCAAAAACCTGTAAAGAAAACTTTTCCTGAGAAAAAAAGTGATAAATTTGGAAAAAATAGGGGTGAGAAGCAAAATTATGCTTTTTTTTTTACGAATTAATTTGACAAACTGTTCTTCAAGGTGTATAATTAACATTACCTTTCAATGAGGAAGGTGATTTTGTTCTTTGAAAGTTAAATAGTGAACGTGACGTGCCTATTAATAGCTTGTGAGTACGGTTCAATTCATTTGAAGATGTACTTCAATACTTTTGTGAGAGTATGATACCGGCTCAGGACGAACGCTGGCGGCGTGGATTAGGCATGCAAGCCGAACGAGAAACCGGGCTTCGGCCCGGCGGAAAGTGGCGAACGGGTGAGTAACACGTGGGTAATTTACCTCTGAGATGGGGATAACAACTCGAAAGGGTTGCTAATACCAAATACGATTCGGTTGACTTCGGTCGGCCGTATGAAAGGTGGCTTCGGCTGCCGCTCGGAGATAAGCCCGCGTCCTATTAGCTTGTTGGTGTGGTAAAGGCGCACCAAGGCGACGATGGGTAGCTGGTCTGAGAGGATGGTCAGCCACATTGGGACTGAGACACTGCCCAAACTCCTACGGGAGGCTGCAGTCGAGAATATTTCGCAATGGGGGAAACCCTGACGATGCGACGCCGCGTGGGG
>JAJECD010000389.1 GCA_022822215.1 Candidatus Poribacteria bacterium | reverse complement strand
ACAACTTCCCAATATGAAGAGACGCTCGATTACTACTTCGGGCTTCACACGGAACAATTAACAGATAATCCATTGAGTTTAAACGGCAGTATCGCGCAACCCGAGGAATCTTCAGAACCGAATGGTGATACCGATCTGTTTCTTGATCTCCATATAGAGAATGTAGGACACTAAATTTCCCAAATAGGCAATCGATAGGTGAGCCAATGCGAATCTATAAGTATCTAATTCATAATAAGGATATTCGCGTAAAGCTATCTTTTCTGTGTAGTTCAGTTTTAGTCTGTTTGCTATGGACCGCCCCCCAAGCACTGTTTGCCGATACTGAAACGCTCGAACGTATCGCAAAAGCCGAACGTGAGATCAGTTACGTTGGCGTCCGTCTGATGACCTTTATTTCCCCAAGAGGCACCAGGACTTTTGAAGAACTCGTTATTCATAAATCTCCTGATATCTTCTATGCGAAAGAGCTGTCTGAAGTAGGGGCACCCAAACAGCTGGAAGATTCGCGCGGTGGTGATAAAGATCATAGAGATAACCAGGGAAGAGACCGGGGCGAGAATCGTAGAAACGGTCGAGAAAGAGAGATAAGATGGAAAAAGACTAATAACTTATTTTCAAAAAAAGAAGTCCAATTGATCGCACAAAATTACAACTTAGAAAAATCGTCATCTACGGAAAAAATAGCGAATTACGAGGCTGATATCCTAACAATCACGCCGAAATTCGCTAATAGACCGACCAAACGAATTTTCTTTGCCCGCGAGAACGGTGCTATCTTACGGGTAGAAAACCTCAATTCCGAAAGTGTTCTTCGGGCAATGAGCGTCTATACCCGGATCAGTTTCGATCTGGAAGCTGTGGAACGGAAATGGAAAGTCTTTAAAAAAGAGATAAAGCCGGAACCCCAGCGGAGTTACTCAATTTCACTGACTGAATCGGAAAAAATCCTCGAAGTTAAACCTATTCAGCCAACATACCTGCCACCTGGGTTTCAGTTGGAAGATATTCGCAAGGTAAAAGACAGAAAAAATACAATCCATCTGATTTATACAGATGGTCTGTTAGGTTTCTCTATATTTGAAACAACGGACAAACGGGTGGGCCGCCGCAATGATCGGCGTAGAGGCTCAGATATAGTTGAGATTGAAGGCACGCGTGTGCTGAAACATCAACGTGGACCGACGCATGCTTTCAGTTGGTCGAGTGGAGATATGCACTTCTTCTTATTCGGGGCAATGCCCCCTACCGAAATGGAACAGGTCGTGAAATCTATGATTCACAAAGCAAATAAAAAGTAAGGAGACACTATGCAAATATGCCACGCTATTGTGTTAGGTATCATTGTTACAGGGTTCTTGTCCATCGGTAACGCCGGAGCCGACAGCCTCAAGGCTGAACTCGAAGCATCACCCCGCCACGGTGAATGGGTAAAGGTCACGACTGCTGATGGACGCGATGTTAATACATTTGTCGTTTACCCGGAAGTGAAGGAACCCGCAACGGCTATTATCGTTATTCATGAGATATTCGGACTCACCGATTGGATTCGGCTCGTCGCCGACAGACTCGCTGCAGAAGGGTTTGTCGCAATCTGTCCTGACCTGCTTTCGGGTATGGGACCTGATGGCGGCGGTACGGAGAGTTTCGAGTCGGGTGACGATGTCCGACGGACGATCCGAGAACTCTCACCCTCCCAAGTTACATCCGATCTGGATGCGATTCAGAAATACGCCCGTGATTTACCTTCAACCAACGAAAAGGTTGCGGTTTCGGGATTCTGTTGGGGCGGTGGACAAACCTTCAGTTATGCTGTCAATTCTGATACAATCGCTGCTGGATTTGTCTTCTACGGTCGTGCTGCAGCCGCGGAAGATGTCCCTAAAATATCTGCACCCATATACGGCTTCTACGGCGAAAGCGACAACCGCATCAATGCCACAATCGATGAAACGAAAGCTGCAGCCGATGCTGCAAACGTCACCTACGAACCCGTTATCTATGAAGGTGTTGGACACGCTTTCCTGAGACGCGGCATGGCAGCAGATGCAAATGATGCACAGAAAGCTGCCACTAAAGCGGCGTGGGAACGGTGGGTTTCGCTTTTACGAAGCCTGTAGACTCTGTCCCGCCTGGATCCCTGTCAAACGCTATCTGGTAAGAAAGGGGTAAGGTACAATGGCATTTAGCGATTTCAAGACGATCTCTGATGTATTAGAAAAATTCAGAATCACCTACGTAGAAAACGACTTCCTTGAGGTTGTGGATTCCCCAAAGCCTTCAGCGCAATTTTTGCAAGAATTTGAGTTTTGCAGACAGCACATTGATGTATTTGCGTCCGAGGCAGCACGGTGTGAAGTTATTATCTTTCCGATTTTAAAGGAGATTTATAAAGCGTATGCCGATATCTACGCGCTTTGGATACAGAAGTCCATCGCTTACGATGAGATGCTCAGCGGAACACCTGATTACCTTATCTCGACCAAATCCGAATTGGGCAGGCCCGTTGTCGGGACTCCCTTAATAATGTTAGTTGAGGCAAAGAAAAACGATTTTGAACAAGGTTGGGGGCAATGCCTGGCAGAGTTAATCGCCGCGCAAAAAATAAACGATGCTCCAGATTTTCCTGTGTATGGCATTTTCAGTGACGGAATATGGTGGCAATTTGGGAGGCTTGTCGGGGACGCGTTTACCCAAAACCGAACCAGTTTCGGTGTAGATAATTTGCCGCTCCTTTTCGGGGCGGTTGATGCTGTATTTAAAAAGGTAGCCCCAATAGCAGAGAAATAAAAAGGAACACACATGGCAAGCCGACTTAAAGATAAGATCGCCGTTATCACAGGTGCCGCACGAGGCATCGGTGCAAAAAGCGCAGAACTTTTCGCAGGTGAAGGCGCAGCTGTCGCCATCTGGGACCTCAATACCGAACGTGGTGAAGAAACCACGCGGCAAATTCAAGCAAACGGCGGAACAGCAATGTTTTGCGCGTGCGATGTAACCGACGCTGCACAGATTAAGACTGCTGTTGCAAGGGTCACGTCCGAACTCGGCACCCCTAATGTGCTGTTCAACAACGCCGGTATTGCTGTCGTCGGTGAATTAGAAGAAATCTCTGAGGCAGACTGGGATCGGCAATACGCCGTCAATGTGAAAAGCATCTACCTTGTTTCTCGTGCGATCATTCCGTTGATGCGTGAAACCGGTGGCGGTTCAATCATCAATATGGCAAGCGAATCGGCGTATGTTGGATTCCCGATGCACCCCGCCTATACCTCCTCTAAAGCTGCTGTCGTGCATCTCTCACGGAGCATGGCGGTTCGGTATGCTGAGGACAACATCCGTGTCAATAGTCTCTGCCCCGGCACAATCAACACCGAACTCTATCAAGAATTCCTATCGAAGCAACCCGACCCAGAAGCGATCAACCGAGAAATTAAAGAGATGCACCCATTAGGCATCGGCGAACCGGAAGACATCGCATGGGCAGCGGTCTATTTAGCCTCCGATGAGTCGAGATATATGACGGGTGCCCCGATGCTCGTCGAGGGCGGCATCCTATCGCTTTAAAAGTCCCCTGTAGCGTAAACTGTTAGTTTGCGCAGAATCAGGCACAAACTCCCACTGAAAGGTAAGTTTGCGCTACAAACCCTCCTTATCGAACCCACATTTTACTCTATTTTCCCAACTTTCTGCAAAATTAGGCAACCTTTTCGACCTTAACTCGCGTCATATATATTAAAAATGCCTATCTGGTATTGAGAGATAGCAAGACTGTAGTGTTGAGGTCTACGCCCATTCCTCCGCGGTAGGTGCGGTTTGTAACCGCACTGATCAGGGAATTGCGTAATTCCTATTGAAGGTTAACATCTCAATTGATGCCACTAACAAAAGGAGTTGTTCAAATGAAAAAACAATTGAGTCTTATAATATTGGTAGCGTTTCTGCTATTAAATTGGATAGTATTTACCGCTCACACAGCAGCACTCAAAATCGAAAGAACCCTAACTCAAGCAGACGGTTTGGCATCCAATATAGTGCTCACCGTTTTCGAGGACAGCCACGGCGCGATATGGTTCGGAACAACCGATGGTGTCACCCGTTATGATGGAAAGGACTTCCAAACCTTCACAACAGAAGATGGATTATCACGAAACACGATAGGGCTTATCTTTGAAGACCGGCAAGGCGCCCTCTGGTTCGCGTCCGGTATGCTCGCAAGTATTCTGGATAGAGGCAAACCCATGGATATGTCCCACATGGCAATGCCGTTGAGTGAACTCGCTAAGGAGATTGACAACGAAATCCTGGCAGAAACAGGACCGCCTGCTCCATTAAAATTAAATGGCGTGAGTCGCTATGATGGACAAGCATTCAAAATTTTTACGACAGATGACGGCCTCCTCCGCGATACCGTTAAGGACATATTTCAGGACAAAACAGGAACGCTTTGGTTCGCGACAGCTTCAGGTATGAATTACTACGATGGCGAAAAGTTCTACCCGCTTATTATGCACGGTCCCATAGGCATGGATATATTACCTGACTGGTGGAGTCAGGTCACGGCAGTTGCGCAGGATATAACAGGCAATTTTTGGTTCGGCAGTACCGCTGGAATTACCTACTATAATACCGAAACGTCCCATTTCCGTCATTTTGCTGTTGATACGGATTTTGCCTCCTTTGAAGAGATGGGGAAGGCGAGAAGTGCAAACATTACAGACCTACAGTTTGATGCCAAGGAAAACCTCTGGATGAGTCGAGAAGGCGGGGGTGAGGAAAATAGTGGCCTTCGTAGATACGACGGGAAAGAGCTGGTCACTTTTCCACTCAGTGAAGCACTTCCGATGAACAGTGTAGACAACATCATGTTGGATAGCAGCGGCAATCTCTGGTTTACAGGTGTTAAGAATCTCCCATCGCAGCTGAATGAAACTGAGGACAGTATTAGTATGGTTTTTCCTGAAGTCGAATCCGGCGTAAGTGTTTACAACGGTGAGTCATTCCAAAATTTCAACAAAGACGACGGTCTGCCGAGCAATCGCGTTCAATCGGTATTTGAGGACAGCAGCGGTAAACTCTGGTTCGCTACGGATGCCGGTGCTGCAGTTGGGGTGTATCTCCCCTCTGAAAAATAGCCACCGGCTGTCAGTTATCGGCTGCCTGTCAAGAAACGACTCTGAAACGCTTGCGTCTTTGCCGATTGCTGACTACTACTAAAGGAGATAAAAAAATGAAAAAGAGGCTTCAACATATCACTTGCTATTTTATAGCGATTCTCTTAGGAACTTCCTTGCTGTTAACGGGTTGTGTCGAAAAGGAAATTACGCGTCAAGCGGATTGGGAAACCCATTTTATGGATATCCACTTTGCGGATGCTAAACACGGCTGGATTGTCGGGCATCAGGGGTGGATTCTCCATACGGCGGACGGCGGTATCAGTTGGGAAAAACAGACGGTCAATACGACTGAAGATTTTAAATCGGTGTATTTCACAAATCTCCGTAACGGGTGGGCAGTTGGCGACAAGGGGTTAATCGCGATTACGGACGACGGCGGACGGCACTGGACAGTCCAAAAAACTGAGGTTTCTATGCTATTTTTGGATGTCTTCTTCTACGACTCAAAGATCGGTTGGATTGCCGGACAGGATGGGATGTTCTACACAGAAAACGGGGGAAAAACATGGCAGCATCAGGACGTGAGCGAGTTTCAAATTAAGGGCGTTTTCTTTGTAGATAAAGCGCGCGGATGGACAGTCGGTGACTACGACCGAATCTTTGCTACCACTGACAGCAGTGATACCTGGCGGAGACAAGAGAACCTTGTG
The DNA here is from genome assembly GCA_022822215.1 of Candidatus Poribacteria bacterium. Taxonomy (GTDB): domain Bacteria; phylum Poribacteria; class WGA-4E; order WGA-4E; family WGA-3G; genus WGA-3G. Next base: position 4,663 of record JAJECD010000389.1, on the reverse strand, counting down.
AAGACAGATACCGCAACGACGGTCTGCAACCTCCACACCGTGTTTTTTATCAGTCCTTATGCGGGATGGTGCGGCGGCACAGATGGCACAGTTTTTCATACCAACAACGGTGGCGCAGAATGGAGATCCCAGGCGACTCGACTGCCGCCAATTTATGGACACGTCGCTCCGATTGTGAATAACTTCCATTTCCTCAGTGAGGATTATGGGATCCTCGTTGCACGAGGTGGATTTATTAACCGTACGGAGGATGGCGGAGACAATTGGCAACTCGTAGAGACCCCAACAAAAAACGATCTGATGGGGGTTCAGTTCACAAGCCGTAAACAGGCGTGGGCAGTCGGTATGAACGGTACACTCTTGCACTCAGAAGATGGCGGTATCACGTGGGAAATGAAAAGTGGCACGACAGCGGATGCGCTCCAGAGTGTGGCGTTCGCGGATGCAAATCGTGCGGTTGCCGTCGGAGAGAAAGGCACAATCACAACAAGTGATGACAGTGGTAAAACGTGGACCAATATTGAGATGGACACTTGGCATCGTATCCGGAATCTATCTTTCGCCACCGATGCGGAAGGCTGGGCAGTTGGAGATGGCGGACTCATCCTTCATACGACCGATGCCGGTCAGACGTGGGAACGGCAAACCAGCGGGTGGTGGTATACACTGAATGCCCTTCATTTCATTAACCCTCAGAAAGGCTGGATCGTTGGGGATTTAGGCACTGTCCTTCACACTGCAGACGGCGGCAAGACGTGGGTCCAACAAACACCGCGCTACTTCCACGAAATGATTAAAGGCATCTTTTTCCTCAATGAGAAAGAAGGGTGGGTGGTCGGATGGCCAGGTATTATTTTTCATACAACAGATAGTGGCCGGACGTGGAAACGGCAGAACAGCAAAAGCTACAACGAACTCTACGCCGCTTACTTTATTGATAGACATACCGGGTGGGTCGTCGGACAACTCGGTGAAATTCTACACACACTCGACGGCGGAAAAACGTGGAAATTTCAACGGAGTGGGACACAGGCAAATCTAAACAAGGTCTATTTTGCCGATGAAAACTACGGGTTAATCGTTGGAGATGAAGGTGTCATTTTGACCACTATCAATGGCGGTGTGACGTGGGAGTTACAGAACAGTGGCACGTCTAACGATCTCTATAGCTTCTCGCTCTCACCTGAGGGCATCCTCGCTGTCGGTGAAAACGGTGTTGCGATGCGTTATGCTGTGGATACAGAGAAGTTTATTGTCGAATTGCCACCATCTGCCGAAGAAGTAGCTGCTGAATTAGAAGCGCAACTCACAGAAACTATTGAATATCACTGGGAGATTATCCGATCAGGAGCCTCGCAGACCTATTTCACCGATACTTACTTCTTGTCCGCGATGCGCGGATGGGCGGTCGGACACGGGGGTGCTATTTTAAATACAACAGATGGCGGCAAAACGTGGCACCCACAACACAGTGGCGTAACAGAAGACCTGCAGCGTATCGTCTTCATTGATGAGAAACACGGCTGGATTGGGGGCAATCGGGTCCTCTTACGAACCGAAAATGGCGGTGAGACATGGGAAGTAACCCGTGAAGGGTTGGAAAATCTCTACTATATCAGTGCGATGCACTTCATTAATCCGCAAGTGGGGTGGATAGGTACGAATAATGCGCAAACGCTTCACACAAACGATGGCGGCAGAACCTTCCAATTGCAGAAAATAGGGCTTGGGAGCCCTATTGACGACTTACACTTTATCAACACCAAAGAGGGGTGGGCAGTAATAGCACACAGGATGAGAGGCACAGGCTACATTCTGCATACCGTAGATGGTGGTGATCATTGGGAGATCCAAGCCAGAACGAATCAGTATGCGGTCGGTGTTCATTTTATGAATGAGACCTCCGGTTGGGTGGTACTGGCGAATGGTGCATCACTTCTCACAACAGATGGCGGCACGACATGGAAACAGACACTGTCCACAATGTCCGCTGGTACACGACTCCATGCCGTGAAATTCCGTAATCATACGGATGCTTGGGGCATCGCGAATGACAAGAAACTTCTCACGACGCACAACCAAGGCAAGAGCTGGGAGGTAATAAATGACTCGCTCGGTAATCAACGCGCACCCGGCGGCGATGAAAGCTGGGTGCACCAAATGGCAAAAGAACAATTTCTTCCTGCCTTTAACGTGACAAACGCCTACATCCTTGCGGATGGACAGGCGTGGATAGTCGGCGCGATGATGTCAACACCCCGCACCACCGATGACTTTGTTATCGATACCGACGAACAAGTGCAAGATACGATAGGCCAGATTTATAGCACAACAGATTTCGGAGAAAACTGGCATCACCAACTCGGCAAACATCGGAATACCCTCCGTGATGTGTTATTTCTTGATGCGCAACACGGTTGGATTGCCGGAGATAACGGAGACTTATTTTCAACTGAAGATAGTGGACAGACGTGGCAACGTTTAGAGAGTGGGACCGCGCAACGTATCGTCGATGTCCACTTCACCAGTCTTGAACCGAAATGGGGATGGTTGATGCTCCATGACGCAACGTTACTTTACACACAAGACGGATCGCAATGGACAGCACAAAACAAGCAAAAACGACTCCCACGTGAGAATTCGTTTGCCATAAATGATGTCGCATTCGCTAACTTTTCTGAAGGCTGGGCTGTCGGAGAGCGTGGCGATATTATACACAATCCAGACGGAGGGACCACTTGGGCACGGCAGCGCACCTCCACCAGTAAACCCCTTACGAGCGTTGATATGCAATTCGCACCCCTCGGCTGGGCGGTTGGCACAAATGGTGTAACCCAACGCACCGTCAACATGGGCGAATATTGGAAGTTCCACGAAACCCATACCGGTTCCGATCTGAAGGCAGTATCATTCATCACGAAACGAAAGGGATGGGCAGCAGGACGTGGTGGGATTATACTGTCTACCACTGATGGCGGTTTCACGTGGACATCACAAGCAAGTGGGACCAATCAGACGCTTTACGATATTCTGGCACTCTCTGAACAGGAAATCTACGCCGTCGGTGCTTCTGGGACTATCGTTCACTCGACAGATGGCGGGGAAACCTGGGAACAGGAACATACCGGGATTAATGACAACCTGTATGCAGTCACACGGGTCAAAGGCAGCGATACGCTTTGGGCAGTTGGACAATTGGGTGTCGTGCTGCGTCGTCCCAAGCGTTGACGGACATTCGCTTATTTCCTAAGCGTTTATAGTGAATTCAAAAAATAAGTTTACATTTTAGAGGTCCCAAATTCCCCCTTGATAAGAGGGGTTAGGGGGGTTCTTTTGTTTCACAGTGTGCAATTAATTATGAGATCCACTATAAATATCGTGCGGAGGTATGTAAAACACATATAGTTCTCCGCACAATATCTTTCCTATTCGCGTGATAAGACAGATTTAGCGGGTTATCGAGGATAGATTCACTACTGATACCGGGCTAATGCACCCGGATAATGCGACGCCCTGTGAAAGTTTGACCAAACATATCAGTCGTACGGACGTAGATAACGTGTGTCCCTTTGGGGGCATTCGCTGGGAGTTTTGCTTGCCAGATGTGCGATGATTTTGTAATTCCGCTAAGCCGTCGTCCCCTTTGTGGCAGTTCGCTGTCTTCCTTTAACTGTGATGTCATTGTTTCTCGAAGGGCGATATGCAGTTTCCGTTCAAGATGATTCGTATCGTCCCGTGCCTTGAGTGCTTTGTAGTATGGGTCTTCTTGAGGCATATAGGTCATCGGTTTCCATTCCGCGTCTGCACCCAGACGGATTTCAACCGTTGAGCGTTCGGTGCCACCAAAAACGTTAACAACAACCTCTGTGTTGCCGGTTTCTGCTGACGCAACTTCCCAAGGTGCCCATATATTCATCTGATAATCCGCTGGACGCCGAGCCGCTTTAAACCGAATCGAATATTGATTTCCGCTGAATGTGAAGATGCCATATCCGTTCGGTGCGCCATCTCGCATCGTTGTGTGGGGAATACCAATTTCATCAAGCGCGCCCGTCCACCAAGAGCCTGATGTGGTTGCATGATTGTGATGATGGTGCGGGGCATCGCCATGCCAACCGTGCTCCGGTCCGACGAAGCCATCTCGTTGGAAGTGCGTGTGCGCTGACAGGGATAACGTGTAAGGTCGATCGCCAAGTAGATTCATTAATTCCTTCACATCACGCATCCCGGTCAACGGAATATGAAAGGATATAACAATAAGCTGATCTTTCGGCACAAAAGCGAGATCGTTGCGGAGAAAAGTCAATTGCTGTTCTCCCACCTCACTGGCGTAGCGCGGGTTGTCCTCCTCATCGCGGTAAAAGAGCACATTGTCGATGTTGATGAAATGGACGGGACCCCAATCATAAGAATAGCACGCGGGACCGTAAACACGTTCAAATGTTTCATCGGCATATTGGTCATCCGTCGCAAGAAAGTTCATATCATGGTTACCGTGGACGTTGTACCACGGTATCCCAACAGTAGCCATTACCTCGTTAAGCGGGGAAAATAAGCTTAAATCGTCACCTACCAAATCGCCAAGGCTGATGCCGAACACTGCATCTGTTCCAATCACTTCTTCAATCACATCATGTGCTAACCATTCAATCTCTTGCATATT
>JAJECD010000325.1 GCA_022822215.1 Candidatus Poribacteria bacterium | reverse complement strand
CATACCCGTTGTCTGCGCACCACTTACAGAAATCTGCAAAAGGCAGTTGACGGGCTGTGCCGGGAATACGTAATCCTATTTTCATATTTTTAACTATGGTCCTTATTTAATAGTTTAAAATCCCATCAGACCGCAGCAGCGACGACAGACAGGCATCGGTCCATCATTACTCACAGACTGCCGGAACTTCATCGCCTTCTGGTTATTCCACATATCGATCACCTTATCTGTTTGGATGTTACCGATGATATAATCGTGGTAATCGCGACAGAGGCTCACATCGCCGTTGCTGTCAATCTCCATTGTCATGTAGATGCTGACACATTGGTCGTAACCGAAGGTCTGTTGATGATCGGTATAATAACGTTGAATTTCGCCACGAGTATTGAGGCGTGGCATCATGATAGGCGGACACTTCTGCTGTTTTTCGGAAAGGCTCTCCATCTCTTCAAATCGGTCAAGGATAACGCCGTGGTCGAAGTCCTTCCATGTCCCTATCCAACCGTAGTGGGTTTGCGGCTTGAAACCGAAACGGTTCTCGAAATCTTCCGTGTGTTCCTGTGCGGATTCCGAATCTATCCACCAGGTGAGATAAAAGATCTGGGCGTCGGCGTATTGACTGGTGAACTTATAGAGGTCTACAACATCGTCAATATTATACATCGTAACGCAGCTGAGCGGAATGATGTAAGGGAACTTGACGTTCCGCTTCTCTTTTGCCGCGCTGAGGACTTCTAATGCAGCCTTGACATCTTTGAAGTTGTCATAGTTTGGGGTTAGGCCGGGACGTTGCGTATTGTGAATTTCCTCGTTCGGTCCATCAACACTCAAGTAGATAATTTTGCAGGTTTCCAGAATATCTTCGGCGCGTCTGGCGATGTGTGTTGCGTTACTCACAAGGGATATAGGCATGCCTCGCTCTTTGATGTAGTGCATCAATTCGATAATTCCAGGGTAAAGCATCGGTTCGCCACCCCAAATATACCAAACCGGAGACCAGCCTTCATCCACAATCTGATCCACAAGATTCTTATAGACTTCAACCGGGACTTCGCGCTGCTTGAGTTCTTTCATCGACTTGCCGACCAGGTAACCGTTGTCACCCCATTGTCCACAGGAATGGCAACGGAGGTTACACATATCGGTAATACGGAGGCTTACCAACTGGATAGCATCGCCTCTGCCGTGTTTCGCACCGAGTGGATGTCGCCAATTGAAACTTTCCTTGGCGAGCTGGTAACGCGCGAACTTCTTGGAAGTATCCCAATCTTCTGTTATAGCACTGGCGAGTTCATTGACAAAAAATCGTGGTGAAATTCGACTACGTAGTGCCATCAATTCTCCTTTATAAGTTGTCAGTTGTCAGTTATCGGTTCTCGGTTAAAGAGGTTTTGTGCGACAAAGTGATTTTTGGGCGGAATCCAGAGAAAGGTAGATCGCTCCAAACCTGTCTCTTAACCGAAAACTGACCACCGATAACTGACTTAAGATTCATCTTCTGATTTTACGAGTGTAAGTGCTGCGGAATTCATGCAATAACGCTTGCCTGTCGGCTCAGGTCCATCATCAAAGACGTGTCCCAGATGTGCGTCGCACCGACTACAGACGACTTCCGTGCGCGGCATAAAAAATATGCTACGATCCAATTTTGTCGCAATAGATTCCGGGGAGATGGATTCCCAAAAACTCGGCCACCCGGTTCCAGAATCGTATTTCGCCTCCGCGCTAAAAAGTGGACTGCCGCAGCAGATACAGTGATAGGTCCCTTGCTCTTTGCAATCGTGATATTTTCCCGTAAAGGCGCGTTCTGTCCCTTTCTTACGGGTTACCTTATATTCTTCCGGTGTGAGCTGTTCTTTCCATTCTTTTTCTGATTTAATAACTTTCTCTGCTCCCATGTTTCGCTCCTTTTATGTATATGACGGGTTTCCTTGAAAAAGTACTATGCCACATTTTGAAAAAAAAAGCAAGTCTGTTTTCACCAACCATCAATCCCCATTTTTCCGTTTTGGCTTAACCCGTCCTAAGACTCTACATTTTGTGGCAGACAAGATTTCGTACCGCACGCCACCCCACGTGATTTTGCGTTGGAAGATCGCATAGAGAGCGTTGATGCCACCGAGGAATATTGAAATTGAAGTGACATAGGAGGTTATGCCAATTGTTTCCCGCATCTTAGGCATTTCACGGAGCCATTGCGGTAGGTTTTTGGCGTAGAGCCTGTAACCAAAAGCTTCTAAAAAAGGGATGAAGACAATGGGGAATAGTCCTTCACGATAGAATAGAAATGGAATTGCGCCAAACACGAAGACACCTTTCGGGAGAAGGATAATGAGACTCACAAGCCACTGCCGCCAAAGTCCCATGTGAAGTGTCATAATCATCTGGCGATTCGTAAATTCAACGATTTGATGCCATGTGCGATTGGTAGTGCGCGTAATGGCTACGCAGTCTGGGACGAAATGCACCTTCCGCTTGATATCTTTCATCGCAAGCGTGGTATTGTGATCTTCGATTGTTGCCTCTTCCCAGCGTTGAAGAATTCGGGCTTTTTCGAGCATTTCGCGTCGGAACGCGTTAGAACCACCCCACACCATGGAGAATGGATGATCCCCTTGGAAACTCATTTGGAAGTTTACCCAAATGGCTTCCACGAGAGACGCGATGTTCCATGTTTGTGGGAAGTAGAACCGTCCCCCGACTGTCGTTCCTATGCCTGATTCTTGGAGTGGGTTCACAAGGAGTGTTAACCAATCTTCTCGGATAGCGACATCTGCGTCCACAAAGGCAATGACTTCGATATCGTCAGGGAGTTTTTCGATCGCTGTCAATAGGTTCTGAACCTTTTGCGAACGTGGGAGATTGTTCTCAACGATGTTTGGTGCTAATAAGACATGAATATTCGGGGACGATTCGGCAATTTCACAGAGGTGCGGGTAGGAGACATCGTGCCCCGAGTCCGCTTTTTCATGTGTGACAAAGAAGACTTCGTACATACCGGCGTAGTCTTGGTGTAAGAGACTTTTCGCGTGTTCTGCCGTGTCGGCATCCCAGCCATAGTGAGGCGCGATGATCGCCGCCTTTGGTGTATAGGTTGGACGTTCTGCATTACGTTCACGCCGCGCATACCAAAAAGAGCGGCTAATAATGAGTAACTCAAGGATAAAAAGGAAGTAAGCGGTTGCGATAATGTACGTCTGCATAGTGTTTGATCGTCTACTGTTCCGAAGTCCGGAGCAGCGCCAGCGTTGTTTTCAATTTTGGTACGCGTTCTGCATTAAGGAGAAAAATTAAATCGGGTTCATGTTGCAGCCGTGCGTAATAATACCCAGTAGTGTCTGGTTGGTTTCCGATTTGCAAAGTATAGACTTTCTGATCCCGTAGCTCAACGGTTAGCTGCACGTGCGGGTGACTGAAGCCTGTGATGTCATCTGTAGGAATGGGGTTATGCCCAACATAAGCGTCTGCCATTAGATTGTCGAGTTCATAGATGATGGCATTTACCGCTGCATTATTCGCTGCCTCTTTCACCGGTGCTGTAAGCCGCCAACTCGTGCCGAGACGTTGACATGTAACGGGTGCTGCGTCCTCGCTATGTAGTGTGAGTCGGATCGCAGCGTCGATATGGAAATTGAGGATCTGTTTATCTCGTAACCATGCTGTACCGAGGGCAATCTTATCAATGAGTGCCCGTTTAACACGGACGATTTGTGATGAATGTTCCGCTTTGACGTAGACGGTTCCATCGTCCGCAGCGTCTCC
>JAJECD010000408.1 GCA_022822215.1 Candidatus Poribacteria bacterium | reverse complement strand
ACAATGGAACTCACGTTAAAAAAGAAAATTTGGAAACTAACTCAGCACCCGTGCGGTCTCACGCGATACAATGAGTTCCTCATTCGTGGAAACGACCAGAATTTTGGCGCGACTGTTGTCAGCAGAGAGGTCAGATTCCCCGGTGAGCTGCTCGTTCTTTTCCGCATCCAAGTGAATCCCGCACCACTCTAACCCTTCGCATATCTTCGCGCGTGTTATTGGGCTTTTTTCACCAATCCCTCCTGCAAAAGCGATAACATCGACCCCTCCGAGTGCGGCAATATACGCGCCGATATACTTTTTCACGCCATAACAGTACGTATCCAATGCCAGTCGGGCATTGTCGTCACCTGCTTCTATCGCCTCTTCCACATCTCGCATATCACCACTCGTGCCGGAAATGCCTTTCACACCAGAATCCTCAATCAATTGACGGCGGATTTCATCGGTAGAGAACCCCTCTTTGTCCATCAGATACAATACAGCAAAGGCATCCAGCTCGCCGCACCGAGTGGATTGAATCATTCCATACTGCGTTGAAGTCCCCATTGACGTATCAATGGACTCTCCATCTCTAATAGCGCAGAGAGATGAACTGCCGCCAAGGTGGCAGGAGATAATGCGGAATCCCTCTCCTGACTCGCGTTTGAGAAGTTGGGGCACGCGTTCGGAGATATATCGGTGTGAAGCACCGTGGTAGCCATACCGGCGAATGTCGTGTTTCTCTACCCAGAAACGTGGCACACCAAATTCGGCGGCGTAATCTGGGAGGGTCTGATGAAACCACGTCTCGAAAACGGCGACAAGTGGTGTCGTCGGGAGGAGTTCTTGAAAGGCGCGGATAGAGGCGATATATGCAGGATTGTGCATCGGCGCGAGTGGCGTTGATGCCTCAAGTGCGGCTATCACATCTTCGGTGATCCTTGCTGAACGCCAGTAGCCTTTCGCGAGAATCGTTTTGAACCCAACGCCGTCGAGTTGTGCCAGATTGGAAAGGCACCCGACTTCAGGATCGGTGATGAGACACATTGCGTGGGCAATTGCGGCGGTATGTGTCGGGGCATCTATTTCGCCTTCAACGGCTGGTTTGCCGGGGACAGCGTGTGTAAAGGCTGATGGTGAATTGCCGATTCGTTCCACACCTCCCTTGACAAGGGAAGCCGTTGTTTCCATATCAATAATTTGATATTTGAACGAGGTACTTCCTACGTTCGCACAGAGTATATGCATCTAATTCATACTTCCTGCTACAAGTCCCTCTGATAAGAGGGATTTAGGGGGTTTTTCCCAGAACAATCATAGATCTGGAAAACGGAGGATTCGTTTTGCATTTCCACCCATAATGTCCGCCAACTCCGATTCCGTCAAATTCGGCATGAGTTTTTCGATAATCGTTGTGAGTTTGCCGTAGCCGGGCTCCTCCAGAATCCATGGAAAATCGGTCGCCCACATCAACCGTTTTGCCCCAAAGCCGCTCAAAAGACCATGGTGCCATCCTGCCAAATCTTTATAAGGGAATCCTTCCTTGCTAAAGGCATACTGACCAGAGAGATGCACATTAACATTTTCAAAGCGCGCGAGTCGATAAGTGGTGTGCATAGTGAGGTTGTAACCTGTCACCTGTATCTGAGGTCTCCCGAATTCGTCCCAACTGAATTTGCCTTTTCCTGGGCACACGGCGAGATGATTGAGTACAACCCGGACCTGAGGGAATTCTTGAATCAGGTATGGCAGGAGATGGGCGTTGATAGCGTTCGGATAAAGCCACAAGACATAATCACGCGCCGCAGCACACTTCCAGATCGGATACGCCGCAAACTTACGGACATCCATCTTCTCAAAAATATCACGCGGTCCACCGAATGTAGAGAATCTGAACCCGATAATTCCAGTGTTATCTGTTAGTTCCGCCATGTGGTCAGCAGGGTTCGGATGCCCTTCCGGAACCAATCCAATCCCTAAAAATCGGTTGGGATACGCTTTGAGACAGTGCAGCAAGTAACGATGATTCGCTATGCTCGCGCCTGCCATCTGAACAAGGACTGCCTGATCGATCTGATGTTCTTCCATCTGGTCTAACAGTTTTTCGACAGGCTCTTCGCGTTCAGCGGGCCAAATGTCTGATGTCTCCCTCGGAAACTCGGATGAAGCTTTCGTGAATACGTGCAGATGCGCGTCAATGCGTGGCATAGGATACCCCTCCTTTGCTTAGCCATCTAAGCTAAACAATTTACGACGTTCTGGTGTCTGACAATACGCTGAGATAGAGGCAAACTGGTCCGGTCCAATACGTCCGGGTGTTCGTTTTTCGTAAATCAGGATAATGGATTTACGCGGCACATCGGAATGATTGTCCATTGAAACGTGCCATCCACAGGAGTTAAACATAATCGCTGTGCCTGCTTTACCCGGGAAAGTCTTATGTCCTGGCATACTCTCTTGCCGCATTGGACGTGCATACGGCCCAGCATCCGGTTTGTGACTGCCTGGCACGAAGCCGAATTCCCCACTTCCCGGTTCAACATCGTTAACGTAGATTTGTACCTTAATATGGAGCGGATTGCTCTGGGAAACATCAGGGTGCCATCCGGTATAGCTCACGGGCCAGGGTGCCACCGTCCTAACCTGCGGTCCCAATAGAATTAGGTCGTGGTCGGTGAACGCCATCAAGGTGCCGTAGTAGCTTGGATAATCGATAATATCAATGAATATCGAATCTTTTTCCAGCGGATTCGGGATGTCGTAGAAGGTTGCGACGGCCTCACCACCCTCAACTCTATCCAACCATTCTGCTTTACTGGCATCTGCCCAATAATCGAAAGCAGTTTGAAGCCTTTTGAGATCTTCCCCTTGAATCGCGTCTTCAAAGACGAGATAGCCTTCTTCTTCCCACTGTTCTTTCTGCTCTGGTGTCGGTAGAATCATAATTTTACCCTCTTGAGACTAAGAAACTTTGCCTCTGCCGGCGATTTGCCAAATTGCCTCAATTTCACCGTCTCGGATGCCGACGAGTTCATTGTGAAGGTTGCTGGTCATCCCTTGGTGAAGTGGAATAACGGAAAGCTGCTCACCAACTTTAAACTGGTGTGCACATTCACTCACATCAACGTGTCCATGCTCAACAGACATACCGTAAATTTTGGCATCTGGATGCTCAATGATATGTCCATAAGGTTTTGGTGGATAACTGGTAAAAGTCTTCATCCCGCCATCAATAATAATCCGTTCGGAGGTTGGCGTGCTGACGACGGTTACGATAACGCGGAGTACACACCGCTCCGGCGACAGCATGCCTGATCTGCCGACGCGAGTCATGCCTTCGTAGACATAAGAACCGCTACGGGTCTCTGTACAACCGAGATCTTTTGATGCTGCTTCGGAGCCTGTCCCGCCGCCACTGATGATATTCACGGGAATTCCGTCTTGTTCAAGGAGGTCAAATGTCTCGGCAATAAACGGTTTTGCTCGGAGGTTGCTCGGATACGTCATCACGCCTTGGAAATCAATGCCTTGCATTTTCATAATCTGCCGCGCGAGGCGTTGTGCTGCCTTCGGAGATTGCACGCCACAACGGCCACTCCCGGTATCCAACTCCACAATCACAGGTACAACACAACCGTCAGCAGTGGCTTGCTGAGAAATACCGGTTGCAGTCTCTTCTGAATCGAGGGCGACGGTAATTCGGGCGCGTTGAACAAGTGCTGTTAATCGCTTCAGTTTGGGTTTGCCGACGATGTTATAGGGGATAAGGATATTGTCAAGTCCGGCATCCACCATCACCTCCGCTTCGCCCAATTTCTGGCAGGTAATCCCTTGGGAACCGGCGGCGACTTGTAATTTGGCGATCTCTGGCACTTTGTGCGTTTTGGTGTGAACACGCAAGGGAATGCCAAGCTGATGGCAATGTGTCGCCATACCTTCGATATTTCGTTCAAGCACATCCAGGTCTGCAGCGAGTTTCGGTGTGTCTAAGTCAGCAATGTTCATGGTTTTCCTCAGTGGACTGGTTTCTGCGTTTAATTTACCCCCTATGAACTTTTCTGTCAAGTGGGATTAGTGGCTCGCCCAGGGCTATTTAGTTTTAAGAGATAAGTTTACTTATGTAAAGGGTTCCTGTCTCCGGAAGCCCGAATTTATTCGGGACAGCACACTTTCCCCAACAAGAATGTAATACAAGGAATGGATTTAGTCTATTCCCAGACTAAATCCGGGCATCCGGATGTAAATTATTGGAAAACTAAATGACCCTAGTGGCTCGCCTACAAATGGTTTACCTTTGATTTTTTACAAAAAAACAGTTACAATAGTTACACTTGGTACGTACAGAGATTGCTTGACGTTGCATGTGATTTTCGTTGAGGAGTGAATTAAAATTGAAAAGATTGATTGTAGGGATAACCGGGGCAAGTGCTGGCATATACGGTGTCCGCCTGCTCGAAGTTCTCACAAAACATGAAGATATAGAGGTACATCTAACAATTTCTTCATCCGGTGTGCGCGCTTTGTGGGAAGAGCTTCAGATTAAGATAGACCCTGATAACTTCGAGTTGGAATCTCTGATTGGTGTATCCTCGCCGAGGGTTATCTACCATCACGAATCAGACATCGGGGCATCGATTGCGAGTGGTTCTTTCCGCACGGAAGGGATGATTGTTGTGCCGTGTAGTATGGGAAGCATTGCCGCTATCGCAACAGGTATATCGCGGAACCTCATACAGCGCGCCGCTGATGTATGTATCAAAGAAAACCGCAAACTGGTACTCGTGCCACGTGAAACCCCGCTCAGTTCTATTCATTTAGAGAATATGCTCAAACTGTCACGCATGGGGGTCTGTATTTTACCGGCGATGCCGGGACTATACCACTTCCCGAAAACGGTGGATGATATGTTCAACTTCGTCGTGACAAAAATTTTAGATCAATTTGGCATAGATACGCAACTCATCCAACGCTGGAAAGAATAGACAGCGATCTATTGTCCCAATGTGCGGCGTTCACCAGAACTATCTATTGTGGAGACAAAACCATCACCTTTGTCTATGCCTAAGGCAGCACCGCCTTTCGCAGCCAAAGGACCCTCTATAGGAAAAATGGTTACACCGCCACCCTCCGTACCAAGCGTGAGACTCACACCACTGGCGTTTTTATCGGTAACCCCTGCAATGCCACCCAACTGACCCACCAACAGACTCGCCCTATCCGCAACATCCACTTTGCCCGGACCGTAACACGATACGTCTCCACTCAGTTCATGCCAAGATATAGCAACCCGAGACTCTCCATTGTCGGCTATCACGGTTATGTCTTCAAGCACGGTTAACTTTCGGACGGTCAACGTATCAATCATCTCGGATCCAAGTTGCGCTTTCGTGTCATTGTTCATGTTACCGAGCATAAAGCCAGCAAATGCCAATACTCCGGTTAAAAACATATATTTCAACTTTTCGCGTAATCTCAACATTAGAGACGCTCCTTGTGTCAAGGCACCCACAGCGTAAACGCTGGGGCTTGTGCTTCTTAGCAGTTTGCCATCTTTGGTCTTACATCTGCTCCACAACCGGATCACAAGCAGCCCGTAATATGTTTATCGCAGCGTTTACGTCTCGGTCGTGGTGAGA
>JAJECD010000353.1 GCA_022822215.1 Candidatus Poribacteria bacterium | reverse complement strand
AAGGGTGGGTTGGTTGGCTTTCCACCCGAAACGTCCGAGGCTGTAACGCTGATTGACGACATCCCAGACGTAATTAGGCTTGCCGGAGATACCGTCCCCGTCAACATCGGCTTCATCTGCATAAGCGAGGATAACTTCTTCAGGGATCGCTTCCAACAAACCGAGTCCAAAGACAGCGGGTGCGACGCGTGGCGAGACTTCAATGTTTTCTGGCAGGGGCTGATAAGTGTCGGTAAAAGTATAGTTCGGATAGCGCAGATACACGCGCGTGCCATCTGCTGTCGTCAACGTCTGTTCGGTATATTCAATTTTGACTTTGCCTTCCGGGGCTGCGTTAACAATGGCGCGATTGTTAAGTTGTCTGCCGAAGCCTGGCACCGGTGTTGGTGGCATTCCAACTCCCGAAGCATCTTCCTTTGGAAGACTGAGTCTGAAAAGTAGGGACACAAGACCCTCGTCAGCACTCGGCGGTCGCCCGCGACCATCACGGGAATGACAGTTAATACATGAAACGTTATTATAGATAGGTCCCAATCCGGGGTTCACCACTGCGGGGGCTGTCACAAAAACGGCTTCAAACTCAACATCGCCGTCCAGATGTTTTTCAAGTGCTGCTGCAGAAAGATTCGGAGCGGGAATTGAGAAGGCGTGGCTTGAGGCGTCAAAAACAGTCGTCTCGCCACCAGAAAATTCGCTCGTGGAAAATACGAGTGTGGATTCTACTGCTACGGGTGACTCGGAATCACACGCGCTCAAGAAAATTAACACTAAAAGGGTTAGGAACAGTAGACTGTGAAAATGTTTCATTTTTTGATGGTTAGGACGGCACGACGGAGCGTGCCTACTACTTTGCAAAGACGAAATAGCCCTTCGCATTTACATATTTCGGGATTAAAACTCTTTTTTTAAGGAACATTATAGTGGATCCCATAATTAATTGCACATTCGGTGGGCATCGGGCTGGGGGACCCAGCCCCTACGGAGGCACAGGCTAACAGCCTATGCTACAAGTGTAAACTTATTTTCGGATTTTACTATAACAGGACTTACGCAAAATTGAGCGGAAACATGTACCTTTGGACGGTAAAACACTTACCACCATGGGATCGGTGCGGTTACAAACTGCACCTACCCGTGAAGGACATAAATCCTAATTAAACTCACTTTCGTTAACGAGCGGGAGTATGTCTTGTTCAAGCGTCTGTTGCACTGTGCTGACGGCATCGATCGCAGCTTCGACGGCACCGCGGTGCGCAGTAATCGAATCACGGAAGGGGTCTGGAATAGCCCCAATAGCGTCGATAGCTGCTTGGACCTCTTGCTGGAAACGAGCATCTAAATCAGGGTTCTGACTGTTCACGAATTCGTTGAGCCCTTGTCCATCATTCGTGAATTTCCCCATGTAGACATTCTGAATCCCTCGGATATTGTCTTGGAAATCCGAGATGGAGTTGAAACTAAACTGCGATTCAACAAGCGTCGTGTCCGATTCGTTGTAAGGGTCAGATATTTTGCCGTTTGCAACCTCATCGGCGATGGTGATCATACCGTTCACCATCTCTTGGACCGCTGCGTTTTGTGACGGATAAAAGACGCTCTCTACACCGGCTTGTGCAACTGCGCTACTGAAATTTTCACCTTCTGGTGCCCATGCCAACCGTAGTTGAGAGGTACTCGCTTTAAGGTTCTCCGTCGTTGAAACGAGGTATTCCAATTCGCGTTCGGTTATATCCGATGCTTTGCGTTGGTCGCCCTCGCGGAACAGTAGAAACTCGATGGTGTGAAATCCTTTTTGTGTATCTTCTAATCCACTAACAAAATCCACCGTTAACGCATCGCCACTGTCCAGAACAGACTGCAAGTTAACGTGATCGACGGGCCAACTATCTAACGCTGGATCGAGCCCTTGCGTGTCAACGGGACCGAATAGAAACGCCTCGCTCTGTTCCCATGGTGTTCGGGTTGCTATCCATGCCAGTTGCGCTTTTTCGAGATTTGCTTGCGAGGGGTCCACTTCCAGTGCCTTCACGGCTGCCAACAGTTCACCGGCTTTGTTATCCAGGTCGGTGTATGTGGCTAACACAACAGTATTGGCAAAATCGTTAAGCATCGTGCTGGCATCAAAAGCCTCGTCGTGATCGTGGTCGTCATGTTCATCTGTTTCCTCATCGCTTCCGCATCCTACAACAAAAGCGGATGCGAGTAGTAAACAACAGAAAATTGTCCAAACTTTATAGAGTTTCATAAGAAACCTCCATGTTATATTGGTTGTTGGTTACCAGTTAGGAGCGTTTTTGTGGCAATCTTCCGCACCTTTTTGACTTCAAAGACAGCGTTGAATTGTTACACGGATTCTCTTGCCGAAAACCGAAAACTAATAACTGACAACTAATTTAATATTGAAAACCTAAGCCGAGCGAAAAAGTATTTTCTCGGTTTTTATCCTTCGTTGCTAACCGTCGGAGTGAGTAGTGGCTCTTGAAAACCATCTTTGGATGGACGTGGTAGTTGATACCGAAAGTCCATGTGCTTCTCTCCCACCGCGGATTGTCAAAGATAATACCTTCAACACTTGCCATCGTATCGTAAAAATCGTAGCGCGCGAAGACATCTAAAGCCTTATCGGAATTTTTCGCGCTGTTGTTTGGTTGTCTGAAAAATGATAGAATATCGTAGCCTGCCTCAATGTACCAAGCGAGTGCAGAACTTCCGATCGGTGTACGTTTCACATTGAGGTTGTTGGAGAGGGTTCGGTTGACCTTAGACAACTGATCGGCATTTTCGAGTGTTCCCCAGAGGAACAATCCTCGTATCTTCACCGCGTTTACTTCATAGAATCCGTGAAGACTCACAATCCCTACGTGTGCGTCAAAATCCACATCAGGTTTTGGGCGGTTCGCTGCTGTGTCTCCGTAGTAGCCAGAAACACCGACGGTTGCGTTCTCGTGAAATGCATAATCGAGCCGTCCGACGAATGCAGGTGCTTCGGCGTTGGCTGTTTCAAAGCGCAGTTGATGTCCGCGAACGATCCAGTGCCGGGAACTGAAACCGGTTGAATCCAATCCGTTAACAATTTGTGCCTGATAGTTTAGTGAACCAAACGATCCGAAAATTTCGACACCGGTTTCGTGCCAGATCGTTGGAATGATGTGTGCTTCCGCTTCGGGACGCGTTGTCGTAAAGTAATGTTGCGGTCGATGCCGCTTCGCAACAAGTCCTACTGGAACGATGATATGTCCGACACGGAAGTTAAGGGAGGGTTGGAAGGAGAAGACAGCAGCGAGTTTTTCGACGATCACTTCACCGCCTTTTTCGATTTCCGTCTCGAATTCCCCAAACTCTTCAAATTTATCAAATTCCATCGTACTGCCAGTGCCACCGTGCTCAAATTCCAATTCCGATTCAAGCAGGATGGTATCGTTAATACGGTATTTTGGTGCGATGACGAAACGTTCTACATCAATAGCGGCACGCCTACCCGGGTCAAGTTCCCAATCGAAATGGGAATAGTTAATTATCCCGTATCCAGAGACCGAGAATGGATTTGATTCAGCAAAGGCAGGGTCGCGATTAGAAATCGCTCCTACCAGCATAAATATTCCCCAGACGGCGAGACATTTTATAAAGTTGGCAGGTTGTTTTCTCATAAATACAACATCTCTAATATGATATTGAGATTCATTATCATGTTCAATCGTCTTAGCCTGAAGTTTCTTGTTTTTGTGTTAGAGATTGCGTTTCTAAAAATTGATAACGAATCTCAGTATCTTTAATTATACCCGTAGTTCTCACGAATGTCAAAAAATTCGTGAGAAATTTGCGGATAACCGCATGAATTGCATTAATTATACTCACAATTTCTGCGGATGTCAGAAAATATCAAAATTTCTAAAAGTCTGATAAATGGGGGAACCATCCGTCCACTAAAATCGGTCGGGCCACCAAACGTGTGGATGACCGAGTGGAAAGAGGGTGTCCAGCACGGGAATAACGCCCTCACTTACTGAGACATCGGGTTCAACGGTAAGATCTCTGATACTTCGCCGTCCCATGATCAGTTGAATCAGTTTATCTTGTGGTATCTCAAGATAGAAGGCGTTTGCCCGACTGTTGGTATGTGCAACGCGGCCCCTATCAATTTCTAAGCAATCCTGTCCGAGATCTGTTGAGATGAGAATTTTCCTGCTCCATTTTGAGAGATGGGCGGCGCGTTGTAGGCGTTTTTCCAATTCACTGCTAATCCCTTTTAAGGTGCTTGATTGGTTGATAATCCGCATCATACCCGCGCTGTTTTTCGGGGTATTGGTATGTGTTCGGCAGCCATAGCGTCGACAGAAGATAGCGAATGGATGGTCTGCCGGGATATGACACTGAATCTGCGCCGCCCCTATGCGTTTGGCGCGGTCTGCAAGAAAGCGAACGATTGTCTCAAAAATCGTTCTGTCTTGAAATCCGATGTCACAGAGCGTACAGTTTTCCTCCGTATCGTCGCAGACGAAATAGCCGATTACCTCATCCCGTTCGTCCGAGACGACGTAAGGGGCAGCGTCAACCCTAAAGTTGCTCCCCATCTTGAATTTTTTCCAACGGGTTTCGTCTCGCAAAGGTGTCCCTGTCCGTTCGGCGTTGTTTGCTGCGTAGAGCGACAATATCTCCGGTGCGTCGTTCTTCTCAAATTTACGGATCTGATATGTAGAGACAGCCGCTTGCGCTTCCTCCGTTTCAAGATAGATCCATGTTTCGGGTATCACTGTTGCGTAGCCGAACTTAGGATAGAAGTTCGGGATACCAAACAGCATCGCGACATCGAATCCATTCTCAGTCATAAACGCTGTGGAGTCTTCCATGACGCGCCGAGAATATCCTTTGTTGCGATGTTCCTCATTTGTGCCGACACCGGCGATGCCACCCATTTTGAGTTGTGCAGACCCGAATCGCATCTGATACTCAATGAGCAAAAGGCGGCTCACATCTTCTTCATCTTTGGTTGAGAGTGAGATCCACCAAGCATTATCAGGTTGTAAGAATCGGTCAATTTTCATCGAAGCCCCTCTATTGCTGCAATTGTTGTGTCTTGATCCTTTGTTTCTGAGAGTTTACGCATTGCAGCGACATATAACGCCTTGTACTCATTCTCAAATGGTCCGGGTTTGCCAAGATTTTCTGGAAAGTGCGAGAACAGTTCCGCTTCGCTAACTTCGTTGAGGTCGGTTGGGTTACCTAATGTTTTAATTTCTCCGAAGTAAGCGATCCCCCAGTATTCGAGATTATACATGAAGCAGTGTACGTAACACAAAACTTCGAGATTTTTCAGCGTCGCTCCGGTTTCCTCCAGGAGTTCACGGTGTGTTGCCTCTTCGGCTATTTCTCCTGGTTCGACGCGTCCACTGGGCAGTACCCAGATGCCTTTATCACGCCATTTGCAGAAGAGTATCTGGTTTTGTTGATGCGCGAGGCAATTGACAAACTCAATTTTTCCTATGCTTTCAGGTGGATCACCAAAATGGAGTAGCATGTACCCGTCTTGTTCTTCAATCTTTTGAACCAATATTGCTCTCCTTTGTAGCATCCACAAGCAATTCGCGCCCGTTCAAGGGTTGCACGGGTCGGTTGTTACCGAACATGATTGATTTAAATGCTGCGATTTGTGAGTGGGACATCTCGATGGGAGTTGTCAGAACGAACCACTTGACACCTTCTGAGCAGGGAGGTGTTGTCAACGAACCGGTATAGCGATAAGTGTGTTTTCTGATAGGCAACAAGTCGTAAGCGTTTAAGATCACATCTTTGATCTGTTTGGATTCACCCGTGGTAGATGGCAGATAATTCCAAAAGGGGTTAAACGCTGTATTGATGCTTCCACTCTTAATGAGTGCGCCAATGACAGCCAACATCCCGTTTTCACTTTCATGAACCAGATGCATCTCCATATCCGACAAGTCTCCTGCCACCGTATGTTCACTGGGGGCATGAAAGTGGAATTGTAGAAGGTGATATTTCATTCCATCAACCTCGATCCAACTCCCTGACTGATACGCAACTTCGATTGTATTACCGGTATTTCGGATATTTAGCGGTGTTGACTGATAATTGAAGGTGATAAGTGAAAGTTTGGCTGGTGTAGGATGCACGATATCAATCGGCGATTGACATATTCCTGTGCTGCAAAGTCCGTATCCTGAACTAAGTTGCCCCCAAATGTCTGGTCCGTTTTCTGCTTCATAACCCCAGCACACTGCCTCAGTATGCTGGGGAACTTTCTTTTTTGTTTTATTGTGATTCATGTTATGCGTAAAATCATTTTTTCGGCTGTTGTGTCCAGAACGACACTCTCACCCGACTGTTTTATCCTTTCGCTGATGTATGATGACACGATTGCCATCGGGATCTGCGATAATCGCCCAAAAACACACAGCAGATTCACCCAAAGGCGAAAGAGGGCGAATTTCTGCTTGTTCTAATTCTTCAAGAGCAGCCTTCGCGTCAGCAACCGCAAGCGCGACTGTTCCGCCACCTGGATGTATAAAATCATAGCCTTGTCCTAATACCAATGTGCCGGGATTTATCTCGAATTCTGCCCAGGTGCCTTCATGCACCAAACACGCCAGTGGAATCCCAAGTACGTCACGATAAAAGGTGAGCGATTTCTGCATATCGCTCACCGCAAAGAAAGTAAAGTCAATGCCTAATACATTCACAACTACAATCTCCTCTCCATTCGCACTGACAGTGATGTACTAAGCAGCAAGGGTTTGGATGGGGTATTCACCATCGTGTTCGGGTGCTGTCCAGAACGGATGCCAATCTGTGGCACGATCCTTTCCAATGTAGAGCGTCTTTCCAATAGCTGCCCACGCCGTTCCATCGGATGTAAACGCAATAGAACCCGTGCTGATCCGTTCGGTGGATGCTGTGAGTTGATCGTTGAGTTGCGTCCACGTTGCGCCGCCATTCTCCGAGCGACAGAGCCAAGCACCACCGCCTCTCGGTCCGTTTTGGACTGTGGCAATCAGTAAATCTGGGTCTGCTGGATGTACAGCAATAGCGGTGCCGTAGCGACGCGGTAAACCTTCAATCCGATTTACCCACGAATTCCCTCGGTCGGCACTGATATAGACACCGTTTTGCGTGTTCGCATAAACTCGATTATCGTCTGCAGGACACGTAGTGACCTGATGGACATCTTTATGAAGTTCTGGCGTGACGGGTTCCCAGGAAATCCCTTCATCAGGGGAACGCATGATACTTCCGACATGGATATCTGCGTAACAAAAACCGTCTTGGGTTTTGGCGAGTGTCCGTACGGCTGGCGGTCCGCCCCACGGCGTGTACCATTCTTGCCGGCATTCTAATTCGTCAAACGCGACAACCCGTTCAGCCGGTCCTTTTTCTCCAACAAGGCGATAGACATGCGCCCCTTCATCCGTTCCGATGAGCAGCGTCAACGGATTTTCACGGATAAGTAGCAACGAAGCGATCGGATCTTCGATACCTGTTGGGATATGTTTTGTATCATCCTCTGACAGAAGCAGTAGTGTTCCGTCCGATAGGGCGAACACAGCGGCTTGACCGTTTGATAGTGAAACCATTGCGCCGTAGCCGAGGTCTTGATGATCTGTGCCTTTATAGACTTGGGCGGGTTCACTATGACCGTCATCTTCAACGGCATAGATAGCGTTAGAAGTGGCAATAAACATTATGGAACCTCCTATATCGTGTAATATCGGCATCACCTATTAAATAAACCTTGATCGGATTTACCCGTACGCCATTTCAGGGTGTTTACCGAGAACGCGCAGCAGGCGTTCATCAGCACCCTCCAAGATATAATCAGGCATACGATAGTTCAGATAGGGCCAGAACCTTTGTGCAACGAAACGTTGTCCGTAGACTTGGTGGAACAGATAACGCACGCGGTCGGTCTGATTTGGCGCGCCACGGTGCCAGGTCTGTCCGTTGAGCAGATAGAGGTCCCCGGCTTTCATGAGAAGCGAAACAGGTGCTTTAC
>JAJECD010000253.1 GCA_022822215.1 Candidatus Poribacteria bacterium | reverse complement strand
GTAAAGCACTAATTGAAATCAATCGCATTCCCGAACTACAAACCCTCCTGAAAAAAGCAGAACAGACAGAAACTGTAGCCTTCGCAGAAATTCAACTCGGTAACCTATATGAACCCGAAGCAGAGGTCACAGTTGTGCCTGTCTCCGCCGGTCAAGAGTACGTTATCGTTATCCATGATGTCACTAAGGAGCGGCAATTGGAGCGTATCCGTGCTGATTTCGTGGCGAATGTGTCACATGAACTCCGTACACCGCTCACAACAATCCGAGGGTACGCCGAAACGTTACTCGGTAAAGATACTATTCAGACAAAGACTGGTGAACAGTTTCTCGTGAAAATTCTTAATCACGCCTCCCGCCTCTCAAAATTAGTTTCTGAGCTGCTCGAACTCTCTCGGCTGGAGTTGGGTGATAGAGAACTGAAACGTTCACCTTGTCATCTCAACGCCTTCTACGAACCACTTTTAGACGTGTTTGAACCGCTATTAGAAGAGTCTGGATTGGTTTTAAAATGGGAGATCGCTGAGGAACTGCCGAAGGTTAACGTAGACCAACGACTTTTCATGCAAGTTTTCGTAAATCTGATTGACAACGCCATTAAATACACCCCAGATGGTGGCACAATCACAATTTCAGCAGAAACTGACACAAACAACGTCCTCGCAGGACTCGATATAACTTCGGAGGAAGTCATCGTGCATGTCCAAGACACAGGAATCGGCATCCCGATGGAATCGCAACCTCGCGTGTTTGAGCGGTTCTACCGAGTGGACAAAGGGCGTGCCCAAGAGATGGGAGGTACTGGGTTGGGTCTGGCGATCGTCAAGCATATTGTGCTTCGTCATAACGGCAGGATATGGCTGGACAGCACTTTAGGGCAAGGTAGCGTATTTCATGTCG
Source organism: Candidatus Poribacteria bacterium (assembly GCA_022822215.1). Lineage (GTDB taxonomy): Bacteria > Poribacteria > WGA-4E > WGA-4E > WGA-3G > WGA-3G. The sequence goes on along the minus strand of JAJECD010000253.1, from coordinate 5,077 downwards.
CCGTACCGCTGTGAGGCTAAATTTTCCATTCTTCTTGCGTATAAGCCATCTCCCAAAAGAGGTACTCATAACGGCTACTCATTAAGAAGCAGTTTTTAATTCGCTCTTTTGCTGAAGGGCTATACTCGGCTGTCAAACCGTTGAGTAGACCCCGTAGCGACTTACCTAACGCCAAGAATTCAGGTGAGGCGTACATATCAATCCATTCCTGATAGAGCGGTGCTGGCGAACCGCCTTGTTCAGCAAGCGTTGTTCCGATCTCGGCATAACCCCACTGACACGGCAGGACACCGGCAACGAGCTCAGCCAAAGTACCGGCTTCCGCAACATTGAGGATATGGCGGGTATAGGCGTGTGTTGTAGGTGCGATGGGTGCGGCTTCCATCTCAGCGGCAGAGATACCAAACTTCTCGCAATACCCGCGATGCAAATCCATCTCGGTGTTCAGCGTCTCGTTGAGGAGCTCCGCAAACATTGCCATTGTCGCCTCATCGTGCGCTTTGATAACACCGTGCGCGAACACGCGACTATAGTCTAAGAGGAAAAGATAATCCTGAATGAGATAGAACTTGAACTTCTCTGTCGGTAGCGTGCCATCGGCAATACCGCGAACGAAAGGGTGTTTAAGGTCGGCTTCCCAAATCGGTGCCGCAGCGCGTCTGAGTTCATCGGTAAATTTTTCGGTTCGTGCCATAAGGACTATTAAAACTCCCTGTAAATATGCTATAATCTTTGCTGTATATCATACCCAAATAAAAAAAGGATGTCAAAATGTTTGAAAAACTCGGAATTGTAACCAATATCTGGTCCGAAGAGATAGACAAGGGTGCGCGTTTCGATGAACTGATGGTGGAATTCGGCGCGCACGGCTTTAAGGACATGGAGGTGCGTGAAGGCGATTACCTCCGTAACTCCGAATTCGGAGAACTTATTCAACAACTCGAAGCAGCGATGTCTGCATACACCGATGCCGAATTCAAAGCAATCTGCGACACCGTTTGGAGTGGCAAGGCTCACCAAACGAAACACCCGTCGCTTTTTGAAGCGATCACGTTCTTCACCGAAAAAGCAGATAGACTCACTTTGAGTTACGCTATGTCGCACCCTTGGCTTTCCGCCCCAAAAGATAGGGAAGCAGATACACGACAGATTATCAGCGCGAAAAAATTAGCATATCTCCTCTGTCCGGCGCGACCGAGACTCCGACTTGTCGATCCTGAAACCGAAGGCGATATTGATGAGGCAGCGGCTATCACCAACATCAAACACTACAAGGCACTGCTACCAGAGTATCCGATGATTTTTGCCGTAGAGAATGCGCGACAAACCGCTACGTTAACCTTGAAGTTAGCAGTCGCCGGTGGTGCGAAACTTACGTACGACGAAACGAACACGTATCGTGCTGATGGAACAACAATGAATCCGCCGGACGAATTCTGGCATGCCGTTGAAATGTCAGACCTCACATCGGTGCACTTCAAACAGAAGACAGAAGCCGGTGTTCTCTCAGAAGTAGGCGACGGGTTTGTAGACTTTCGAGCAATTGCGGAACACCTGAAAACGCGGCAATATACAGGCGACCTACTCCTTGAAAATACACCAACTGCCCATTCGCTGCAAGATGCTGTGCGAAGCCGAGAATATCTGCTTAATTGTTAGGGCAGAGCCTACCAAGTATATTTGAACTAAAAAGGCGGAGCTTGATCCTGCTTGGTTTCTGTTTGTGTATCGTTGTCGGAGGCAGTTTCTGGAGTCTCGGCTCTTTTAGGTGTCGGAACTTCACTCTCTTGAGAAGCTGCGGTTAGCTGCTTAATGCGTTCACAGAGTTCATCAAGCAACTTAGCGGACGTCTCTGCGGCTTTGAGTTCAGCGGCAAGCTGCGTCCATTGCATCTCGGTCATGTCGTTCCGGGACTCTACACTGTATTTACGTTTAATGTAATCCCAGAGGTTTGCTTTCGTAACACCTTTCTTTTCAAGCGGATCTGCGAGATTGTTTGCGATAGCGAAGGCGGCTTTTTGGGCATTAGCGATATTACCACCCGTCTGTGGCAATTGCGGTTGTGGTGCTGCATTCGCGTTCTGGGTCTTCCGATGGAGATAAAAGTTTAGCACCTCACGGATAACCGGAACAGGTATCAACTGTTTTATGGCGTTACGTTGCGCTTTATGGATTGCTTTGGTAAAAGCGAAGGGATCCTGCCGACTCCCTGCCATTTTCGGTTGCTCATACGCCCCATAGCGAGATGAACCGGTAATTGTATCAACTGCCTTGGCAGTGGCGATCCAAGAATGATCGCGCTCCTCGTATTTGACCTCTTCAATCTGGATGCCACCGCGGCGATTGGCAGCCTCGTTAATACCGGCTAAAGTCAAGCCTTCTACCGTACGTCCACCTTGTTTAAAGGAATAGACGTAATCCTGAATCGTCTGTCCAGTCATCAACTCAATAATAGCCTGATCATCCACCTGGTCAACGACCTCGTATTCGGCGGTAACAGGAACCATTTCGTCCTTTTTTTCTTCAGCCATAATATCCTCCAAACTCCTAAAATAGGCACACAATACAGTATAACATATTTTGATGTTAACTTTTTGTTAATTCTGAAAGTGCTTTCGTCAACTCAGATTTTCTTGAAAAAAGTCGTTACTACAATATATATGATAACATATTTACCCTAAAAAATCAAGTTAATTTTTTAAATGAAAAACTTGATTTCCATCGCTAAGTTTGCTATAATAACCGAAAATTGCGTATCGGAGTGTTGACGAACAGTGGCAATCCCTCTCCTCCAGATGCAGGCGATTACGAAAGACTTCCCTGGCGTGCGTGCTTTAGACAACGTCTCTTTTGAAGTTCGCCGTGGCGAAATCCATGCCCTATGTGGAGAAAACGGTGCAGGCAAATCGACGTTGATTAAGATCCTTGGCGGTGTCTATCCGTTCGGAACCTACGACGGACAGCTACGCATTGATGGAATCGAACAGCAATTTTACACCGTACGTGACGCAGAACGCGCCGGGATCGCCGTTATCCATCAGGAATTGGCACTCATTCCAGAGATGACGGTTGCAGATAACATCTATCTCGGTAAGGAACCACAGCGATTCGGTATTATTGACAAACAACGACTCTATCATGACGCAGGACAACTTTTGTCGCAACTCGGATTGACACTCCCTTTAGAGCGTCCGGTTTATGAACTCGGTATCGGTCAGCAACAACTCGTAGAGATAGCAAAAGCCTTAGAGCGTAGTAGGGGTTGGGTCTCCCAACCCGACGGTTTCCCACGGGCAGGGGCAACGGGCAGGGAAACCGCGCCCCTACTGGTGCTTGACGAACCGACAGCCGCCTTAACGGAGAGTGAAGTCGAGATTCTTCGGCATATCCTGATGCAACTCCAAGAAAAAGGTGTGGCATGTATTTACATCACCCACAAACTCAAGGAGATTTTTCAAATTGCTGATCGGGTAACGGTGCTACGTGATGGCAAAACAGTAGCCACGCACGCTGTTGAATCTCGCGAATGCACCGAAGAAGTGCTTATTTCAGAGATGGTCGGTAGGGAACTAACCGCGCTTTTTCCGAAACGGAAAGCGCGCGCGACTGCTGAAGAGGCATCGAATCAAGAAGTCGCACTCCGAGTAGAAAACTTAAGCACCTACCCTTCGGAACCGCCGCAGCTGGAAGATATTAGTTTTGAGGTGCGACGCGGGGAAATACTCGGCATTGCGGGTTTGATGGGTGCCGGTAGAACGGAACTGATTAGCACTCTTTTCGGGGCTTATCCTGGGAGATGGGACGGTAAAATTTTTATAGACGGGACATCCGTCGAAATCCACGCCCCACATCAAGCGATACACCATGGGTTGGGACTCGTCAGCGAGGACAGGAAGCGTTACGGATTACTTCTGGATGTAGATGTTGTCCGGAATATGACGCTTGCGAGTCTTGATACCTCGTCAGATATTGTATCGCACGGTGTCATTGATGACAACGTGGCAGCTAAAAAAAGTGGGCATTATGTGGATTCCCTTCAGATTAAGACACCCTCACTCAATGTCCCTGTGAACCACCTGAGTGGCGGAAATCAACAGAAAGTAGTTCTGGGGAAATGGCTAATGACGCATCCGAAGGTGTTGTTCCTTGATGAACCGACTCGCGGTATTGATGTCGGTGCGAAAACGGAAATCCACGCACTGATGGCAAAACTCGCTCAAGAGGGTGTCGCGATTGTGTTTGTATCCTCCGAGCTGCCGGAGATCTTAGGCATGAGTGATCGGGTTTTGGTACTATATGAAGGCAAAGTCGCAGGTGAATTTATCAACGAGAATCTGACTCAAGAAGATCTTTTAACAATGATGTCCGGGCGGGATTCCGTTGTCAACCCCCCGGTTCATGCCCATAAGGCATGAATACCGTTGATTTGATTTTGATTCAAGGCATGAATACCGTTGATTCTCTAAAATTGTTAAGCAACCTACTTAAGGTTATGAAAGGTTTTTTACCAACTACAATACTGCAAGGACAACGGACGCAGCAGCTCAGATTTAATAATTAAAAAAATGAAAAATAAGAAGGAAATCTTTACAACAGAGAATCCTGATGAGACACAGGCACTCGGTGAGAAACTCGGCAAAACGCTCAAACAAGGAGATATTATCGCACTTATCGGCGATCTCGGAACCGGCAAGACCTGTTTGACGCAAGGTATCGCGCGGGGTGTAGGTATCGCACCCAACGAAATCGTCAGTAGCCCCTCGTATATTCTGATTAACGAATACAACGGAACGATACCGATCTATCACATCGACTTGTACCGACTCGAAAATAGCGAAGAGATCGCTGAACTGGGACTCAGCGAATATGTAGAAGGCGACGGGATTTGCATCATTGAGTGGGCAGAGCGGATGGCAGATGCCTTGCCCGATACCTGTATAAAGATTCACATAACGCTCGGAGAGACAAACATTTCAGATAACTATAACGCAGCAGACGCGCCAATATCAGAAAGCCTTGTAGATGAAAACATCCGACACATCGAAATCCAACATCCTATATCTCGATAGCGGTTCAG
>JAJECD010000137.1 GCA_022822215.1 Candidatus Poribacteria bacterium | reverse complement strand
TCCCACTTTACATGGAAATCGTATTGTGTATATTCAATCGGAGCGATGAATCCTTTAACGGACACTTCTGCGTCACTGTCAAGATTGAGTGTAATTTTGTTATTGGAAGTTTTCATTTTATCCATCCTGTGTCGTTCTTGGAATAATATCGTGAACACCGCCTTCGCGGATACTTGCTGAAGAGACTGACACGAATCTCGCTTTTTGACGAAATTCCGGTAAGGATATCGCCCCACAATTACACATGAGCGATCGAATTTTTGCGAGGGTCGTTTTCAAATTATCGTTCATCTTTCCCGCATAAGGCACATAAGCGTCAGCACCCTCCTCGAACAGCAATTCTGGACCGCCGCCCTCGTGGTAGCGTTGCCAATTAGAGGCGCGCTTTGTGCCTTCACCCCAATATTCTTTTACTGTATTCATACCCAATTTTCTTATCTTACTTGGACTTTCGTCAAATCTCGCAAAATATCTGCCCATCATCACGAAATCGGCACCCATCGCAAGAGCCAAGCCGATATGATAATCTTGGAATATACCACCATCTGAGCAAATTGGCACGTAAACGCCGGTTTCCTTCAAATACTGGTCCCTTTGCCGAGCGACTTCTATGACGGCAGTTGCTTGCCCACGACCAATGCCTTTCTGTTCCCTTGTTATACAAATCGCACCGCCACCGATACCTACTTTTATAAAATCGGCACCGGCTTCTACCAAATACGTAAATGCATCTCCGTGAACGACATTCCCGCCGCCCACTTTCACAGTCCCGTTGTACTTATTTTTTATAAATTGAATCGTGTCTGATTGCCATTCTGTGTACCCTTCGGAGGAATCAACGCAAATAATATCGACACCTGCTGCTACCAGTGCCGGAACTCTCTCTTTGTAATCTCTGGTATTAATGCCGGCACCGACGACGAGTCTTTTCTGGGAGTCTATTGATTCAAGTGGATTTTTCTTATGGTCATCGTAATCTTTCCTGAAGACCAAATGGACCAGTTTACGGTTTTCATCAACAACTGGCAGACAATTTATCTTGTATTTCCAAATGAGGTCGTTGGCAGCTTCAATCGTAATTCCCTTCTGACCCACAATTAATTCGGGAAAGGGAGTCATGAATTCGCTGACTTTCGCGTTTAAATCCACGCGACTCAATCTGTAATCCTTATCCGTTATAAGTCCAAGTAGTTCACCTGAAGACGAACCATCGTGGGTTATAGCAATCGTCGAGTGTCCTGTTTCTTCGGTGAGTTTCACGACATCTTCTATAGTGCTATCACACTTTAAATTTGAGTCGCTGACAACGAAACCCGCTTTATGATTTTTAACTGTACGGACCATTGCCACCTGCTCTTCAATACTTTGGGACCCGTAAATAAAGGATATCCCACCCTGTCTTGCCAGTGCAATTGCCAGATTGTGATCCGAAACGGCTTGCATAATCGCAGAAGCAAATGGGATATTTACTTCCAGAGGAGGTTGTTGTCCCACTTTAAACTTCACCAGAGGGGTTCTCAGGATAACGTTTTCAGGGATACAATCCTTCGTCGTTAAGTTAGGTAAAAGCAAGTATTCGCTGAAAGTCCGGCTTGCTTCAGAAAAAAAGTGAGCCACTGTTCATTCCTCCTAGTAGAAAACAAGAAAGCAATCCTGTAAATTAATAGTTACATCAAATTTCGCCAAACAAATAGTAGCCTAATCCTTTTGAGATTCTCACTTTGAATCAACCCTTAATTACGCCAATTCTGAAATGATAGTGCGCAACTCCGAGATTTCATCAATAGCAATGCCTTGCCAATTTTCTACTTCTGGTCGGTGTGAGTCATAGACATCCGTTAAATCGGTTCGTTTCAGTACGACCTGTCCTTAAGGGTTTCGCCCATGGTTTGCCAGAATTTTGGATATGGCAGGTTGAGAATTTTTGCCATCTCCTTTTGGACAAGGTCATACCCTTTGCGACTGAAATTTCCGACCAGTGTACCATACAGATCGAATATGACGGCTTTGTAGAGCATTTTTTCTCCGCGTCTAAAGTTTAAGCATTTTTAAGGTGAGGATAAATATTATTATGGTTAATCCACAACCTTCTGGCTTCTTCAAGTTTTTTCGGATTTGTTTAAAGGGAAGATGGGCGTTTCGTAGGTTGGGTTGAACATAGTGAAACCCAACCTATCCACTACAATCAGATTCGGTGCGGTTAGGAAACCGCACCTACCTAATCGGAGAAGTTGATCGGATTGTGGGTCCTGCCCAACGCGTTAAATTGACTTATGAACAGATGAGAATAGTCCCTATAAGCGGCTCTGATTTTCATAAGTAGCAATGTCCGCCTCAAACTGCAACGTCCAGCCGATCTCATCAAGTCCGTTCAACAGGCAGTACTTCTCAAAATCGCCAATCTCAAAAGCGTGTGCAGTGCCGTCAGGACAGACTACTGACTGTTCCTCAAGGTCTATCATCAACTGGTAGCCCTCAGTATCGTGTGCTGTTTGACTGAGCGAGGCGATAACGTCTGCTGGTAAGGCTATCGGAAGAATGCCGTTTTTGTAGCAGTTGTTACGGAAGATGTCCGCAAACGATGGGGCGAGGATCGCTTTGAAGCCGTACTGCTGGAGTGCCCATGGGGCGTGTTCACGCGAGCTGCCGCAACCGAAATTCGCACCAGCGATAAGGATACTCGCGCCCGCATAGCGCGGCAGGTTTAGTACGAACTCTGGGTTCGGTTCGCCATTTTCGAGGTAACGCCAATCGTTAAAGAGAAATTCACCGAAGCCGGTTCGCTCGATTCGTTTCAGAAATTGCTTCGGGATAATCTGGTCGGTGTCAACATTAATCCGGTCAAGTGGGACGACACGTCCAACGTGTTCTGTGAATGCTTCCATTTTTTCTCCTAAGGTTTTAGTGTACTACTTCAATCGGTTCTTTTCGTCTTATGTCAGTTTGATCGAAATCCTTGTCGAAACTGATGAGTTGCAACTCATATTTCGTAGCGACAGCATATTGGTAGACATCATCAAAATCGAGGTTGAATTTCTGGGCTGTCAGGTCCAGCGTTTTAAGATCTTCTGAAGGCAATGAGAGAATCCCGGCCCCGTCAACAATTATATCCTCTAAAAACGAGTTAAAGAGCGCGAAATTCTTCAACCTATACAGAATAATACCTATGGAATGAAGCGACAAATCCGTTATGTAGATTGTGCTCAAATCAATATTTTGTAAGAATGATTGGACATCATCGGCTTTGTCTTGTTCCAACAAGACTTCAAGAAAAATATTAGTATCCGCGAGGTACACTAATCCCTCCAATCAGATGCCTTTTTTTGAAGTTCAAGAGCCGTGTACTGGTCACGATACGCTTTTAAGCCGCCGATCCATTCCAGATTTGGTTTTTTCTTCCGTTTTGGATTTTTTTTCGTTAGCAGGAAATCAATAAAACTCAAGGCTTCTTCCTGAAGCTCAGGGGGAAGCTGCCTGATTTTTTCAACGATGATGGATTCCATTGTTACCTCCATATTCCTTATACTCGAGATGAAAAAATATCCGCCTTCCAATCTTCCAGTTTTCCACGCTTTCTACTGAAACTGTCGGATATCCACGAAATGACCTGTTACCGCAGTCGCAGCAGCCATTTGTGGACTAACAAGGTGCGTGCGTCCGCCTTTGCCCTGTCTACCTTCAAAGTTTCGATTCGACGTGCTGGCACAGCGTTGACCTGGGCTCAAGGTATCGGGGTTCATACCGAGGCACATACTACAACCCGCTTCGCGCCATTCAAAACCCGCGGCACGGAAAATCTCATCAAGTCCTTCCGCTTCCGCTTGGCGTTTGACGGCTTGGGAACCCGGGACGACCATCGCACTGACGGTGTCTGCGACTTTCCTGCCCTTTGCGACTTCCGCGGCAGCCCGTAAATCGCTGATACGGGAATTGGTACAACTACCGATGAACACCCTATCCACAGCAATCTCAGTCATTGGAGTGCCGGGTTGGAGGTCCATGTACGCCAAGGCGTGTTCAGTGGCGGTCTTTTCATCGGCTGTCGTCATATCTGCGGGATCCGGTACACGACCTGTTACATCGGTTACCATACCCGGGTTTGTCCCCCACGTCACCTGTGGTGCAATGTCCGCTGCGTCAAGTAGCAGGGTCCGATCATAGGTTGCCCCTTCGTCCGTCGGGAGCTGTTTCCAGCGTTCAACTGCTGCATCAAATTCTTCGCCTTTCGGTGCGAAACGTTTGCCTGCAATGTATTCGTAGGTGGTCTCATCAGGCGCAATCATACCGGCGCGTGCCCCTGCCTCAATCGACATGTTACAAACCGTCATCCGTTCCTCAATGCTAAGGGCGCGGATGGCAGAACCCGTATATTCAACGACCGCACCGTTGCCGCCATCAATACCGATGTGTCCGATGATTGCAAGAATAATATCTTTTGCGGTGACACCGTAGGGCAGTGTGCCATCGATCCGAATCTCAAAGGTCTCGGATTTCTGTTGCAAGAGACACTGTGTAGCGAGGACATGCTCAATCTCACTCGTACCGATACCGAAAGCGAGGGCACCGAGTGCGCCGTGCGTTGAGGTGTGGCTATCACCGCAGACGATGGTTTTGCCGGGCAACGTAATGCCGAGTTCGGGTCCGATGACGTGGACAATGCCTTGTTCCGGACTGTCGATGTCGTAAAGCGGGATGTCAAACTCAGCACAGTTTTCCGCCAGTGTTTCCATCTGTTTCGCGGCAATGAGATCAGTAATCGGTAGCGATCTATCCGTTGTCGGGACGTTGTGATCCATCGTCGCGAACGTCAAATCCGGACGGCGTACCTTTCGGTTATTGAGCCGCAACCCTTCAAACGCTTGTGGGGATGTGACTTCATGAACGAGGTGCGTGTCGATATAGAGAATCGGCACCTCATCTGCGGAAGCGCGAACGAGATGCGCCTCCCATATCTTTTCATACATTGTTTTTGTCATAATTTTCTTTACCTTTGTCCTTATGAGGTATAAAAACGGAATTAATTATATACAATGCCTCTTGAGAATTCAACTGAAATCAGGACCATCAGTCTGGTAGTTCGGTTTCCTAAACAACACTGAACACCCCGGACTGGTAGGTGCGGTTTCCTAACCGCACCGGATTACCGGCAAAACCTTCTTTATCTCCACCATACCGAATTATTCCATCTCAAATTTACATCGCCAATACGGGTAATCCCGCGATGATTTCACTATTCCCTTTCTTATAGGATTCGTGTAGCAATAACGGATAGTTCTGTTTAATGTGGTCTCCGTCCGAATACCCCGTCTTTTACTTCTATCGTTTAACTTATAATATCTAACAAATTTTAGCTCAATTCGCTTATTCACTCTGTACGTGGGTAGATTTCCGCTGAGAGGGATTCAAGTGTTCTGGTCAACTCCCGCGGAGTTGCAGGTTCAAATCCTATCGGTCTACCTGCAGAATCTTGTAACGCCTTGTGCTAATTGTTTTTGCGTGATTTGAGAGGAGTTACTTTTTTTCTCTGAGTGTATTCATCCTTATGTTATCCTATAAGTCCACCTAACCCAAGGAAACA
>JAJECD010000107.1 GCA_022822215.1 Candidatus Poribacteria bacterium | reverse complement strand
CATGGAAAAGTGCTACTTCGATTTCAGGGATATTTTCCAAGTTATCCGCTACGGATTCAGTGGACGAAAGATTTCCGTTCATCTCATTGGACTCGTACTCGCCTATCTGATTTATGAAATCTTGGTATATCTGAGTCTCTTCACTGTCGGGGGTACCGCCGCGCAGGATTTTTGGAACCGGTATGGGCTTTTACCCGTCCCCCCTCTCGGTGATGCAGAATTCGCACAGATAACTGAAATCGCGATGTGGATCGGCGCGATAAGTTTCGCGTGCATCTTTTTTTTCGCAAGCACAGTCGTTTCAAAAATAACCGTTGAGCAGCTTCGCGGAGACTTCTTCTTCTCGGTTGGGGACGCTGTAGTTTTCCTCAAAGCGCACTGGAAGTCCGTTTTGGGGGCGTTCATCGGCTTACTCCTCATCCTAATATTTCTCGCGCTAATACCTCTGAGCATTGCCGGGTTTGGAAAGTTGCCGGTAATCGGTAAACCGTTTCTCATGCTGACTTCCCTGTTCATGCCGATCGGCTTTTTTCTCGGCGTGCTGATAGCATTGATAACGGTTGTTTTTGGCGTAAGCCTGCTCTTTGTGCCACCCGTCGTCGCGACAACGGGTGCCGATGCATTTGAAACAATTTACCAGCAGTTCGCCATCGTTTGGAACAAACCGTGGCACATCGTGTGTTATGAGACACTCTTGTTTCTTATCAAACTCATCTTCGTTCCGATCTGGGCGTTCTTCTGTCTCTACGGATTTTCGATCGTGCTGTTCCCAGTCCGTTTCCTGCACGCCGAAGAGATGAAGTCTTTTATGAGCCATGTAAACCGATGGCTCAATGGTGCTATCGAAAAGTTAGCGGTACTCCCTTATAGCAACACGCTCGGTGTCTTTGACATCAGCAGCGACACACAAGGGACCGTGGCTTTCACCACAACAGTGATCGCTATTTTTTTGACAATTACAGTACTCATGGGCGCGGCACTCGTTGTCGCACACCTATTTTCAATCGCTTCCGCCGGAAATACGGTGATTTATACGATACTCCGTAAAAAATTAGATGGACAGAATTTGTTAGTACCCGCCGACACCGAATTAACAGGAATGAACGAAGCACAAACACCAAGTCGATCGTAACTTAGAGATCTATCATCTTTCACAGCGTGAAAGATGCCCAGGAGCAATAGGAAAAAAATGTTCCAAAAGGTGATAACAAAAGTCTTTGGTAGCAAAGAAGACCGAGATGTCAAAAAGTTTCGCACCATCGTTGAAGCCGTCAACCAACGCGAACCCGCAACACAAAAACTGACGGACGCACAACTTCAATCCAAAACATCAGAGTTTCGCCAACGGTTAGATGCTGGCGAATCGCTTGATGAACTCTTACCAGACGCATTCGCTGTGGTTCGAGAAGGGGCAATTCGGACCCTGAAGCAGCGGCACTACGACGTTCAAATCATGGGCGGTGCTGCACTCCACCAAGGAAATATCGCAGAGATGCGGACAGGGGAAGGTAAGACGCTCACCTCAACCCTCGCTGTCTATCTGAACGCCTTGACCGGAAAAGGTGTGCATCTCGCAACTGTTAACGATTACCTCGCTCGACGCGACGCAGAATGGATGGGGAAAATCTATAACTTCCTTGGACTCTCCGTCGGACTGACCCTCAGCCAGATGCCGCATGAGCAGAAACGGCTCGGATACAAAGCCGATATTACCTACGGCGTTCACAGCGAATTCGGGTTCGATTACCTCTGGGATAACAAAGCACTCTCTTTTGACGCGAAAGTGCAACGCGGGCACGTCTACGCCATCCTTGACGAAGTTGATAGTATCCTTATCGACGAAGCACGTACGCCCCTCATCATCTCAGAACCTTCTGGTAAACCCGCCGACCTCTATAAGCAAATCAACAATGTCGTCATCCACCTCCGCAAAGACGAACATTTCCAAATCGATCAACAGGGAAAATCGCGCGGGAGTGCCACCCTCACCGACGAAGGCGTTGAAGAAGTCGAACGCCGTCTCGGTGTAGACAACCTCTATGAACACACCAATATCGCTATGGTGCATCACGTGAATCAGGCACTCACCGCACAACACCTCTACAAACGCGATGTCGATTACCTCGTCGAAAACGGAGAAGTCCTCCTCGTTGATGAATTCACCGGACGGAAACAGGTTGGCAGACGACTTAGCGAAGGGTTACACCAAGCGATTGAAGCCAAAGAACGCGTGAGAATCCTTCAGGAAAACCAAACCGGTGCTAAGATTACCTACCAAAACTACTTCCGCATGTACGATAAACTTGCGGGTATGACGGGTACTGCTGCGACAGAGGCGAACGAGTTTGCACACATCTATGGCTTAGAGGTTGCTGTCATTCCGACCAATGAACCGATGATTCGGATGGACAACTCCGACCAAATCTATAAGACCGAAGAAGCAAAGTATAAAGCTGTCCTAAGCGACATCGTTGAACAGCACGAAAAAGGGAGGCCCATCCTCGTCGGTACAGTCTCAATCGAAAATTCCGAGAAATTGAGCAAAATGCTGAGAACCAAACATCGGAATATCCGACATCAGGTCTTGAACGCTAAAGAGCACGCACATGAAGCAGATATTATCGCACAAGCCGGTGTCCCGGGTGCCGTGACAATCGCTACCAATATGGCGGGTCGGGGTGTGGACATTCTCCTCGGTGGTAATCCTGAAGGCTTAGCGACCGAAATGCTTCGCAAACAGAAAGTTAAAATAGACGCATTCACACCGGAATCCGAGGAATACCAGACCGCACTTGTAGAAGCCGAAGCGATTTGCGACGAGAACCGAGAAAAAGTCTTAGCCGCCGGTGGACTCCACATTATCGGCACGGAACGGCACGAGTCGCGTCGTATTGACAATCAGCTCCGCGGGCGTTCTGGCAGACAAGGCGACCCCGGATCCTCGCGATTCTACCTCTCCCTCGAAGACGAATTGATGCGGAAATTCGGATCCGAACGTTTACAAGGGTTAATGACCCGCGTCGGAATGGACGAAGGTGTTCCGCTCGAACACCCGTGGGTCACGAAATCCATTGAAAAAGCGCAAACCCGCGTTGAGCAGATGCACTTTGAAATCCGTAAAAATCTCCTCAAATTTGACGATGTCATGGATTCACAACGCGATACGATCTATACCTTGCGCGATACAGTTCTCGCTGCTGGCACAGATTCAGTAGAATTACCAGCAGATGGAAACACCTTAGAAGACGGTGGTCTCGCAGCACTTGCTGACTTTAAAACAGTGGGGGACACCGAAACGCGCGGAAACCTCAAGACCACCATTTGGGGTATGATTGAGAGAGTCGTTTCTGATGCAATCGCCGACAATATGCCGGAAACAGGAAACACCCTTGAGAATCCGGATAGGTTCGAGCAGTGGCTGACGAATACCTTCCCGATCACGCCGACCTGGAAAACGCCTTTAGCGCAGGCAAGTCTGGAAGAAGCACAAGAGCAAGCCCTCGAAGCACTTCGCGCCGCTTATGAAGAACGCGAAGCAGAAATGGGACCTGAGATGATGCGGGTCCTCGAACGCTTACTCCTGCTCGATAGAATCGACGACCATTGGAAGGACCACCTCTATAATATTGATTACATCGAGGAGGGTATCCGGTTCGGCGCAGGTTACGGGGGTAAAGATCCCATTGTCGTCTTCAAAAACGAGGCACTCACCGTTTTTGAGAGTATGTATCAGCATATTGAGGAAGAGGTCAGCGAATTCATTTTCAAATCCCGTGTCAATACCGAAGCACCGCGTCGGGCACCGAGTCGACGGACAGGCGGTTCCCGTAAACCGCAACGCAGACGGGCACAAAGCAAATCTGCTGCGCCTGCCAACGAGGATGCAGGATTCGCCTCACAACAAGCGATGGGGAACATGCCAAAGGTTGGCAGAAACGCGCCCTGTCCCTGTGGAAGTGGAAAAAAATATAAGCGATGCCACGGGACCTAACGTCTTTTTAGCGATCCATTCTGAAGGAGCAATCGTTGAAAAATTTGAATTCTGAAACCCCACATACGCTCTCTAAAACCTTACTTGATATTCTGGCGTGTCCGGCATGTAAAGGCGAGATAGAATACATCGAAGCACAACAGAAACTGGTATGTCTCGGTGCGTGTAAACGCCGCTATCCGATTCGGGACGGTATCCCTGTCATGTTGATTGATGAAGCGGAATTGCCAGGCAAATAGCGGTGCCCAGATATTAATAGTTAAAAGAATGAAAATTCTATTTCTCAGCCTCCGGTGTCCGTATCCACCACACCGAGGCGACCGGATTCGGTCATACCACTTTATCAAGGAGCTGTCAAAACAACATGCCATAACGCTCGTTTACTTTGCTGAGTCCGAGAGTGATATTGAATCCGCAAAACATTTGCAACCGTTTTGCGAACGTGTAGAGTGGGTACGTTTTCATCGTTCTTTTGCGTTTATGAACACAGGACTTCACTGTTTATCACGGCGACCGCTTCAACTCCACTATTGGTACGCGCCGCAAATGCAACGGAAGGTGAATCAACTCCTTGCAGAAGAACACTTTGAACTGATTCATGCGCAACTTTTCCGCATGGGACAATACGTAATAGAGACACAAGGTCCCGCGAAAGTGTTAGATTTGTGTGACTCCTTAGCCCTCAATCTCAATCGACGCGCAAATTTAGATTGTATTCCAAAACGGTTTCTGGTAAAATTGGAGGAAAAGCGGGTCAGGCGTTACGAAATTGATATTATGAAGGCTTTTGACTGCGGCACCGTCGTCGCACACTTTGACCGAGACTACTTGCTGAAGCAGGACAATAGCCTCAATTTGGCGATCGTTCCCATGGGAGTCGATCTCGGGTATTTCCGACCGTCTCTAACAACCGACACGCAATCTTCTGATTCGCCGCGCCTACTCTTTACAGGAACAATGAACTATTTTCCGAACGCCGACGCTGCAATCTATTTTTGCAACGAAATTTTTCCGCACGTTCGAGAACGGTATCCTAAAGCGCGCTTTTACATTGTAGGAAACCATCCATCCGAACAGGTGCGGCGGCTTGAGGCACAAGATGGGGTCGTCGTTACGGGCTATGTGCCAGATGTCCGTCCCTATTTTGAAGAAGCCTCCGTTTTTGTCGCGCCTTTACGCGCTGGATCGGGGATACAAACCAAAAACTTGGAAGCCATGGCGATGGGAGTGCCTGTCGTCACAACTGCTGTCGGCGCAATGGGCTTACAGGCGGATGTCGGTAAGGAACTACTCGTCGCAGATACACCGACCACTTTTGCTGAGCAGGTCATTCATCTGCTGGACAACCAACACTTACGAGAAAACATTGCACAAACTGCCAGGACCCGCGTCGAAACCGACTATAGTTGGGACGCTATCGGAGAACGTCTAAAACAGGTCTACACACAGCTCCCGCGACAATAGCAATTAGCATCAGGTCGCTGTGCTTTCAGCCATCAGCAAAGTTGTACAGTTGTAAAGAGGTGTTTGGTTAACCAAAAGTCTCTTGCAACTTTGAACTTGCAAACTTTGAACTTGCAAACTTTCTTGTGCTGACAACTGACAATCCATTGAGGAGGGAATATGGATAAACCGAAAATAAAATGGAGTTCTACAATTCTTATTGACACAGTTCTCGTAAATCTCGCATTCCTATTTGCTTACCTAACCAGCAAGCAATTCGGTTTTGACCTCTTAAACCAGCCAATACCGTTCTCCACGCTATTGCCGAGCGCAGACATATCGCCATATCAGCATTTTTTCGGTATCGCTACCATCGTTACGATAATTCGTATCGGTCTGTTGTTAGGTTTTAATCTGTATAAACCGATGTGGCAACACGCGTCTGTCAAGGAATTCCGTACCTTAACGACTGCAATTACACTTGCGACGGTTCTCCTCATTGGGCTTTCCCTTTTAACGAAAATCGCTTGGGTTCTCTTCTTGATCGACGGACTCTATAACTTCGCGCTTATCGGATTCACCAAATTCTCCGCCCAAATCCTTCAGGAGAGCCGCTCGGTAGCTGACCCGAACCGCCAACAGCAAGCGTCAACCAAAAACAAAGAAGGCGCAATCGCGCACCTGCCTGCCCGAAAACCGCCAACGAAGGTGCTTATTGTCGGTGCAGGTGAGACTGGCATTGGTGTGCTACGGGCACTGAGGAACCATCCGCAGAAAGGTTATATACCCGTCGGATTTATCGATGATGCCTCACAAAAGGTCGGTCGAAGCGTCGCGGGCCTCGAAGTACTTGGCACAACCCGAGACCTCACCTACATCACTCGCAAACGTGAGGTGAGCGAAGTTGTCATCGCGATCCCCTCTGCACCCGGTGGAAAAATCCGTGATATTATTCGACAATGCGAATACCGCGGTTGTCAGTTCAAAATTGTCCCCAACATTCACGCTATCCTTGACGGACGCGCAAGTGTCAGCCAAATTCGAGAAGTCCGATACGAGGATCTCCTGAACCGCTCCACATCACAAATGGACATCGCCGAAGTCTCAAAATATCTCTCTGGTAAACGCGTGATGGTAACCGGCGCGGGCGGCTCCATCGGGTCTGAACTTTGCCGTCAGGTCGCGCAACTCAACCCTGAACTGCTTATTCTTTTTGGACGCGGCGAAAATAGTCTCTACCACACCGATATAGAACTCCAAGAGTTCAAGCCGGAACTCAACCGCGCCGTCATTATCGGCGATATTCGCGACAACGCGAAAGTCTCACAAATTACGCGCAAATACCGTCCGCATATCATTTTCCATGCCGCCGCCCACAAGCACGTCAAATTCATGGAGAATCACCCTGACGAAGCCGTAAAAAATAACATTCTCGGCACGCAAAACTTAATCGATGCCGCAATCAGACACGAAGTTGAAGCGTTCATTCTCGTCTCATCCGACAAAGCCGTAAATCCAACGAGCGTCTATGGTGCCTCAAAACGTGTGACAGAAAAGTTGATTCAGTGTAAAGCCAAACAGAATGGCACTCGGTTCATCGCCGTCCGGTTCGGAAACGTTATCGGAAGCCGTGCCAGCGTGCTCCCGAACTTCAAACGTCAGATTGCCAAAGGCGGCCCCGTCACGGTTACACACCGCGAAGCAACACGCTACTTCATGACGATTCCAGAAGCTGTGCAGCTCCTCATTCAAGCAGGCGCTATGGGAAATGGCGGTGAAATTCTGATGTTAGATATGGGTGAACCCATTAAGATTCTCGACCTTGCGGAAGACCTCATCCGACTCTCTGGCCTTGAGGTTGAACGGGACATCAAGATCGCATTCACGGGGTTAGAACCCGGTGAAAAATTGTACGAGGAACTCCTGACGCCTCAAGAAGGCGTTACCGCAACAAAACACCAACGCATTTTCGTCGCACAACTCGAGCAAATTGGGGAGAAACAACTCCTCTCCCAGATTGGGGAACTCTCGCAGCTCGCGGATTCATTAGATGCCGACGGGATTGTCTCCAAATTCCAGGAACTCGTGCCAACATATCAGCCGAACCGCGCATTCCTCACAGAAGCCGACACCGATAGCACCTCTGAGATTATCCAGTTCCCGACGGAAAGGAAAACTGCCAGCGCGAACCGTCGTTAACCCGGCAAGGTAGGGTTCGTCCATGCCCCATACCAAGCGTTTAACCTTAGACACACAGGACATTGTAAAATTCAAGCGCGACTGGACAAAACGGACGTTTGACCTCCTACTCGCCACGACTGGACTCCTGCTTTTGTCCCCGCTTCTTCTCATCGGGGCTATCCTCGCAAAACTGCAATCGAAAGGTCCCTTCTTTTACAAAGCAACGCGAGTCGGCAGGGGCGGAACCCTCTTTGAAATGTACAAATTCAGAACGATGGTGGCTAACGCCGATAGCATTGGCGGAAGTTTGACAACCTACAAGGATACACGTGTTACACGTATCGGCAGATTTTTGAGATGGACAAAACTCGATGAACTTCCGAATCTAATCAACGTTATAAAAGGCGAGATGAGTCTCATCGGACCCCGTCCGGAGGCTCCTGTTTATGTCGAATACTATACAGAGATGCAGCGGCAAGTGTTGCAGGTAAAACCTGGAATGACTGGACCGTCGCAACTCGCAAACCGTGATGAGGAGGAAAAGCTCAAAGGGCAACAGGACGCAGAACATTTCTACATTACCGAGCTCATGCCGAAAAAACTTGACTTAGACCTCCACTATGTCGCAACACAGAACATTGCTTCCGATATAGGGTGGCTACTCAAAACCCTTTGGGTCCTGATAATTAAACAATGAAGAAGAAACGTGTTTTTATTGTTCTCGGAATCATCGTCGCACTGTTTTTCTTAGTGTTGATCTTGCGATCAATGAGCGGTGGAACATCTATAGGACAAAAGGTCGCAGTGATAGACCTCACAGGAATCATCACAAAATCAGATGCGACGATTAAACTCATCCATACCTACCGTGATGATCCGAGTATCAAGGCGATTGTAATCCGTATTGATACACCCGGCGGCAGTGTTGCCCCCGTCCAAGAAATCTACAGCGAACTACAGAAGATAGAAAAACCGATTGTCGCTTCAATGGGTGGAACAGCGGCGTCCGGCGGCTACTACGTCGCATGTGCTGCTGACACAATTATGGCGAATCCCGGTACATTGACGGGTAGCATTGGCGTCATTATGCAGTTCACACGGCTGAAAGGCTTATACGACAAAATAGGATTAGAGCATCAAGTCATTAAAAGTGGCGAATTCAAAGATACTGGCTCGCCTTTTCGGAGCCTGACAGAGGAAGAGCAAACAGTTCTCCAAGCCACTGTCGATAATGTCTATAACCAATTCGTGGATACAATCTTTGAGGCACGGCAAAGCCTCTTGAGCCGTTCCGAAATCGCTGAACTCGCAGACGGCAGAATCTTTTCTGGGCAGCAAGCACTCGACCTAAACCTCTTAGATCGGCTCGGTAACCTCCCGGAGGCAATCGAACTCGCCGGAGAATTAGCAAATATCGACGGCAAACCGAAGGTCGTACGGAAAGAGAAAAAAACCTCTCTGATCGAACAACTCCTCGGCGTTCAACAGACACCCGTTTTAGATGAGATGTTTAGCCTGCCCGGCATCACATTCCGCTATCAGATGAATCTCGGCGACTAATTTTGGCTATCCGGACGCTGTGTTTTCGGCTATCAGCAAAGAGATGTGCGCGGCATGAACCGATAGTTGACCGCCTCATTCAGAGTGAAGAACCCAAGAAAAATGGATAACGCGTACCGAGTTAACCAAGATTGGCGAAAACTTGCGAACCGCATTATCATGCCACAACAGATTGTCCTTGTAATAGGTGCAACCGATGCTGGAAAATCGACTTTTTGCCGTTTTTTGGTTGATTCTGCCCTCAGGCAAGGCTTAAAGACGGCTTTCGTGGATGCTGATGTCGGGCAATCCCAAATAGGACCTCCCACAACAATTGGAATGAAAGCCTTCATGCCAGAGATGGTACCCGTCCAATTCGACGGCACCGCCGACCAACTCTACTTCGTTGGCGATGTGTCCCCGCGTCCGCGCTATCTTGAGACCTTAACAGGTACACGTTTAATGGTAGACAGGGCGCGTGAAACCGAAGCCGATTTTATTGTTGTTGACACGACGGGTTACATTCACGACCCACCGGCTGTCTCTCTCAAGCAGCACAAAATCGAACTCATTAGACCCAACCACTTAGTCAGCATCGGGCGTGCCATCGAATTGGAACAGATAACGGCGTGCTATAACCAGCAAACGTGGATCGACCTTCACCACCTCCTTCCACACCGCAGCGTCCGGTCCAAAAGCAGTAACACCCGCAGCCGATACCGAAAAGCCCGATTCGACGCTTATTTCTCTGAGAGCAGTCTGCAACAGATACCTTTTGAACAAATCCGCGGTGAACGGACTTCCTTTTTCATCGGACGCCCTGCGAATGAGAAAGAATTAGAAATCCTTTCTCGACTCGCTGAAACGCAGGTCTACTACGCCGAATGGGGGAACCGCACCTTATGTCTCATTGCAGCGGGCTCCCTCTCCAAAGCCATCATCAACCACATCAAAAACTATCTAAGTCTGACCAGTGTTACAGCAGAAGTCCGCGCTCACTTTGAACGCCGCTTGGTTGGACTCGTCAGTCAGACATCCGGCAACACCGATGCCATCGGAGTGATTGAAGCCGTTGACTTTCAAAAACGAGAATTCAGCATCCGTTGTCCGTCTTCACAGGTGGACGGTGTTGCGAAACACACTTGTACCATCCAATTTGGTACGCATCAACGCAAATGATGGCGGTCGGCATCAGGGTCAGGAATCGGGATTAGGAAATCCCTCCTACATGAACAAAAAATCTTCTACCAAAAACCAGACCTTTGCCCGCTTTACGCGGTATCATACCCCTTACACCGGTTCCATTCTCTTAGCAATGGCTTGCGCCTTAGTCGTTGCTGTCTGCGACTTAGGGGCTATTCAAATCTTTGCTGATACCATCAATGCCCTTAAAGTCGTCGATAGCAACGCATTTGACGACCCGATATCTATCCGCTATTTCCAATTCCAACGTGAAGGGATGCTCGCTTTCGACGGTTTTGAAATATCGTTGGCAAACGCCGGTGATGCTCTTAAAGTCTTCCTCTGGTTACTCGGTGGTGTGCTTGTTCTTGTTTTCATCAAAGGTTTTTTCGTTTACAGCAACGATTACGTGATGGCGCGGGTCGGGCATAAACTCGCCTTTCGGTTACGAAACGCGCTATACGAGCGAACCGTATTTGCTTCCTTAGGCGTTCTACGAGAAGAACGCTCTGGCGATCTCATGACGCGTATCACTGACGATGTACGGGTTTGGCAGGCGCTCGTTGCGGCGATGGCAAATATCATACGCGCCACTGTTCTTGTCCCACTCTTTCTCTCCGTCATGTTAATCAAAAGTTTCAAGCTCACCCTATTTGTCTTGCTTATCCTTCCACTTCTCGCCTATCTCATCGCTGCTATCGGCGCAAGAATCCGAACCACCAGCACAGAGATACAGCAACAGAGCGCAGACATCTATTCACAGCTCAAAGAAACCCTCTTCGGCATTAAGATTATTAAAAGCTTCACGGCGGAACAGGCAGAAACCGAACGTTTTCAGTCTATCACCCATAGCCAATACCGCTCAGCGATGCGGCGCGCTCGCTTCGCAGCGCTCCTTCCGCCCCTGATTGAATGGTTAAGCGCGATCGGTATCGCTACTGTTTTTGGATTGGGCTGTTGGCAGGTAATTACAGGACAACTCTCTATAGGCTGGTTTATCGGATACATCGCTATGGTAGGTCTCATGTTCAAGCCGATTAAGACGATTGGCAGCGTCAACGCTGCTTTACAGCAGTGTCTCGCCTCTGCAGAGCGAATTTTTTATCTCCTCGACTTCGGACCAGAGACGCAGGCCAGAAACGCTACACATAACCTTACTACGGAAAAAGTGGAGAACGGTATCAAACTGCAAAACGTCCGCGGTGCTGTTACATACGAGAATGTCTCCTTCTCGTATATGCAGTCTTCAACGGCGAGCTCCGTCATTAAAAATGTAACCTTCGAGGCGAAACCCGGAGAAGTTGTCGCGCTTGTCGGACCCAGCGGCAGCGGAAAAACAACGCTTCTCAATCTCCTCTTACGTTTCTATGAGATGAACGCTGGAAGGATTCTGATTGACGATATCCCCATTAATGAAGTAAATCTGGCATCGTTGCGACAAAATATCGCACTCGTTCCACAAGATACCTTCCTCTTCGATGGCACTATCTTGGAAAATATCGGCTACGGATGTCCGGGTGCTACGGATGCAGCGATTATTGCGGCAGCAAAGCGAGCAAACGCACACGATTTTATCACAAGAATGCCAGAAGGTTACGCAACCCTCACAGGGGAAGCGGGTACGAAACTCTCTGGCGGTGAACAGCAGCGTTTATCTATCGCACGTGCGATCTTAAAAGACGCACCCATCCTCGTCTTAGATGAGGCGACTTCTTCATTGGACACACACTCGGAGGCACTCATTCAGGAGTCCTTAGCAAATCTGATGGAGGGTAGGACGAGCTTCATTATCGCGCATCGGCTCTCAACCGTTGTCCGATCCGATAAAATTCTCGTTATTAAGGATGGCGAGATTCTCGAAACAGGGACACATGAAACATTATTAGCGACGGGTGGACTGTATCAAAAGCTTTGCGATATGCAGTTTCAGTAGGTTTAATCCCAAACTCAAAAAAAAATGAAATTTAGATAAACCTCTTACCCTCTGTTAACGTCACATATAGTAGAAAAACGCGGGGAATCCGATTCAGCGTTTCTCAGTTTTCTGCTGTCGGCAATGACTTAAAAATTACAAAAACCTACTTTAGGTTACAAGAGATTTGTTAATGATTAGAAGACTGCAAGGACAACGGACGCAGCAGC
>JAJECD010000105.1 GCA_022822215.1 Candidatus Poribacteria bacterium | reverse complement strand
CACTGCTGTTATGAACCGCAACGCACCGTCCGAACCAAACGCTGGAAATACATCAGACGTTACGATAACGCTGAGAAATGGGCACTCCCGAACTGCGACGACAGTATTAGCAAGACCTTTATGATGGAGCACGGTTGGGGCGATGCTCCTGTTGAATCGGAACGGTTGTATGACCTCGTGTTTGATCCATCGGAAGCACACAACCTTGCTGAGAACTCGGATTGTGCCGATGTCTTGGCGGAGATGCGAAACCGTTTGGAGCAGTGGCGTGTTGAAACGGACGATCCGGTGAGCGAAAACCAGATTATGGAGCCACCTGAAGCCGCTGTATCGAACGATCCAACCGATATATCGCCGGGGGATAAGCATTACCCCGCTCGTGAAATGATATAGACGTGATTTTCTGTTGCGCAGGATGACTTCGGCTTTCGTGTCCTGCGCTATCTCCAAACCTAAAGCCGATTGCCTGCCCACAGCGCGCCTTGACAGATAACCGTCTGGAAACTCGGATTCTCAAGCACCGCCATATCGTGTCCCAGCGCGAAATAGAAAACCCTACCTTCACCATACGTATGGTGAAACGCTATCACGTGCGTCTCATCTTTCGTGTGGTCGTACGCGTACATCAAATGATGTGATGTATCGGGATTGTGCTTCAGATAATAAAGCTCGTCCGTGGCATCAAAATCGGCTAATCCTTCCGTAATTGGATGATCAGTGTCACTTACATTAACCGTGAAATCCATATACGGGCTATGTCCATCGAAAAAACCGTTCAGCATACCGTGGTAGCCTTCAGATTCCCGAAACGAGGCAGCCGCAGTGTGCAGCCCGAAAAAGCCGCCTCCTTTTCGGATATAGTTGAGCAATCCCGCTTCTTGTGCCGAGGTCAGTTCCCCGACATCCGTGTAAAAAAGCACAGTGTCGTATCCACTCAATCCATCGGCAAGCACATCGTAGTCTTGCGAGAACTCCGCTGCAATCTCCGCGGTCCCGTTGACCATTGATGTCAGGAACTGACCGTTCCCCGCATGGTCGTGATAAATACCCTCTGTTCCAACAAATATGAGCAATTTGAGTTTTTCCATCTTTATTTCCTTTTATTCGCTGCCGGCTGTCAGTCATCAGCTATTGGTATACCAATAACTGACGGCTGAAAGTGAGCGTAGCGAACGCCCTGACTGCTGATGGCTACTCCCTACCTCGGCATCACAAGCACTTTAACAGACCCGTGTTCATCACGACCTGCAGCAACAGCGAATGCCTCGTTGATATCGTCTAAGTCGAACCTATGCGTAACCAAGGGGTTCGGATCGAGTTTACCAGCAGCGAGTAGGTCGATAGCAATTTGAAACTCCGTTTTTCCACCATGTCTACCGTAACAGAACGACCAAATCACAGTAAGCTCACGACTCCGTGCAAACCGTTCCGTAAAGGTGAGGGGTGTCCGATGCCCGCCGACCATACAGACCCGACCGCGCTTTGTCGCGATCTCTGTCGCCTGTTCCAGCGTATTCGCTGTGCCACCGACGGCTTCAAACACGACATCCGCGCCTCTGCCGTCGCTCCAGTCCATAATCGCCTCGACAGCGTCCGTCTTATCCACATTAATAGGCACGGCACCCACCGCTTCGTGAGCGATCTGTATCGGTCCATCTGGTTTTCCGAGCATAGCGATGGAGGTTGCCCCTGCCACATCTGCCACCTGTGCAATTGTCAACCCGACAGGACCGCTCCCGATAATAGCGACGCGATCCCCCGGTGATACCATCGCCCTGTTGACGGCATGAACCGCCACGGCGTAAACCTCTGCCAACGCACCCCCTTCAGCCGAGACGCTTTCTGGCAAGGCATAGACATTGGGTGTCCGGGCGACCATAAACTCTGCAAAACCGCCACCGCCATGCCGTAAATTCCCACAGATGTTATAATTGCCGGTATAGCACTCTGGGCAGTCGTGGCATGGACTAATCGGTTCAACTGCCACGCGTGCCCCTTTTTCGTAGCCTGTAACACTCCTACCTATATCAATAATTTCTCCCATCAACTCGTGTCCACCGATACGGGGAGATAGAGGTTTCTCCGGTTGATGGTGGTATCCGTGTAGATCGCTACCACAGATTCCTGCCGCTTCCACCTGCACCAGCACTTGTCCTTCTTCAGGGGTTGGGTCTGGCACGGTTTCAACTCTAATGTCTTTTCCACCGTAAAATTGTGCCGCTTTCACAATAGCCTCCTAAAAGTCAGTCGTCTGTTTGAAATATAACAGTGAATACCGAGATCCGCGGCATCGGCTGTCTACCAGAGCATTTTTGAAAATTTTTTAGGCTGTCTCAAAGCAACGGGAACATAGGTTTTACTCATTTTTCAAATAATGCCGAGCGCGGGACTTCGCAAGACGCATGAGGTGCTCAAGCTGTAGGCAGTGATTGAGTTCCGCCGTTTCTTCGGGAGTAAGTTCGGTTGTCTTCTCGCGATAAATTAAATCTGCTATACGTTCCTTTGCATCTTCAGAGGGAGAAAAATTTATCAGATTTTCCGGTGTTGTCCCTGCTGCGATAAAATCGACAATTTCTTGATAGGCTGGTGATATGGGCATTGAATTTTCCTCACTTTTTGATATAGAATACCACGCAATCAATCAAAAGTCAAGTTTTTAAGATTGAACACTGCTATAGTTATAGCCATGACAAAAGACCTTGAACAGAAGACCCAGAAAGGGTATAATGCAGAGGTTAGAAAATCTCACTCAAACATATAATATTTTCCGCCCTGACATCACAGCCTGTCCAAAAAATAAATTGTGGGGCTTTGTAAGCCCGACTACGAAGCAGAATATGAACTTTCAAACACATTGTGACCGTTATCTACAGAAGATACGCCACACACAAGAGAGCGCAGCAGCAACGCCAGAACTTTCGCTATTCCCACACCTCCAAGCCTTCCTTGAGGCACTCTCCGTTGACCATTTTCATAGAAATACGATAAGGTTCGTCCAAGAACCGAGGGGATTGGATCAGATCGGTAGACCGGATTTCGTTGCGATGGACGGGCTCCTACCGCTCGGTTATATTGAGGCGGAGGCATATCGTAGAGACCTGAACAACCTCACGGGACACGCAGCAGCACAGAACGGGCGTTTTATTGAAAACCTTGATAACTTTATCCTCACGAATTTCGTCGATTTTCAGTTGTGGACAGAGGGTCGGTTGCGTGCAGAAGCGAGTATCGAAAACGAGACTGAAGATTTAGAGACGTTATTGGAAAGATTTCTAAACGCTGGCCCTATTCAGATAACCTCTCCAGAGACACTCGCGAGGTACCTCGCCAGACGGACACGGGAGCTACAGACACAGGTTGCTACGGTCCTTACCGATGAAAGTAGCGATATTTACAGAATGTTCTCGGCGTTCAAGGAACTCCTCCTGTCTACGTTGACCCCTGACGATTTCGCCGATATGTATGCGCAGACCCTCGCTTATGGGTTGTTTGCGGCGCGTTGCACACTCCCGAACGCTACGAACTTCTCGCGACACACGGCTACGGACGCACTTCCGAAATCGAACCCGTTTCTCATCGAACTCTTTCATCATATCGCCTCTCCGAGACTGGAGACGAACGTCACCTATATTCTGGACGAGATTGCGGCACTCCTCCGAAACGTTCCGACGGAGATGCTCCGCACGGCTTTTGCGGGTCGGAATCAACTTGAAGACCCGGTTATCCATTTCTATGAGACGTTCCTCGCTGAATACGATCCGCAGCGTCGCGTGGATCGCGGTGTCTACTACACGCCGCCACAAGTTATCTCCTATATCGTCAAATCTGTGGACAGTCTACTGAAAACGGAGTTGAACAGACCGGACGGTCTTGCCGATGACCACACGCTCATCCTGGACCCGGCGACGGGCACTGGCGGTTTTCTGTTGAGGGTGTTAGAGCATATTCAGGAGTCGGTGACGCACACCTACGGTACGGCAGCATGGCAGCAGTATGTCAACGCCGAACTGGTCAAACGGATTTTTGGGTTTGAGTTGCTCGTCGCCCCCTACACGATTGCGCATCTGAAATTGGGACTGTTTTTACAATCCCAAGGATGGGGTGCGGCTGAACGCCTCGGTATCTATCTCACAAATACTTTGGAGCAACCGTCGGAGATGCAACCCCCGTTGCCCTTTGCGGAGTTTATCTCTGATGAGGCGAATGCGGCGTTGTCGGTGAAACGGGACGAACCGCTGCTGGTTATTCTTGGAAATCCGCCTTATAGACGTCACTCTGCTAATCCAAGTCGTGTGGGTAGAAATTTAACTTTTATTGGTGAACTCATTGAGGATTACGGTCAAGTAGACGGAGAACCACTCAATGAATCAACTTCAAAAGCACTTCAAGATGATTATGTAAAGTTTATTCGGTGGGCACAGTGGCGAATTAATAGAAACGGGGAAGGTGTTATTGGTTATATTGTTAACAATAATTTTCTTGACGCTTCTACCACTCGTGGCATGCGCCAAAGTCTATTAGACAGTTTCAGTGCCATTTACCTGCTCAACTTACATGGAAGCAACAGAAAGATGGAAGCGGCTCCAAGAATTCAGAGAGATGAAAACGTCTTCGACATCTCACAAGGAGTCTGCATTCTATTGTGTGTCAAAGAGCGCGATAATCCTGCCCCAGCAAAGGTCTATTATGCAGATATGTGGGGGCTCCGAGAGAATAAATACAACGTCCTTTCAGAGAACGATATTCAATCCACTGAGTGGTGTGAGTTACAACCGACCTCCCCGCTCTATCTTTTTGTGCCGCAAGTAACAGACTATAGGACTGAATATGAAGCAGGCTGGCAAATTACTGACATCTTTCAAACCAAATCAATTGGAATTGTAACAGCACGAGATAAATTGACTATTCATCGGACGCTTGAAGAGGTCCGCAAAACAGTAACCAATTTTGCTTCACTTTCTGTGGACGAAGCGCGGGAACAGTACGGGTTGCCAAGGGATACTCGGGATTGGCAAGTTCATCTTGCCCAAGCAGATCTCCGTAATCACCCTGATGCAGAACAGCATATCCAACCTATCAACTACCGTCCGTTTAATACACTTTGGACCTATTACACAGGAAAATCACGCGGATTTCACTGTATGCCCCGTCCCGCAATCATGCCGCATCTGTGCAAGGAAAATCTTGCTCTTTGTGTCTGTCGTGTTGCCGCAGCTCCTACATGGCAACACGTCTTTATAACTGATAAAGTTACCGAAAATCGTTATATATCGAACAAAGGAAGTGAATCTGGACATGTTTTCCCACTTTATCTATACCCGAATCCAGCGGAATTGGGATTTGAAACAGAGCGTTCACTCAATTTCAAACCCGCTTTTCTCTCCGCGCTTTCGGAGGCATTGGGAGTGCCACAGGTTGAACCGTTTAGTCTGCCTGAAGGTGTTTCGCCAGAGGAGATTCTCGCCTATATCTATGCGGTGCTGTCCAGTCCGACCTATCGCAAACGGTATTACGATTTCCTGAAATACGATTTCCCGCGTATCCCTTTACCACACGACGTTGAACAGTTCCGTACGCTCGCGGCGTTGGGGCAGCAGTTGATTGACTGGCATCTCCTGAAAGATGTGTCGCGAGCACAGCTCGCTCCTACAGGAAGAAACGTTCCGGCGTTACATCGGTTTGAGGGTGAAGGGGATGGGGTTGTCGGACGGGTGCGTTATGCGGATGGACGGGTGTGGATTAGCGCGTCTCAGTATTTCACGGATGTTCCCGCGGAAGTTTGGGCGTATCAGATTGGTTCGTATCGGGTCTGTGAGAAGTGGCTGCGGGATCGACGCGGAGAGGTGTTGCGTTATGAAGATGTCCGGCGGTATTGTGCAATCTTGGTGGCTGTGGCAGAGACGCTTGGGGTTGTGGGGGAGATTGATGGGGTTTTGTGGGAGGGAGTCTGAATTGCAGCAGGGCTATTTAGTTTTAAGAGATAAGTGTCCATAAATGAAGGTTAACTGTGGCTGGAAGCCCGAATTTATTCGGGACAGCACACTTTTCCCCAACAAGTTGGGGCTTCCGGACCTAAATTATTGGAAAACTAAGTGACCCTGGAATTGCAGACAGAGTTCTTGCTTTTTTGAAATTTTTTGTGTATACTTTTGGGCAGCCCCAGCGGGGCGGAATGTTTATAGGAATACGGTAAATCCACACCTCTCTTATAGCCCCAGCGGGGCGAAATGTGCCTCTTTAAAAAAATAGTCCAAAGTTTAGTATAGGCTACAAACATTATCACTTCTCCACTTGTGTCAGTCGTTTCATAATTCGGGCTTTGAGGCTTTCATTCTTTGCTTTCTCCGCCAAGTCCAATATTCCAATTAGACCATAGTACTCGCGTCAGTGGGATGCCGAAAACTCCCGCTATAAGCACATACAGCAAATTAGAATTCAATTTTGTCCTTTCATCAAGTCTTGCAAACTGCGTGTTAAGTTCTTTAACGTTTTCATTGAGATTCTTCAGATTTTCGCTGAGCTCCCGCATATCTTTGCTCAAGTCCTTTACATTTCTGTTGAGCTCCCCAACATCTATTTTTTCGGTGACTGTTATAACGCCTGAGTCCGATGGCACCGGTTGACCTGGTGCCATAAAGGTAACAGAAAGGAGAAAGAAAAGTCCTAATATTCCACAGAGAGTGTTCCGCCCATTTTGCATTGTAATTCTCCTATACTTTTACAATATATAAAAGCAATATACTTCCTTGCGCCAACAAATTATATTTTAGCAAATTATTCAAGAATTTTCAAATACTTTTACATAGAACATTGAAAAATCTATAGACATAACACTCCGCTGGAGTGTTAGAGAGGTTATTGTCAATCAACACGAAGGCAAAATCTAACAGATTTGCGGCGTACTCGCCCCGGTTCATGCCCCGGTGAGGTCCACACGGACTTCATACCGTTGATTCATGCGACGTGCATCATGCTACTACTGAAAAAAATATGCTGCCCCTACAGGGCTAAAATGTAGCGTGGAGACGCGTTTCTATAAATATCACGCCCCTCCGGGGCTAAAGATAGGAAACGAAATATCCTTCAATGAACGGTTTTTGCTTGCTTTACATAGGCAACTGTGGCACAATATATTATTGGGCTTTTCGTTTTTGCGTTTGGTTTTCTATAGAGGTGTTGAAGGAACACCCGAGCAAATGAACCCTATAATTTTCGATCCATCAATAAGGAGCAAATCTAAAGTTATGAAATTAAAAGTTATCATTCACGACGCTGAAGAAGGCGGATATTGGGCGGAAGTGCCAGCAATCGAAGGGTGTGCTACACAAGGAGACACGTTTGAAGAGCTGCTTGAAAACATCTATGAGGCGATTGAGGGCTGCTTATCCGTGGATGTTGCTGCCACGGAAGTCACTGAGAAAGATAGAGTGATGGAGATAGCAGTTTGAAAGTGTTGACTGGAAAAGCCTTCTGTAAAAAACAAAAGAGAGTTCAGATATAATCAAAGTCATTATGAAAGGTTGGATAAGTAGATGGCTTTGGTATTTGTACCTGATATGAGGAATCCACAATGAAATTAATCTTGATTTGTATCACTGTACTTTTGATTTTT
>JAJECD010000251.1 GCA_022822215.1 Candidatus Poribacteria bacterium | reverse complement strand
TAAAATACAGAAAACAGACAGAATTGATAAGTACCTATTAAGGAGAAAAATTATGAAAAGGTCAATCACTCTGATGCTGATACTTAGTATTTTTTCGTGTGTCGCTGTTGTCCCTTGTGTCACTGCTGAAGTTGTAGGTGTGTGGCTCTTCGATGAAGGCGATGGCAAGACCGTTAAAGACGCATCGGGAAACGGTCACGACGGCGAAATTATTGGGGAAGTCGCATGGGTTGATGGGAAATTTGAGAAAGCACTTGAATTCGATGGTGGCCATGTTCTCGTCCCACATGACAATGTGATGAATCTCAGGCAGTGGACAATGACAGCATGGATAAAAGTGCCTAAGATTGTCGAGCCATATCAAATTATTGTTGGCAAAGAAGCGTGGCCAAATAGAAACTATACGATGTGGATCCGCCCCGGCGTTATGACATTTGGGTTCACGCTCCCTGGCGGTGCCCAAGATTTGCAGGTCGGTAGTAAAGTGGTTACCGACGGGCAATGGCACTTTGTGGCTGGCGTGTACGATGAAAAGAACCTCATCCCTTACGTTGACGGTGAGCAATTTAACCCACGCGGTGCTGCAGGAAAACCTGCAACAAGCGATGCACCGTTGATTATCGGTGCCCAAGGCCCCGATGGGAGAAACGGACCCCTGAAAGGGATCATCGATGAGGTGGCTGTTTATGATACAGCATTGGATGAAGACGAACTCGCAGAAGTAATGGAAAGCCTTACAAAGCAATTTCAATCGGTGGAAGCGATGGGCAAATTAACTTTAACATGGGGACACCTGAAGGGAAGATAGTCAGGACTTACGCTTTTAGTAGCCCCCTACCTTGTCCCTTCAATTTGCGTAAATAGTAGCGTTACAAAAATCCATGTAAACATAGAAACTCAATTCTTCGTTTGTAACCCAAGTTGCTACCTATGTGATTTTAGATACCCGCACACCGTTTTTCAGCCAAAAGCGATCTTTTTTGCGAAAAACCTCGCGGCTTCCGTGCCATTTTCGGCCCGAAGCTGCACAGGCTAACGGTTTCCTATGCTACAAGTGGCAACTTAGGTGTTTGTAGTTAAAATTTAATTTTTGAATACCCCTATCACTGCGAACGGCCGCTTTTATACAGTTTTATTGCGCCTGCGAATCTTAATATCCACAGAAACGCAGTAAATAGGAAAAACCGAGAGTATACGTGCAGATACATCCTTTTTTAAAATTTGTAAACCAGTTAACCCTAAACAGGCAAAATCTGCTATTAAAAACGGGACTTATCCTTATTCTTCTAATCTGCGCGACCTCTGACGTTGCCGTAAGTCGTATCGCTGAAGAAGCGGCTGAACCGACAGAAACAACGCAAACAGACGCTACAAAATCTCGCCAGCGTGCTTCCACTCCTGATTCCGACACATCCGAGACCCCAAAGGAAAATCAGCATTACACCGAATTCGGACTGTCTAACCGCAATCCGTTTGATAGCGGTAGTGCATCGAAACACTTCATCTGGCAGAGTGGCGATCAGCGGGCAGCGGGCAGCGGGCAGCAAAAGCCCGCCACACCACCTACTGACGACCAACAGCCGACAACCGATAGCGATCGCCTCATACAGCCCTACTTAGACAGCCTCCGAAGATGGCGGTACCCACCAGACTTGACGGACCTCAGCAAACTCTACGACTGGAAACCGAAGCCGAAGCGGGACGAAGAAGGCATCGCGCTTCCTATGGATTCTAACCTCAAGATCACGGGTTTACAATCGGTAACGATAGAGGCAAACAAGACCCACTATTTCGGTGAAGGGGACTTGAACCGATATGGTGGATACGGTTATGGCGGTGGATATGGAGGGTATTCATCGGGACTTGACTTAGGACTCACATCGTCTTACGGCTACGAGGATTTCGGCTATAGCAGCGGCGGATTTGGCGGGGGATACGGTTCCGGGTTTGGAAGTAGTGGGTATAGCAGCTACGGGAGTGGCTACAGTTCAGGATTCGGTGGTGGGTATGGAGGGTATGGTGGATATGGGAGTGGAGGCACCCCACGCGCAACAGGTTTTAATTTGCGACAGATTCAGCAGTTTGGTCTCCACGGTCGTGTCGGGCAACGGACGCATATCGCTGTAGATTACAGTGCCGGTGGTAGCAGTTTTGGCAGCGGCGGGGGATACGGCGGATATGGCGGGGGATATGGCGGCGGATACGGTATAGGCGGTGCGAAGGAGCAGAAGATTAAAATCTGGTATGAAGGTACACCCGACAGCATCATAAAAATGATCTCTTTCGGTGACATCACACTCAGCTTACCGAACACCCGTTTCTTGAATATCAACCGGAACTTATTCGGGCTTGAAGGCGTTTTTGAATGGAAAAACGCACGTCTTACAGCGTTCGGTTCCCGCAGTAAGGGAATACGTGAAGTCCGTACCTTCCGCGGACAATCGCGGCGTGCAGGCGGGGGATACGGGTACGGACCACGTGGAATTCAGATTCAAGATACCAACTACGTAAAAAACAGGTTCTATCACATCCACAGAGATGAAGACGGCGCACTCCATAACGCATATCTGCCTATAAAAGCAGGGAGCGAAGAGATTTACATTGATGATGGGGTCGTTGGAAACAACCAAGGCGGTAAACGGACGAGTCGAGGTTATTTCAACCCGCAGTTCGCCGGGCAAGACTACAATATAGATTATGATACAGGAGAGATAGAATTCCTCACGCCGATTTCGGCGAGTTATACCATCGTTGTCGCGTATGAATATCTCGGCAGCGGTGGCGGTAGTGCTGGGAACCCTGGTGAGGTCTTCGTCGACGAAAATGGGGACGGCACACTCGATGAAGAAGGGGAAGCGGTAGGCTATGTTGTCCTAAAAGAGAAGGGGTTCCGTGGAACAGAGGCGACCCACGTCTACAGTCTCGGCAACCGAAACATTAATCCGCGCGACTTCACACTCACTATCATCCGCCAAGGACAAAGTGAGACATTCCAAACAAACAATGGGCCCGCTCCTTATATCGAAATCTTCGGGTTGGATCAAAATGGTGACGGTAATGTCGATGCCCAGTTCATAGACTACGATAGAGGTATCCTCCGTTTCCCAACAGCATACGGTATACATCCTTTTCAAATCACAGATCCGAATCACCCGTATTATGCCTACCGCGAGACACTCAACAACAACGCCATCTACCTTGAAGGTATTCGAGCAGATGCGCAAACCTATACGATTATCGCCGATTACGCCTATCAATCAGAGACATACAACGTAGGTTTATTCGTCATTCCAGAGAGTGAAACCGTCCGCCTTAACGGTCGCCTCCTGACACGCGACACCGATTATATGATGCTTTATGAGGTCGGCACGCTCCGGTTCTTCAGGCAGCTTGATGAGTTTGATGAGATTGTCGTGGAATTTGAAAAGACACCTTTCGGCGGCGCATCGCAACAGGCTGTTGTCGGGGCCTGGTTAGAATATACACATAAACCGAAGCCTAAATCGGGAAGAGAACAGAGCCTTGAAGATAGGTTTAATCGGTTAGGCGGCATGCAAACGATGGACCCGACGCTTGGAACCGGTCCACAAGATGCTTTCGGTGAAACCTTTCCGAGAGGCAGAAGCGGCGGGTTCGGAAGAAGCGGTTTCGGCGGCGGTGGCTTCGGGCGTAGCGGATTTGGGGGCGGCTTGGGCGGCGGTGGCTTCGGGGGTGGTTACAGTAGTTACGGCGGTCTTGGCGGGAGATCCCGGAGTTACGGCAATTACGGCGGCACGATGAACTACTTTAACCCTGTTTTCCAAAAAGGATTCGCATTATCCACAGGTTATATTCTGAATACCGGACAAAAACCGGCGGAAATACCAGATGTCAACGGCGTTCCCAACCGTCTACAAGCCGTCAACGTGAACACCAGTTTTGGCAGAGAATTCAACATTGCGGGTCTCTTCAATTTGTTGCCGTTTATTAATATGCGAAACTTCCCACTCGCCCTCGACTTTAGCGGGGAAGCCGCTTACTCACACAATAACCCGAATAGCATAGGGGTCGCACTCATTGATAGTATGGAAGGTGCGAAGGAAGCGACAACGGTGCCTACGCTGAAATACAACTGGAAACATAGCAGTCTCCCTTATACTTCACGCAACCAAACGACAGCCGGAAATCCATCGGATTACCAAGTGATACCGACCCATGAAAACAGAGCCGTTTTTAGAGTTGTCCTCAAAGATAAAAACGAATCCGAAGCCATCGGGAACTATATGCGAAACCGAGATGTCCCCGCCTCCTCAATCCAACCCCTCTCTCTCTCGACTGAAGAACGCCTCATCATGGAACTCGGCTACGATTTCAGAGACGTCGTCGCGGAATGGGGCGGCTTTTCAAACGGTCTATCCGCATCAGGTGTAGATTACTCGGAACGCGGGTTCCTCGAAATCTGGCTACGCGTCCAAGGAGACGATAATGTGACGCTGCACTTGGATCTCGGTGTCGTGAATGAAGACACCGATGAAGATAAACGATTGGACAGTGAAGACCTTCCTGACACACTCATAGACACAAACGGCGACGGCAGCGTCGATGCTTTAGATTTGGACTTGGAGAACCTCTCGGAGATTGACCGATACCGCGGAAACGGTGCACTCGATACCGGTGAAGATGTAGGGTGGAATTACGACGGACCCCTCGGCGGCATCTCTGTCGGTGAAGATAACCAGATCCTCGACAGTGAAGACCTCAACGGGGACGGTGTACTCGATGGAACCGATGCCTACTTTGAAATCTCAATCCCCCTCAATGACATCCCGAATGAATGGATCAAAAGCAAAAATGCCAATGACTGGATGTTCCTTAATATTCCGCTCTCGAAATTTACGCCGACGGGTTCGCGGCTTCCGAGTCTTGTCTTCGTGCAACACTTTCGGTTCTGGTTGAGCAAAAACGCACCCGGTCCCGCACAAGGCACCTTGCAGTGGGCATCTATTGAAATTGTTGGAAACAAATGGCAACAGGGCATCATCACCCGTTCCGGCTCACAAATCAATCCAGAGATCGAGCCGACACTGAGCGATCCGACACCCACATCTATAGGTGAAACACTCTCAACAAGCACAATTGTTGAGGATACACTCGAAAAGTTCATTGTTGGTACAAAAGACAACTTTAGCTACGATGATTATCAGAGCGCGTATCTTGATATTGAGGACAATGAACTCTTCAAAAAACTGCACCCATTTACAGCAACGTCCCTCGGTTTTCAAACCCAACAGCAACGTGAACAGACGCTGAGTCTTGAGTATTACCTCTTTCCGGGATCTTACGGTGTCACTTCTAAACAACTGAAAGGTTTAACGCAAAGCGAAGGGCAAGACTTCAGCAAACACGATACGCTCCGATTTTGGCTCTACGGGGATAAAAGCGATACAACTTTCGTTTTGCAACTCGCCCCGACCGTCCGTACTGGCTATCGCAGCTCGTTTTACAGTTCAGACCCCTTTGTCGATCAGACACAGGAAGAAGATGTCAATGTTTTTGAGAACCTAACAGACTACTATGAATATACAGTGCCGATCGACTTTGACGGCTGGAAATTGATTGAAATTGATCTACGCGACTTGCACAGGAACGCCTATCCTGATGTAGTCGTCAACGATCAGCAATCAGCTGTCAGTGGTCAGCCTCTTGTCGGGACAGACATCTTACCACCCACAACTCCTGATAGCCAACCCATAGATGATGCGCCCGATGGACACCCCGACGGCTTCGCGATTCGTGGGAGAAACAGCACCCGACTCTCCATTAAAAACATCGGTGGTATCCTATTGGGTATCCGTAATGACACCGAGCGTGAAATTAGCGGTGAAATTTGGGTCAACGAGATCCATCTCGGCGATCCGCTCGTTCGTGCTGGCTGGGCGCGGCGCGGCAACATGTCAGTCGGTCTCGGTAATATCGTTAAATTGCGCGGGGGTTACGCCAGCCAAGACAAAGACTTTGAAAGCGGTGCTGGCGAAGTCGGCAGACAACGCCTCTCTTCACGCGGATATAGCACCACAAATAATGATTTCAATATCGACGCAGATGTTACGCTTTTCCCGTGGCTACCCGTCCGATACGCCATCCGACAACAAGAGACCGAAACTGAGACGCAGCGCGGCGGGTATAGCAGTTTTCAGAGTGGGAAAAGCGAAATTCGGAGCCGGGATTTCTCCGTCCAATTCAACCGAAACCCGCTTCCAAACCTCGGCTTCGCTTACAACTACCAAGATTTCTGGAACGAACGGCAGGGAACGCAAATCAGCCACCTCTATACCGGCAGCTTTCGTTACGATCTGGGTTCAAAACTCGGTGTTAACGCCCAGTATCGGCACGAGGATATACTCGCAAAGCCGGAAACCGCGACGGATACAGCTTCAACCTCCAGCTCCTATTATAGTTACGGTTACGGCAGAAACCGCGATGAAAAAACAGACAGTGGTACAATCACGCTAAATATTAATCCGACAAACATCTTCAGCCTAAGCCCAACTTATGATATTAGCCGGACGCTTGAAAGACGAGAGGATCGCAGTTCCAGATCACCTTTTGGTGGTAATGTAGCGACAGAGCCAGAAACGGCGGAACCCGAAGAAGCGGCGGAACCCGACTTTTCAATTGCGCAGCGCGAACATCGCTTGTCGCTCACACCGCGTCTCAACCGAGACTTGCTCGGAATGCGTCCTACTGTCACAAGCCGGATGAGTTTCCGTGAGAATTGGTTCAGCGAAGAGAAAAATGCTTCGCTCAACGGAAACGTCAGCCTTGGCATGAATCTACGCCTCGAAAAATGGTTCGGATGGCTCTTAAACGGCAGTCAGCAATCAGCAGTCAGCGATCAGCAATCAGGAGATCGTGCCACAGGAGAAAACGCTGTCCCTGACACAAAGGCATTACCGATAACCGACGACCGACAACCGACAACCATTACAGAACAGTTACGTGAAAGTGGTATCGACGAAACCCAAATCCAAGAACTCGAAGAAAAACGTGGGGATTGGATTGAACGCGATAAAACAGCCGTCAACGGTCAGCAGTCAGCGGTCGGTCAAGAGCAGTCCGTGGAGACCGAAAGCCGAGCACCGAGTGCCGAGAGCCAAAACCAAGCTGGCATTCTGAACCGAATCCTAAAAAGTTTTACCGTTAGCACGAACGCCAACTTTACAGCGACCGAATCGTATCGGCGGCTTGCATCCGGTCAGTCAATTATAGAAATCTATTCGCTCGCGGAAGATGCGAAGGAACGGACGAACTCGCGGCGTAGCAACCGTTACACGTTGCGCAGCTCGGTAGATCCGTGGAAATGGGCATCCGTTGGCGCAAACGTCAGTACCTCTGATAGTTTCCGAAAGAGCTCGGGTAGCATCTATACATCGCATGCGGAATCTTATGAAACCGACCTCAAACTGACTGCGAGGGAAACCACCAGTTTCCAACTCCGTTATAGCTTCACAAAACGAGACAACACAACGCAGGAAACGACGCTCAGCGATAGTGCCGCCCACACACCCTCACTCAGTTGGATACATACATGGCGGAAAGAGACTCGGACGGCATTGGGAATCCGCACGACCTTCCAAGATCAGCAGCGGAGCGGTATCGAAAGCAACGCTTTTATTGTCACACCAAATCTGAGCATTGACTACCGCTACCACACAGAAAACGGGATACGCCTCCCGTTTTTCGGCAGAATCCCACTGAAACACGATCTGGAGTTAACCAACACCCTCTCTTGGGCGATTCGGCGGGAGCAATTCGGCGCAAACCGTGAAGAACGTTCGGAACGCTACGAAACAACCCTACGCGTCGGATACAAAATTAGCACGCATATCACGGCAAATCTCCATCTCGGTGTTAGCTACAATCACGACAGGGTTGAGGAGGGTAGAGACTTCCTCTCTATCGCAAGCGCACTGACCATCCGCGGCGAAATTCAATAAACACCCTCAGCACGACCCAGAAAAAAATTGAAAAGAAAAGCAATTTCTGGTATAGTGGCTATCGGCTATTGGTAAAGAGATGTCTGGCTTAATCAAAGCCTCTTTAACCGATGACCGACAACCGACAACTAACAACCACTAAAAAAGGAAAAATATGACAGGAAACAATACAGACATACCGCGCTCAGAGTATCCCCGTCCAGACTTTCAACGCGGAACATCAGAAGGCATTGACTGGATATGCCTTAACGGCACGTGGGAGTTCGCTTTTGATCCAGATGATACCGGCGAACAAGACGAGTGGTTCACCTCCGAATCAACTACTGATTCATCGTGGACGTTGAAAATACAGGTGCCGTACCCTTGGGAAAGCCTCGCAGCATGGGGAGCAGAAGAACAAGCAGATAACGAAAATTACCTGAGTAAAAACGCTTATTTAACACCTGAAGCGGTCACCTGCGGCGGCATTGAGCGGAACGGCAATTACCGTGAAGCACCGCGACACACCATCGGATGGTACCGCAAAACCGTATCTGTTCCAGAAACGTGGAACGGAAAACGGACGATTCTGAATTTCGGCGCAGTAGACTGGCACACAAAGGTTTGGGTAAACGGTGAATACATCGGCGAACATGAGAATGGATACCTGCCATTTGAACTTGACATCACAGACGCACTCACACCCGGAGCATCTACAGTCATCGTCGTTCGTGCCTACGATGCCCAAGACCACAGCGAACAACTCGCCGGAAAACAGATCGGGTGGTATGAACGCACCAGCGGCATCTGGCAAACGGTTTATCTTGAACCGAGGCATGCAACGTACATCAAGCAGTGCTATATCACCCCAGACATCGACAACAGCACTGCCACACTCGACATCTCTATTGGCGGAGAGGTAAGTGCCGGAACCACACTTAACTGGGAGTGCGTTTCTCCTGTGGGAGAAATAACGGTCAGCGGTCAGCGGTCAGCGGTCAGCGGAATGGAAGCCGATAACACCGGGAAAGGCATAAGGACGGGGACTACACTTACAATTCCTATTAATATTCCGCGAGAACACCTGCATCTCTGGGATGTAGATACACCGCACCTTTATAACGTCACACTGACGTTGACATCAGGGGAATCCGTTATCGACAGCGTTTTCACCTACTTTGGGATGCGGAAAGTTTCGGTGGCAAAAGCCCCAGGTGGGGACTACCAGTATATCTATCTTAATAACCGTCCTATTTACCTACTCGGTGCTCTTAATCAGTCTTTCAATCCAGAAGGCGTCTATACCTTCCTCACAGACGAAGCGATCCGACGGGACATCGAACGCGCAAAGGAATTCGGGTTCAATTTCCTGCGTCTGCATATCAAAGTAGACGAACCCCGCCTCTACTACTGGGCGGACAAGTTAGGTATGCTCTTTATGTGCGATATTCCGAACTCCGGCAGCTACACGGAGAAAGCGCAAGCAAGATTTGTAGAAACGCTTCGCGGGAACATCGCGCGCGATTACAATCACCCGTCAATCATCTCATGGTGTAATTTCAACGAAACCTGGGGACTCGGCGGCAGAGAATATAAGGAGATGCCGGAACGCCAGGAATGGGTGCGTGAGATGTACCATCTCGCGAAATCCTTAGATGAGACGCGCCTGATAGAAGACAACTCCCCATGTCTATACGACCACGTGGAAACCGACATCAACTCCTGGCACTTCTACATTAATGATTATGAACAGGCAAAGGAACACATCGCCAACGTTGTCCAAGAGACGTATCCGGGTTCAACGTTTAACTACGCTGGCGGTAATGTACAGACCGACGCGCCGTTGATTAATAGTGAATACGGCGGTATCTCAGCCGGGGCGGGGGATAAGGACGTCTCTTGGTGTTTCAAATACCTTACCAACGAACTTCGCCTCCATCCGAAAATCTGCGGTTACATCTACACGGAGTTGCAGGACATCGAATGGGAGCACAACGGTTTTATGAACTACGACCGGTCGATAAAGGCGTTCGGATACGACTATCTGGATATCAACACGCTTGACTTTATCGCCATCGACTATCCACCGGGTAAAACAGTCGCACCGGGTGAACGGATAAAAGCCGACATCTATGCAAGCCATTTCTCACATAAAACCATTACAGGGACGACCCTCCACTGGCAACTGGACACACTGTCAGCAACTGGACACATTACACGCGGATGTGTCTCAGGAAAAGTTGAGATTCCCTTCCCACAATATCAGGTGGAGCAGGTACATGAACTCGAACTTGTTGTACCTGACATCCATCCGGCAGTCGGCACATTGCACATCTGGGTAACAGATGGCACAGGTGTCGTCGTCGCTCGTAATTTCATCAACTTCGAGCACTTCGTAGCGGCAGTCGCCCCAATCGAATCAAGCGATCCAAAACGGATTACTCTCAACTATGCCCCTGGCAATATATCCGCATCCTCCTGGGAGCCATCGACACAGAACGAACCCCTTTTCTCTGCAGTCGGAAACGGTTATGTGGAATACGAGCTCGGCTTGCCAGAGGGACTTAACACAGCAGACATAGCAGAAATGGAACTCGTTTTTGAAGCGTCCAGCTCGTACGGCGGTGCACGTCAAACCGAGCCAGAGAAACACCCATCGGATGTAACAATCTCAGTCAACGGCGTTGAAATCGACACGATCCGCATTCCTGATTGTCCTGCAGATGCCCGCGGTGTCCTCTCTTACATCAACGGAGAACCCGGTATCTACGGCTATCTTTACAATATCAAGTTTGCGGCATCACACGTCTTGAATGATACGTCAGATCCATTAACAGTCCGTTATGAAGTGAAAGCAGATGCTGAAGCGCAAGGTGGATTCACACTCTACGGCGCGCGCTTGGGTAGATACCCCACTGGACCGCATTTGTTGATACAGTGTTAACTGGTTATCGGTTATCAGTTATCGGTTAAAGAGGTTTCTGATAACGATAACGTAACGAAGTCTGGCATTTGCTGCCAACTTTGACCCAGAAAGGAAAAAGAGGTTGGAAGTTTATCGGAAGCTACTCGCGTCACAGCGGACGTAACCGACAACCGACAACTGACAACCGATAACTATTATGGCAAGCCCTGAATTTGTATTCACACGTCATCCCAATTTAGAGATTTCCTGGCCCTTCGTACACGAACAGATGGTGAAGCGGTTAGAAGAACTCGGCGTAACGCTTGTTCTCAATACCGACAGCCGAGACCCGATCCACGAACAGGTCGATTTAAGCGAAACGATCGGAATATCTCACTTCGGTGGAAACCTGACCGAAGCCTGTATCGCGGCAGCCCCAAAACTCAAGGTGTTCGGAGCGATGACAGATAATTCCGGACACGGTATCCCATATCAGGCACTTCAGGCGCGCGGAATCCCTGTCATCGAATCGACGCGAGCGTGGTCGCAATCCGTGGCGGAATGCGCTTTCGGTCTCGCTTTATCCTCGCTACGCCGGACAGCACAGTGGCACCTCCGGATGGCAAACCGTGAAAAACTCTGGGATTGGGAAAACCCGATGTGGGGTTCACTCAACGCACGGGAAAGCGGCGCACCCCTCGATAAACTCCCCGCTGCACACCAATTCTGCGACGACCCGGACTTTGTGAACGGTGATCTTGGTACGAAAAACATAGGGGTCATCGGTCTCGGACAGATCGGAGGGAAAATAGCAAAATGGTGCAGGGTTTTCGGGGCAACGGTGACGGGTTTTGATCCGTACGTACCGGACGCACTCCTTGAAGAATGGGACGTGCAACGTACTGACATGGACACCCTCGCTGACACTTCTGATATTGTGTTCGTGGCGGTTCCGCCGACACCTTCAGCCAAACACCTGTTGAATCGAGAACGCATCTATCACTTACGGAAAGGTAGCTTGGTCGTCGTGATTACGCGAGCGTTTGCTGTCGATATGGAAGCATTGCGGGAACGGATCGTAAAAGATGAACTCGCTGGTGCCTTCGACGTTTACGACATCGAACCCGTCCCTATTGATGATGAACTGCGCAACAGGGATAACGTTGTCCATACACCGCATATCGCCGGTAGAACGGAAGATTCCAACCTACGCGTGGCGGATATGACAGTAGACGATTTTGTGCGCGTGCTCAAGGGCGAAGCACCCCTTGGCGCGTTGTCTCCAAAGGCAGTTGAGGTCCGAACTTCACCAAACCCGAGTCAATAGCAAGTGGCAGTTGGAGGACGGAAGGGTGGAAGATAGGAAGATTAAGCACACACATTCTTCCGCCCATCCATTCCTCCGGTTCCACACTACAAGCCAATAGCCAACCGCAAAAAAAATGTCCTCAAAAACAGTCTATAAAAACCTTATTCGCTCAGATATCGCAGACATGGCACCTTATACGCCGATCCTTCCGTTTGATGTCCTGAGCAAACGCCTCGGTATTGCCCCTGAAAACATCATTAAACTTGATGCGAACGAGAACCCCTACGGTCCCTCACGGTGCGTCTATCAAGCCTTGGCAAACGAAACTTATTATCACATATA
>JAJECD010000378.1 GCA_022822215.1 Candidatus Poribacteria bacterium | reverse complement strand
CGGTAAGTTGACCCAACGTTTCAGCGGCATCTCTCGACGGGTGCAATTCCAAAAGGCGTGTGGTCTTTTATTGGCTATCCTTGGGGTCTACATGTTTGTTGGTGGTATTCAAGAACCCGCTGGACCGCATCTGGATTGGATTTATGACGAAACCGAAGGGCTTGAAATCGCTAAACGTGAAGACAAACTCATAATGCTCGACTTTTATGCTGCTTGGTGTGTGGCTTGTAAAGAACTCGATCACAAGACTTATGCTGATCCTGCAGTGGCTGCGAAACTTGATAACTATGTTAACGTCAAACTCGATTTCACCCGAAGCTCTGAAACTACCGAAGCCCTGACGGCAAAATATCAAATTCCGGGATTACCGGTCGTCATTTTCATGGACGCTGAAGGCAAAGTTCTTAAGCGATTCACAGGTTTCGTTGGTCCAGAGGAGATGCTCAGCATTCTTAACGACCTCGAGAACAACACATTATAGACAGGGATCAGGGCGGTGGCGGTGCCACCTCTCAGCGGTCAGTTGTCAGCAAATGATCCTGATAAAAAATAAAGGTATTTAACATGGCATTTAACGCAAAATCCCTATTCTCCTTACGGAGTTGGCTTTTTTATGCCGAAGTGCTGGCTGTCATCGGTTTCGTTGTGCTTGCGGCACTCTATATCCGGCGCGGCAGTGCTGCACCTGAACCGCCACCGTTGTCACAGGTAGCAACTTTCATTGAAAAGGCAGACGCTCTGTTTGAAAAGCAAGACCTTGTTGACGCTGCGCTCTTCTATTGGCAAGCACTGCAAGCCTTAGAAACAGATGGGGAAGACCAGAACATCTCCATAAATGGCGAATCACAATCGAGTGCGGAAGTCCGTTTGCACGCCAATCTCCGTATCGCGGACATCTATTCACACAGCAGCTGGCTGAAAGACGCCAAGGCACGACTTGAACACGCTTCACGTATTCAGCCTGAACATACCGGGGTCCGTCTCTTACGCGGTAAACTGTTCCGAGATGAAGGCTTACTCAGCGAAGCGACGGCAGAATTTCTTGCAGTCCTCAAGCAGGATCCGCATCACGCCGAAACATACTATCTCCTCGGTGTTCTCTATCAGGGGAGCAAGCAACTTAAATCCGCGGCTGAATACTACAATAAAGCCATCGAAAACGATCCAGAGTTGCGAGTGATTTCCTCTGAAAAAGCACCTATCGGTATCCTCGCGCGGCTTCAACTGTCCCGAACATACGCAAAAATGCTTCAGGATTACCAATTTCTCGATCGGGAATTCACCGACGAAGACTTGGCTGAGGTCAACCGCCTTGAATCAGAGGCAATCCGC
Source organism: Candidatus Poribacteria bacterium (assembly GCA_022822215.1). Taxonomy (GTDB): domain Bacteria; phylum Poribacteria; class WGA-4E; order WGA-4E; family WGA-3G; genus WGA-3G. The sequence continues at coordinate 3,894 of JAJECD010000378.1, read as the reverse complement.
TTGCTGGAAGCAGCACATGAAAAAGACCCAGAAATGAACGAAGTGGTTGACGATCTCGTTCGCCTGCTTTTCGCCCGCGCCACTGCGCTCGAACGTGAGGATTTTGAAACGCGTCAGTACGCAAATGCCCTTCGCGTCTACGAACGCATTGTAGAACTCGATCCGCAAGAGGTCCGGGCACTGGAACGGATGGGTGAAATTTATGCGAGTTTCCTGGGTGATAAGGCGGCTGCGCTGGAGATGTACCGGAAAGTATATGAGATTGAACCACATCCGACTGTCTTAGCGAATGTCAAATCGCTTGAAGAAGATGTCGCCGCTGAGATGGGATCCGAAGAATAAGCAAAAGTGGAAAACGATAGTTGCTGGCAAAAAATGAAGCCGATGAGAGGATTTGAACCTCCGACCTACTGATTACGAATCAGTTGCTCTTCCCCTGAGCTACACCGGCTTAGCAAACTTTTATTATTGAAAAGAAAAATGCCGAGAGGCAGAATCGAACTGCCGACACAAGGATTTTCAGTCCTCTGCTCTACCGACTGAGCTATCTCGGCATCGGGCTATATAATAATATCACAAAACGGTAGGAATGTCAAGTTTTTTTGAAAAAGCAAATAGGCGAGGTTAGGAGGGAAATCCGCAGAAATACCCAAGCAAAAATACCTCGCCTGCAAAACGGGGATACCATATCCTATTAGGATTCCAAACGCATCGGCATCACAAGACAGATATGCCCTTCATCTCCGACCGGTCTAATCACGACCGGTGCAAATTCACCTGTGAATTCTATGGCGAGTGATTCCGTTTCGATGTGGGCTAAAATGTCTATGAGCAGACGCGCATCAATTGCGAACCGTGCGGTTGCGGTGCAAGACTGCACGGAAACCGTTTCATGTGCTTCTCCTAATTCCGGGGTTTTTGAAGAAATCGTAATCTGCTCCGTCTCCATATCCAAAGTGATTGAATAGTTCTTCGGATTCGACAGCAACGCGACACGCCGAACAGCCGGTAAAATACTCTCCTTAGAGACAACGGCTCTACCGGTTGTATCGTCTGGAATGAGTTTATCATACTTCGGATAATCTCCGTCCACAAGCCGTGTCGTTAAAACGGCATCCCCATCAGCAAAAAGAATCTGATTTTCAAAAATTGAGAGGGTTACCTCAGAAGCATCTGCAAAGGTGCGTGCAATCTCTTTGACGGCTTTAAGGGGTAGGATAAATCCATCATTATCCGCAGGGGTTTTGAGCGGGTCACAGTGTGCGAGCGCGAGCCATCTCGAATCGGTGGCGACCACTTCAGTCCTGTCTGCGAGGAAATTAAAATAGAGACCGTTTAGGAAGTAGCGGACCTCCTCTGTAGCTGCAGCGAATTCGGTCTTGCGGAGCAGTGCCCGGAGTGTATCTCCGTCAATTGTTAACGATTCTCCGTCAATAGCGGGTAATTGTGGAAATTCTTCGTCAGGGAGTCCAATAATTTTGTAAACACCATCGCCACAGGTAATTTCAACACGGTTATTTGCTGTAGTTGCCAAGTGTATTGTTTTATCTTCGGGCAATTCTTTGACGACATCTGCTAATTTTCTCGCTGAGACAGTGATAGCCCCTTCTTCTTGAATAACACCGTCCACTCTGATTTTGATGCCGATCTCTAAATTTGTAGCGACACACGTAATTTCCCCATCTGCGGCTTGAATAAGGACATTCGCGAGAATCGGCAAAGTACTATGTCCACTTGCCACGCCTTGCAACACTTGTAGGGAATACAAGAGGTCATCTTTTTCAAAAGTTAATTCCATTTCTAGCTCTCCTTATTAAGTATTACCTACAATTAATTATACCCAAAAAGCGCGTTAAAGTCAAGTACTTTTTAACTTTCGTTAAGTAACCTTAACAAAGACAACGATTATGTCCCCGCTTGTATTCCTTCAGACTGAACGATTCTATTCAAAAATATCCTCAATCTGAAGGGGCTGCGCCATCTTCTGATTCTCGGCTTCTAATTTTTCACGACTCGCGACGACACAGATCGAGGCTTTATCCCGATTCTCCTCAAGGACCTGAAGGAGCGCGCGTTTTACGGATTTGGGCGTTGCGCGTCGGAGTTGGTCATATCTCTCTTCAAACATCTCTGGCGTTTGTCCAGTAAGATAACGCGTGAGCGCATCGGTTGCGGCTTGACTGGGGCGGATTGCCTTCTGGTAGTCTGACGCTGCCCCGATAATTCCTTGATCAATGTCTGCCTGCGTCCACTTCACTTGCTTGACATGATGAGCGGTTTGTTCAAAAACATCAAGCGAACGGGCGACATGTGGATCAAAACCCGAGCCTTGATAGAGCACAGCATCAAATGGGTTATATTCAAAAATTCCCAGATAAGCATTACCTTTAAGCCGGATTTCGGTCATCATGTAATCAAGCCCCAAGATATGTGCACCAATGGTCAAGGGGATAGAATCCGGATGTGAATAGCGCGGCGCCGGTATCATGCGCGTGCAATTCGCTATCTGAATGGGAGCTGCCAACCCCTCGCGCGGATATGTGTCAAAAGGTCTAAACCCGGTTGATTTTGGGTTTATCGGCTCACTACGCATGTTATCAATCCAGCCAGCCAATTTTCTATTGAGCGTTGCAAAAGCTGCATCAGAACCGGTAAAACTGGCACTCACACGACTCCGGACTAACAAGAAGTCGCGAATCTGCTCAATGCTATCGCTGAGTTCCTCATGAGATGTATCAAAACGTTTGAGCAACATCTCACTCGTGCGAAACTGTGTTGTCCCGGAAACGATTTCCGACAGATATCCGTGTGGTGAAAGTCCGCGGGCAGCCCGATGCTTTGTAATATCTAAACACCGATAACCGTGGATATACGTCCGATATTCTGCTACTGATTGACTAAGCACATCGCGAAGTCGTTCAGTATCCCGTGGATTCACAGCAAAAATCAAATCGTGCAAAACATTCAAGGCATCTTCCATTTTATCGTCAAGCACCTTAATCTGAAACTGCATATTCCATACAGGCTGATCAGGGTTAAGCGCGTGGGTGCTAAAGTTCGGAGAACAGTTCAACCCACCGGTAGCCGCTGCGGTACGGCGTGCCATCTGCTCGTAATCCATCTCACCGGCACCCAGTTTAGCAATGGCATCCGTATATCTGGGTAGATATTGCCAAAGATGTTGCGGTAATCCTTGTAAGTCGAAATTGAGTGTGAGAGAGTTCACGCCGTTGGAAAAGACTTCATTCCGAAGTAACGGACACCCCTTAACCGTCTCAACGGTTGTAGGGATATGCAGCGGTTTTTCCGGCAGATCAGAGACGTGCAGTTGCGGTAACTTCGCTAAATCTTCGGGAGAGTTGGGTTGTCCACTGCGATGTTCAAGTTCAACAGCGTCGGCAGCAATCTCTCTCATCTGCGCGTCGGTGAACTGTGCGCGGACCGCTTTCAAGCGCGCATCCTCAGCCGCATCAAGGCGCGCCTGCATCTGCGGATCAGGTGCGTAAACAACCGTCAACCGATGTGAGTTGTCAAGAAATTTCTCACGAATTAGTTCATTAAAGACGTTTGGATTTTGCTCCCAACGTTGGCGGACAGTGGAAAGGACTTTGCCCATCTCTAAGAAGAGGATCGGCTCCTTTTCATATATCCAAGTGTTTACAACACGCTCCATCATCCGAAACGGGAAGCTCGGCGTGATTTCCTGATAGTCATAAGTGACTTGTTGGAATGCCGCTTCCACCTTCTCTTGGTCAATTTCTGAGTCCGCGATGTGCGCTAACGTCCTGGTCACCAATTCTGTGAACGCATCAACGCGATCGGCTTCACTGCCGGTCAAGCCAATATTGAAAGTCGTATGTGGACCCAGTGTATTGGCTCCGGCTTGCATCCAAT
>JAJECD010000405.1 GCA_022822215.1 Candidatus Poribacteria bacterium | reverse complement strand
GCCTTCTCCGCGTCGCGACAGTGCTGCTAATTCCGCTCGATGTATCGCCGCCTCTTGTTTCCGTTTCCATAATAGCATGCTACCTGTCTTAAGAGAGTCCGTTTGCACAATTTTTGCTCCTACTGTTCGCCTGAAAAAATTGCAACCCTTAAAGATTTTGTGATATACTTTATAGTAACAACACCGAGGCGGGCTATAGGTGCAGTCCCAATCCACTGAACATACCTCTATTTTGTCTGTTAAGCAGTTTAGCACACATAGTGAATTCGTGCAATCGAAACTTTTCCATATCCAGAACTACTGAGAAATAAACATGAACATACTTGAAAATCTTATTTCAGCGTTCGCTATCCTGCGAGCGAGTAAACTCCGAACAGTTCTTACGCTTTTGGGAATCACTATCGGCATCGCAGGCGTGATTGCGATGATGTCTTTTGGTGCGGGTGCTGAAAAACTTCTTATGTCCGAAATTGACAATATCGGTGGACCGAGTATGTTCGGCGTTTATCGACCCGGACATATCCGTAAGAACGGACGCTGGCAACGCAACACCAGTCCACATTACTTAGAAATGAGTGATCTCCGGGATGTCTTAGCAGATTGTCCGTCCGTTGAAGTGGCGACTGTTGAAGGCAGCTACTACATCGGTCTCGGCGTTGACGGAAAATTCCAACAGACCTACCTCCGCGCAACAACAAATGAATACCAAGCCGTTCGCGATTGGCGTACGAAATACGGCAGATTCCTCGCCGACACTGACATGGACACTTGGACGAAAGTTTGCGTCATCGGTTCTAAAATCTGGAAAGATCAGTTTAAAGGGCAGGATCCCATCGGCAAGGAAGTTGTGATCAACAACCATGGGAGACACAACCGTTTCACAGTTATCGGTATCATGGAAAGCCGAGGGGATGGACTCGAACGCGGAAAAAGCGATGATAACATGCTCTTCATTCCGATTACAACTGCACAGAAACGGTTTTGGGGACACGATTACGTTGGACACATCATGGTGCGCGCCAAGAGTCCACTTCTGGTGGAACAGGCACTAAAAGAGGTAAAGACGGTTATTATGCGCAACCACGGTGGAGACGATACCTTCTTCCGAACCTGGTCTGCTAAGCAGGGGATCGAGAACGCGAAAAGGATGATCTTTATCATAGAGACAGTCCTCGTCGTTATTGCCTCGGTCTCTTTGATTGTTGCGGGTATCGGTATCCTTAATATCATGCTCGTCTCGGTGACGGAACGGATTCCAGAGATCGGGTTGCGGAAAGCGGTCGGCGCGAAAAGTTTTGACATCCGACTCCAGTTCCTCACAGAATCCGTCCTCTTATGTCTCATAGGCAGTCTGCTCGGTATCCTGTTTGGTGCTGTCGTCGGCAAAGGTTTTGCATGGATCGTCGGTAAGTTTCTACAAGAGATGTCCTGGCCCTCCGTGATTACACCTGAAGCTATCTTGGTCTCTGTGGGGGCAGGTGCAGCGGTCGGTATCTTCTTCGGTTATTATCCCGCCAGCCAAGCCGCGAAGTTGACGCCGATTGACGCAATTCGGCATACATAAGGACGAAAGTGAAAATCTTAGAAAATCTCATTTCAGCGTTTTCCGTGCTTCGCGCCAGTAAACTCCGCACGATTCTTACACTCTTAGGCATTACGATCGGCATTGCGGGTGTGATAGCGATGATGTCTTTTGGTGCGGGTGCTGAGAAACTGATGATGGCGCAAATTGAAAATATCGGGGGCCCCAGTATGTTCGGCGTTTACCGACCTGGGTATGTCCGAAAAAACAACCGTTGGCAACGCAATACCAGCCCACATTATTTAGAGATGCAAGATCTGCACGACATTCTGACGGACTGTCCCTCCGTTGAGGTTGCTACTGTTGAAAGGAGTCATCCCATCGACTTTGAAGTCGAGGGCAGGCATCAACAAACCTATATGCGCGCAACAACAAATGAATATCAAGCCGTCAGGCAATGGCAGGCCGAATACGGTAGGTTCCTCGCCGATACGGATATGGACTTCTGGAATAAGGTGTGTGTCATTGGTGCAAAAGTATGGAAAGAACAATTTAAGGGACAGAACCCCATCGGCAAGGAGGTCGGCATCAACAATAGACGTTTCACGGTTATTGGTATTATGGAGAGCCGCGGCGATGGATTGGAGGAAGGCAGAAGTGACGATAACATGATCTTCATTCCGATTACCACCGCACAAACCCGTTTTGGTGGGCGGAATCGGGTTGGTGCCGTTATGGCACGTGCTAAGAGCATCGATTTGGTCGATCAGGCACTCAAAGAGGTGAAGACGGTCATCATGCGCAACCACGGGGGCGACGACACCTTTTTCCGAACGTGGAACGCAAAAAAAGGAATTGAAGGCGGAAGACGGGTTATTTTTATTATGGAGATGGTCCTCGTCGTCATCGCGTCGGTTTCTTTGATTGTTGCGGGTATCGGTATCCTTAACATCATGCTCGTCTCGGTAACGGAGCGGATTCCAGAGATCGGACTGCGGAAAGCGGTGGGCGCGAAAAGTTTTGATATCCGTTTACAGTTCCTCACGGAATCCGTGCTATTGTGTCTATTTGGGGGACTGCTCGGTATCGCGTTGGGGGCTGTCGTCGGGAAAGGTTTCGCCTGGGCAGTCGGTCGATTGTTTGGAGAGATAATTTGGCCCGCCGTGATTACATTGGACGCGGTACTGATCTCTGTTGCCGCGGGTGCAATGGTCGGTATCTTCTTCGGCTATTATCCCGCCAGCCAAGCCGCGAAGTTAACGCCGATTGATGCAATTCGGCATACATAGGGATTGGTAAAGAGCAGGAATGTTGGAAGATTGGAAGGTGGGTTTAGGATGACGCTGGAAGAATTTCTTGAGAATGACTTGGAGGGTTATGAATATATAATAAGGAGAATTAGTACCGATGGCACCCACCTCAATGGAACATGGCGAAATCAGCAGCAACGTTCTCCACCATTTGGGTGTACATATCTTTGAGCATCAACTGGGACGTTCCTACACCGCAGGCACGACATTTCATGTAGGAGATCGGGTAGTAAAGCCGGATGTTGCGTTTGTTTCAACTGACCGGCTACCAGAAGATAGACGCAAGGGGTCGCCTATTCCGCCAGACTTGGCAGTAGAGGTAGTCTCCCCATCAGATAAACAGTCCGATGTTACCGAGAAGGCATTCGCTTATCTGAAAGCAGGCACGCGTCTTGTGTGGGTGATTGAACCGGTTGCAAAAACGGTGATGGTCTACCGCTCTGAAACAGATTTCACGTTGCTGACTTGTGAAGATACATTGACGGGTGAGGATGTTGTGGAAGGATTTGCGTGTTCTGTTGCGGAACTTTTTGAGTAGATTCAACGCTTGTTCTCTTCAAAATTTTTGTTAAGGTAGTAGACACACGCTGTGTACTGTCACACCATCATGAATCAAGTAAAGAAAGGATAATCATTATGAGATGGTCGGGCCCTAGAACAGTTAGAAAACAATAACAAGTGGTGAGATGCGTTGGAACCCCATATTCAATAGGTTAGAGTATGAGTCAAAGACAAAAACTACATATGGAGAAAAAAGTTTCCGTATCAGGATTTACAGGGGGATGTAGACATGTTGAAAACGGTTCTTCGTTTAGTGTGGCAGTTGTTGGTGGAAGGAAAGGGGACTGTGGATTTTGGAGGGGGTGATGTCCAAGTGAGAGGGTATTCTCGTAGAGATGGCACGTCCGTACGCCCGCATTCTCGGCGGACACCTCGCAGGAACAAGCGGTAGCATCTTGAAAATCGATAGGTCTTCTCGCTGAATGGGGTTTTTGATGTTCCGTTCAACCCAACCTACATACTGGATGACTGTATGCAATTTGTATGGACTGGTTATATGAGATACAGAGCAGCATTACGAGGTTTTGATTTGGATAAGATTGAGGATATAGTTAGATATTCGACAGAGCGTTACTTTGATACGGATACAGGAAGGTCCATTGTTATCGGGAATCATGACAAAAAATTGGTTATGATTGCTTACGAAAGGGATCAAGCTTTAGTTATTCCGATTACAGTTCATACAACGACACGTCAGCAAATTCAATTCCGAATTAGAACGAGGAGGTATACCCTTGAATAAACCCAGAATGACCTATTTTGAGAAAGAAGATATATTGCATCTCGTAATTTCTGATGAACCCGAAAGTGGCAGTCTTGAATTGAGTCCTAATGTCACGGCTGAATTGAACGAGAATGGTGAGCTTATCGGGATTGAAATCCTTAACGCGAGCGCGTTCATTCAGGATACAATTTTAGATGCTAATTTCGCTAAAGAACTTTCGCTTGCCAATATCCAAACTGCTTAGCGATATTGGTAGAAGGCGATGGATTCCGAAGAAGAGACAGCATATCAAGACATGCAACAAACACTTCCACCCCTTCATGCCCCGCCTACACAAAGCATCAAATACATCGGCTCCAAGTTAAAACTCATCCCACACATCCTCCAACTCGTCAAAAAAGTCAACCCTAAGACAGTTCTTGACGGATTCGCAGGCACAACCCGCGTCTCACAGGCACTCGCCAAACTCGGCTATACCGTCGTCTGCAACGACATCGCCCCGTGGTCAGAAGTCTTCGGCACGTGCTATCTCCGCAACACAAAACCGAGAGAAGCCTATCAGCCACTTATCGACCACCTCAACGCCGTCCCACCTATGGATGGCTGGTTCACAGAACACTACGGCGGAGATGCCAACGGTGGGTGTGCTATCCAAACCGACGGACTCAAAAAACCGTGGCAACTCCACAACACCCGTAAACTTGACGCAATCCGACAGGAAATCGAGACCCTCAATCTCGATCCCGTTGACAAAGCCGTTGCCCTCACAAGCCTCATCCTCGCACTCGACCGTGTGGATAGCACCCTCGGGCACTTTTCTGCCTATCTCAAGGATTGGGCACCGCGCGCCTATAAAGCGTTACGGCTTGAAGTGCCTGAAGTTTTTACGTCCGAGAGAGATCATAAAATTTACCAAACCGACATCTTTGAACTCGTGCAGCGGGTCTCCGTTGACCTTGCTTACTTCGATCCGCCTTACGGTTCAAACAACGAAAAGATGCCTCCCTCCCGCGTCAGGTATGCCGCCTACTACCACCTCTGGAAAAGCGTGGTGCTCTTCGACAAACCGACCCTTTTCGGCAAAGCAAAACGGCGAGAAGATACATCAGATCTCCTCGCCGCCTCTGTATTTGAGGAATTTCGGCGCAACGATAACGGACGCTTCATCGCCGTTGAAGCCATTGCTGACCTCATCCAGATGACGCAAGCACGATGGATACTGCTATCCTACAGTTCCGGCGGTCGCGCGACTGCTGAGCAGCTCAACGCAGTCATGCAACGGAACGGAAAACTCCTCACTGTCCTCGAACTCGACTACAAAAGAAACGTCATGGCAGGCATGAAGTGGACTAACGAGTGGATAAGCGGCACTGAAGAACCGAACCGAGAATTCCTTTTTCTTCTGGAGAAAAACTAAAGCGTGAGGGGTTGCGAAGTGTCTTTACAAAACGCCTTGACCCTCGGATGCTCCAGCACTTCAGGGTTGAGCATATACGCCGGTGCACGTCCTTCAATCGCATCTGTAACCTGCCCGATTGTCCGCAGATCCAAACGAATCCCAGACTCGACGGTCATACCGGCGTTGTGGTTCGTAGAAATAATGCGCGGGTGGTCTTTGTGAATCGCTCGCGGTCCGTTAACCGGATCGTCCACGACATAATACCACAACCGGTTTTCACGAACAGCGCGGTTCGCTGCCGCGTCGTCAACAAGATTTCCACGCGACGGATTGATGAGGGACGCATGTGGTTTCATCGCGCAGAACTCTTCGTAGCCGACAACAGTATCCGCACCCGATAGGTGTAGAGAGACAGTATCGCTTTCTCTGAAAAGCACCATCGGGGAATCAACCGCTTCCGCCCCAAATTCCGCTGCGAGTTCAGCAATCCCTGGACGGATGTCATAAACCAAGAGCCGTCCTTCTTCGCCAAGCAGCGGACGCGCACGCCGGGCAACCTCTTGACCAATCCGACCAAAGCCATACAAACCGAGCGTGGAACCCATCGCCTCATGCGTTTTGATGAGTCCGAAATCGCCGCTGTGCGAAGCCCTATTGAGCGTATAGACCCGCTTCAGCGTTGCGAGCCACTGTGCAATCGCATATTCAGCAACGGTCACCATGTGTTCCGGAGCAATCGTGGCAATCACACCATATTCAGTCGCCATATCCACGTTAACGGTTTCATAGCCGACACCCCAGCGCGCAATGATGCGGAGCGATGTCGCCGCTTGATAGAAGCTTTCATGAAAAGGCACTGAGCTGGCTATGACCCCAACAACATCATCGGCGTGTTCGTCAGTCAGTTCCCGCGGGTGGATGCTCAACGCACCGAGTTTCCCTAAACCTGCCAACGCCGCTCGTCGTTCCGCAGTATCGAACTCAGGGTTTTCAAAAATCTGAGAGAGAAGAATTTTTGCCATAGTATTGTCTGTTTAGCGACTAATCCGCACACTCCCCGCTTGTATTGCTGTTTCTGCTTCCTCTGCCGTTGCCCAATTGAAGTCTCCGGGGAAAGTATGCGCCAAGGCGGAATAACCCCCCGCGAAATCGACCGCTTCTTGGGGTGATTTTCCGTTCAGTAGGCTATAGATTAATCCCGACGAGAAACTATCGCCGCCACCCACGCGGTCTACCAATTCTAAGTCCTCATAGATACGGGAGAGGTAAAACGCATCGCCATCAAACAGAAGTGTCCGCCAGTCGTTGAGCCAACCGGTTTTTGCGTCGCGTAGAGTTGTACCAATCATCTGAACATTTGGAAAAGCGTCCTTAACCCGTTTCGCCATCTCTTTGTAGCTATCCGGTTCGAGTTTGCTATAGGACTCGGTTGTTCCTTCCGCTGCGAAACCGAGCGATTTCTCAAAATCTTCCTCGTTACCGATGAGGACAGAGACATGCTCCATCATGGGTCGATTCGCTGCTTGTGCTTCTTCCGCACTCCAGAGTTTAGATCGGAAGTTCAGATCGTAACTCGTTTTGACACCCGCTGCGCGCGCCGCCTTGAGTGCTTCTGCCGAGACAGCCGCTGCCGATTTCGATAAAGCCGGTGTGATACCGCTGAGATGAAACCAACGCGCACCGCTAAATATAGATTCCCAATCAATCTCACCGACCTGCACGTTAGAAATCGCAGAATAGCCGCGGTCGTACGTAACGCTGCTCGCACGCGGGCCGGCACCCAATTCGAGATGATAGAATCCGTTCCGTTCTAAACCGATCCCGTCGAAGTCTGCCCAGACGATGTTCGACATATCCACGCCGAGTTCACGTCCTTTGTTGCGGATATAGCGACCCGACCAATTATCCACGAGCCGTGATACCCACGCCGTCCGTAATCCGAGTTGTGCAGCATTGACGGCGACGTTCATCTCTGCACCGCCTGCTGTGATTTCCAGCGATGACACCTGCTCAAGCCGCATAAAATCGGGGGCTGTGAGTCGGATCATCGCTTCACCAAATGTAACCAAATCGTACATAGTTCATTCTCCTGCTTTGATGTCTGTTTTGTTCTGATATTCGTGATAAAGATTTTCAATGCACGTTCCACAAAAACAGTAGACTCTGCCGTAGCCGCCGACCTCTTTTTCAAGCAATTCGGTCATCGGAAACTCGTCTTGGCACATCGCACAAAGTTCTATCTGTGCTTCCGGCGCAACGTCTTCTGCATCCGATTTCTGCCGAGAAGACATAAAGTGCAAAAGCAGCCAAACCACAATAGGCGTTAGAATTACAAAAATGATAAATAGCATTCAGTGTTCCCTTCATAGCGACGGACAGCAATTCGTATTCTCGTTACTATAGCCGATAACGTTGAAGATGTCAATTGAATTGTTTTGGCTAATTCCTGACTTTTGTGCTAAAATACTAAAAACTAACAACCGAAAATTGACAACTGAAAGCACACATGACTAAGATAGCACACGTAGACGTTTACCCGACTGCTGTCGGGATGAAAGATGTCTTCAACATCGGCACCGGTTTCGTCGGAGATGCCGCTTCCGCAGGCGATCACATCTTTGTCAAAATTACAACAGACGATGGCTGCGTCGGTTGGGGTGAACAACGCGCGCTTCCCTCTTGGAGTTACGAAACCACCGAATCCATCACAACTACTATCCGACATCACATCGCGCCCCTACTCCTCGGACGCGATCCGCTCAATCACAACGAAATCTATTATGCCATCTACGATGCCTTGAAACCCGCTGTCAGCAATGGACATCCATTCGCTAAAGCCGCAGTAGACATCGCGCTGCACGACCTCCGCGGACGGCTTCTGGATGTGCCGGTGCATACCCTCTTCGGTGGGAAACGACACGACGCGCTGCCGCTCTGTTACGCCTTGAGTATGGATACACCAGAGATAATGGGTTTGAAAGCGAAAGCGTTATCTCCATGTACCTGTTTCAAAGTGAAAGTCGGTGGCAACCCGGCGGAAGATGAGGCACGGTTACGCGCAGTCCACGAGGCGATGCCACACGCCAAGCTCTGGATCGATGCGAATCAGTCCTACATACCCTCTAACGCCCTTGAACTGCTGAAGCGAATTTCGGACATCCGCGAGATTTATTGCATGGAGCAACCCGTGGCGAGCCAAGACTGGTTCGGTATGAAGCGCGTCCGAGAAGGCGCACCCGTTCCGCTTGCTATTGATGAAGGCTGATTTACGTCCTTCGATCTGGCGAAAATCGCACGCTTGGAATGTGCCGATGCCGTCGTTCTGAAGGTCTGTAAATCTGGCGGTTT
>JAJECD010000330.1 GCA_022822215.1 Candidatus Poribacteria bacterium | reverse complement strand
AATATGTTCCACCTACTGCACGGGTGCCGCTAAAGGGTAGTCGTGGATAGACCTGCGGGTCTTGTCGGAGTTGGAAACCCAGCCTCCGGGTTTCTTGTTTCGGTAAGAAAGTGTGTACAGGTATTTCCCAGATATAGGTTTGCCAACCCGTTCCATCATCGCTAACTTCGTTTGGTGATCCCCATTTCTGAATCGCTTTTGAAATATGTTTTTCTTTCCATACGGCGATGGTTCGCTGCATTTTTTCCTCTTGTGAGAGTTCAGATGTATTCATTAAGTGTGCTGGTGCTGTACATCCAACGAATAGCATGCTTACTACAAATATAAGTGGTGTAAGTCTGAGCATTTTCAAAACTCCTAATGTAAAACAAAGACGAATTGGTGTGTGGAAAATTAAAATACGCTACATTGGGAGTTAATAAGCAATTTCTGTGCCAGTGTGAAATAAGGGCGAAAATGGGAGATATTGCGGATTGAGCGGGTTTAACAGGGGTATTCGCTGCACAAAATAGGGCAAGTGGAAGGACGACTGCACGGATTTGTGCAAGTAGGGATGGCAAAGAGGAAGGTTTATGGGACAGCATTGATGCTGTCCCTTGGAAAGTTAACGGATAGCGATTGGATTACCTGGCGAACCTGTCGCACCTTTGAGCCGGAGTGGCGCGAAACTGAAGGCGAATTCGTACACCTTCGCCGCCGCTAACTCTTCGGTGATAATATTCTCAAGGTTGTAGATGCCGTGTTTGACGATAAACAGTTGATGCACCGGAAATGCCAAGGATTCATCGGGGTTCGGGACAACTTCAATCCCCCAATTATCACTGCACACCATCACAATCTTCTGATCGACGAGGTATTGCCCCGCCTCCATGCCGATGCCGGGTTCCGTGGCACCGTAGCGGTCATTATCTGTCATCCAGAATTTACCCCAACCTGTGTGAATGACAACAACATCGCCGGGTGTAATTTGGACACCTTGCTTTTCCAAAGCACCTTCGAGATCAGCGCGCGTGATTTCATAACTATCACTGAGGTGCTCAACGCCCTTATAACCCGCGACATCAATCAACACACCCCGCGTCACGATAGGTCCCACATTCTCGACACCGAGTTCCATAAGCCCTTCGGCTTTGGCGAAATCGCGCTGGTGCAATCCGTTGTAATAGAGGTCGCCAATGCCGATGTGCCCGAGACCGTCAAATTGCGTGCCGATCTGACCGATCTCACCGCTGAAGATCTCCTCAAACCATGTGGTTTTATTCTCACCGAGTGGACCTGACATCGCTGGGATCCGCAGGCTGTAGTGCCGCGTCCCGAAGACAGGGATACCACTTTCATAGACCCTGCCGAGTTGATAAACTTCACCGGTTTTAATCAAACTCGCCGCTTCCAACACTTTCTCAGAGGTTAGTCGGTTGACAGCACCCCGCCGGTCATCGGCACCCCACTCGGATGGGAACCACGATTCTTGTGTGAGGGTAACGGTTGCGGTGAGGGCAAGTACGCCACAGACAAGCGTAAAAAAAATAAAACGTTTGTGTTTTTTCGGCTTTTTGTGCATAATTACCTCCTGTGGGGTTAGTCCCCACAAATAGTTGTCAACAGTCAGACAGATTTTTTTCAAAAAAATCCTTCAGACATAGCCCTTCTTGCAAATCACGAAAGGTCCTATGGCTCTTACTTCAATCACCTTAATTCTGCTATCAGCGTTTTGCCATGCCTTGTGGAATTTCTATGGCAAATCCAGCAGAGATACACGCATCCTCTTTTTTTGGTGTGGATTTTACACCATAGTCATAGCGTTTATCGCTTTTGGTATTAAGCAGCCGGTAGTTCCCAAACCCGTATGGATCTATATTGCTGGCTCCGCTTTCATTCACCTGTTATACAAGCTATCTTTGACACACGCTTATACGGTCGGCGAGATTTCGTTTGTCTATCCCATTGCGCGCGCCTCACCCGCCTTCCTACCGCTCTTTGCCTTTCTTTTCCTGAAAGAACGAATTTCGGTACAAGGTTTGATGGGTATCTTATGTGTAATGATCTCTATACTCCTCTACCAACAACGTGAAAAACACATCCAGTTCAAAGCGTTCTTTCGTTTCCTACGCCAACCCGATGCACTCTGGGCTTATGCAACTCTGGCGAGCGTCATTGGATACTCACTGATTGATAAACAAGGGATGTCTGAATTTCATCGTTATTCAATAGAGGCACCTTTGTGGCGAGCCGTGACCTACTATTTAATGGAGAACAGTATCTCGCAAGCCTTTTACGGTTTGACCTGCCTCGCCCGGTTTCCACGTCAGCAGATTGCCCAGATTGGACGAACAGAATGGAAGCGGGCCCTTGCTATCGTTGGACTCTCGTTGACCTCCTATTCTCTTATCCTCTATGTCTTGATGACAGAGAAAGTCAGTTACGTCACCGCGGTTCGGCAGTGTTCTGTCATTTTCGTTGTTTTGCTCGGTGGACATGCCTTGAAAGAGGCCTATACAAAACGCCGATTTATCGCCGCCCTTGTGATGGTGCTCGGCATTTTCTTGATTGCGCATCAGTAGCCAATTCGCAAACGGACTGTTTTTCTATAGCCGTCAGTTTCTCAGCCGAAGGCGACACCCAATTTGACGCTCCGTTCAGGATGATTGTCCATCTCTATGTAGGCTTCGACTGAATCCTCAAACGGCACTACTGGGTCAACGACATCTTCGCATTCAAATCGTCCTTCGGCAAGCCATTTCCAACAGGTATCAATAATACGCTTGAAATTCCAACGCGGATGATCGCGGTTCGGGTCACTATTGGCGCGTGCGAAGATTATGTTTGGAATGTTGACGTGCGCGACGGCACCGAGGTCAAGTCCGCCTGTACAGGCTTTCGCGCGTCCAGCGTAGACGATTGTTCCTTCAAAAGTGACGCTGCGAAGCGCATCATCGAGTGCCTCATAAATTGCGCTGGTTTCTACAGCCACATCAACGCCAAGCCCACCGGTCGCTTCTTTAAGCACTTCGCCGGTATTGCAAGCAGTTGGGTCAATCACAAGTTCTGCCCCGGTCTTTGCAGCGACTTTCCGCCGTCTTTCAATCGGATCTACGGCAGCGACGAAGTCCGCTCCCGCAATGCGTGCCATCTGCACCGTCATCAACCCAATCGCACCAAGCCCAAAGACAGCGACCCGCTCGCCAACGCGGACTTTTCCATCCCGAATCGCAGACATAGCGAAGTGTGCTGGATCGTAACAGACGGCTGCCTTCCACGTCATCTGGTCATGCAACTTGAGAACCCGTTTTGCGTCCCATGTGTGTGTCTCCTTGAGGTGCCCGTGGCTGGTGACACGTTCCCCAATCTCGAAACCTTCGACCTCGTCTCCAATTTCAATGATTTTCCCGACACACATATTCCCAAGTCGCAATGGAAAATTTGCGTTGTTGTATCCGTAGTACGCCGTCAGTTCCGTGCCGCGTTTGGGCGCACCGAATTCGACTTGAACACGGACACTATCCGCAGGAACGGGACCATCTTCATACTCTCTTAAAACGGGTTGCCGAGGGGCAACCGCGACTAATTCCCTTGGCATTTTTTCTCCTTTATTGGCTATCGGCCCTCGAGGCACTTTGCTTTCGACTTTCGATGATTGTGGCGGGCAAAACGTTTTCACTCGCCACACGCTTTACTGACTGAAATCGACGGTATGAATGCCGTGTGGCATTCCCCGGACTGCTGATGGCTAACTGCTATTTTAATGCGGAATGCCTAATTGATGCATCCGACGGTGAATCGCCTCGCGTGCCTCTTGGAACGGACGAGAGAGGAATTCCAGATGGTCATCTTCGCCGTGGTGGTGTGTCACCGTTCCGTGTTCATGATGGCGCGCTGTCTGTTGGATATAGGACAATCCACCCTCAATTAGCGTCAACATGTAGTTCGCCGTTTCCGGGTCGAACATCCACCACTCACCACCGACCGCGATATAGACAGGTGAAGTATGTGCGATGATGCCGCGTCCCCATCCGTCATGGTGCGGAACGGCTTGGGCATAGTTAGGTCCACCGCATCGTGCCGCAATCCACGAGTGTTTGTCTACCTTTAGGTTGGCTTTTAGGTGTAAATGCGCTTTGCCATCTTTGTCCTCAGTGGAGGCAACAACCTGTCCTGCCTGAATAATCTGCAGTGTGTGGATTGGAAAGATGGAGTCCGCAGCGGCTTCGACCTCAACGGTGCCACCGTTACCGGGAAGGTTAATCGTGCTACCAATCGGCTGTCCATCAACAGTGAGACGGATCATCGGACCGCCACTCAGGAAGGTATTGCCAGCACTCATGTATTTACACCAATTGTCGTAATTGAATTCCTCGTCGTCAGGAATGTGGACATAAGTGCGATAAACGCCTACTGGCACGTCGCTACTCATCTTATCCGTCCCACCAACGAGCGGTAATTTATAACCGCAGTTGAGGTAACGATAGTATTCAATGTGTCCATACATCGCATTGGTGAGATATTCAACGGCATCCACACGTCCGGTAGCAATGAGTGTCGCCGGTTCGCAATTCGGGTTCGGGATGTGGGGTAAGACGACTGTGCCGCCTTGCGCGTGACACGCATCTGCCCAATGCGAAAGCGTGACCTCCATATTTCCACCGAGTTCGGCTTCTCCGGGTCCGTCAGAACACCACGGTGCGACCTGCTCTTTTAAACCGAGAAGTGTCAAATGACCGAGGAGATGTTGACGGTTTTCCTGCGTCGCATAGACAATGCTCCGTCCATCGGCGGATGTCGTGGGTCTTCCAATAAACTCCTCTGTGTTCGTGAAGAGATGGCCCCACTGTGAAAGGAGAAGATTAACAACACCGAGGTCTTCGCCTTGCGCTTCGGTGTGTGCGCCCTGTGTGGACAGGAAATGGACGTGCGTATCGCCACTGAAGTAGCGTTCGGCGTTCATATCGCACCACCGTTTTATACGGAGCGTCAACTCACGTTGTCCGGGTTTTATGTTAACAGTCGTCCGCAGCGGCGTGTATTCAAAGCCGCGCGCGACATCAACGATAACATCTCCACGAGGGAGCCATCCCTGACACGTGCCATCGATATAGGCGTAACTAATCTGTCCGAGTCTCACATCGCCGCCGACATCTATGTGCCATGTGCCGTTGTTTGAGTTGACGTGCGCATGGTGTCCGTGTGGCGCATACGGCACGCCGTGTGGCGAACGGAAGTGAATACGACACGGTACAGGGCTGTTTGTATCCTCGTCAATTACAGTGGTGTGTACCCAATTTCTGCCGGAATCGATAACTTCTACCTTAACGCGTTCGTTGGGTTGGACAGTCCCTTTTTCCTGGACTTCACCCCAGTTAACGCTTCCAAGCGTTTCGCCGTGGTTCTTGACTTCGACAGTCGCAGAAGGCGTGGCAGACACTTCAACGTACGCTGGGCTGCTCTTGTTGTTTTGCGATTCACCCCAACCTTTGAAATCGTCATTAATGAAGGCATCTGGAGCGTTCTCCGGCAACGGATACGGGTAGGTCGCAACGCCACGATCAACATCGACTTCCATATCAAAGGATTTATCGGCATCATCGGGTTGCGGCAGCGTGATTTTGACTTCGCGGCGGGGGCGACGCGGTATCGGGTCTTCATCGAGATAGCCGAGCGTGATTGCCGCAACAATAAATTTCCGGTCTTGGGGTTGGATTTCGATTGACGCGACTTCCGCGCCATCCCTCGGATTTTTCCACACCCACAAATAATAGTCGCGCGGTGTCCCTTGGCTAACCTCTGTTTGTCGATTGCCCGCTGAACCCCATGCTCCCTCATAACGTGCTGCCAAACTCTCCTGTCGGTCAGGTATAGCAAGGAAGGTCTGTTGTCCCCATCCCTGTGGTACGCCGCCGATCTCAAAACGTTCACGAATTGGGACACTCACGGTTTCGCCGTCGGTGTAATGGAAGACGTAATTAGCAATTAACCTACCAATCGGCTCGCCTTCAGGGATGCGCGACTCAAGCAGACGATGGACAAATATGACCCGTTTTGGGTCGGCGTTGATAGGAACTCGAATGGAATCGGTGCGAACGCCTTCGCCAAAGCCTAAGAAACAGGTTTCACCTTCAGCAATGTCAAAAGGAAGTCCGTGAAACGTCTGTGTCCCGATATTCGGCGTTGCGTTTTCACCGATAATGTTTGTGCCAACATTACACAAAGCGGAAAGTGAAATAGGTTGATAATCTTTCATTTTTTAAATTTTCCTTGCGGTTCGGTGAAGTGGGTTCAGTCATTGACGTGCCTCTCCGTAGAGCCGCCTTCCACTACGTTTCAGGCTTGGTGTTTTGGCTATTAGAAGAATAGACATCAGCCATCAGCAAAGCGGTTCTATTTCACCCAAAATCCTCTTAACTGATAACTGATAACCGAAAACTGAAAACTACTAAAGCGGAAAATCAATGGACTGTCCCTGTTCAGAGGACATGTAGAACGCCTGCATCAACTCTGTGAGATTCCGTCCATCTTGGATGGTAATTGTCATCGGTTCATCGCGAAGGATGGCGTTGATCCACTGTTGCATCGGTTCCGGTGGTGCTGGCGGCGCGTTGGCAATGTATTCCGCTTTTTCTTCATCAGAAAGTTTACGGGTTTCAAAGTGCATCTCGCCGTGTCCAGCAGCAAACGAGCCTTCGGTGCCGTAAATTTCAAGCATGTTTGGACCCGAACGGTGCGTCCACGCAACATCAATTACACCGAGTGCCTTGTTTGCGAATTCGACAACCGAAACGCTGTTGTCGTCAATCGGATAGTTTCCGGTAAAGTTGTTAATCTTAGCGATAGCACTCTTCGGTTCACCCATCAACCATCGGATAACGTCAACCCGGTGGCATCCTAAGTCGAAAAGTGCGCCGCCGCCTGCGCGTTCGGGATCCGCGAACCACGCGCTTGTGCCGCTGAACCAACTATCCAGTCCTGCGGAGTGTGCGACCCGTCCCCTGCCGAACGTAATGTCTCCGATGAGTCCATCGTCAATCGCTTTTTTCGCAAACAGGATTTCAGGGTTAGCACGAGAAGGCAACGAAATCATGAACTTCACACCCGCCTTCTCAACGGCATCAATAATCGGATCACACTCAGCAACGGTAATCGCGAGTGCTTTCTCGGTAAAGATATGTTTTCCCGCTTCAGCGGCGGCGATTATAACGCGTGGATGGTCAGATGTAACAGCATCCACCGAGACAGCATCGACATCATCGCGGCTGAGGACTTCATCGAGATCAGTGTAGAACGGGACATTGTATTGTTCTGCTGCTTCTCTACCATCGCTACCGTGGTCGAAACCCTCTTCGTCCCAAACAGCGACGAGTTCGGTTTCAGGGTTTTCGTTAATTTTTCGGGCGTAGCCACCAGCGTGGACATGCGCCATACTAATCTTTGCGACTCTAATCATTTAATTAATTCTCCTCATTATTGTTATTTGATTCTTCCCACAGAAGATCGGGTTGCGAGATGGTTCCAGCCACGGAGTACCAATTGAACGTTGGTATGGCGATTTTCGGATTCGATTTCATCGTCACCAGCGAGCATCTGAACGAGAACGCTTTTTCGCGTTTTGTTGGAATAGTTCGGCATTGAACCGTGCAGCGTGAAGTAACTGAAGAAAAGCACATCGCCGGGTTCTGCTTCCAAAACGGTCGCGTTCTCAATCGGGTATCGGTCAGTAACTTCAGCGTTTTGCCCACTACCCATCATACCATCCATGCGTCCAAGCTCCTTATGAGACCCCGGATAGACGCGAACACACCCCATCTCATCGGTCGCTTCGGAGACGTAGATGATGGCAGCAATCATGCTGTCTTTGACAGAGGGAAAATACTGCCAATCTTGGTGCATCGGGAAAGGAGCCCCTTTTTCTGGCGGCTTGCAGAAGAGTTTGGAATGGTGAAGCATAATATCGGGCCCAAGGATGGCTTCGGTAATATTAAGGAACTTCTCTTGCAAGAACGCTTGCATCCAAACGCCAGAGAAACTCTGGATATTGTGGGTGTGTATGATAACAGATTCGCCGCCATCGAGGGCATCCATCAATCTGCCACCCCAACGCGCATTGACGTTTTCATCGCTTTTGAGGAGCTTGTCCACCACGCGATCAAAATCATTTTCCATCGTCGTGATCTCTTTGGGTGAGTATACTCCTTTAGCGAAATAGTATCCGTTTTCGTGAAAGAATTTTCCTATATCTGACATTATATTTTTGTTACCTCCAGACTTTTGTAGAGTAGGTTTTAGCTTGCAAACTGCGCTAAAAGTTCATTAAACCAATTCGCGGAAGCGGTTTGTGCGGTATCGACTTCAGCGTTTTCCGCTCGTAACTCGTGAAATGTCTTAAACACAACAAATCGTCCACCACTTAAGATTCCGATGAATGTGTTGTGTTGTGAATCAGTACCACACAATTGAGAGACATCTTCAAGGCGGTTGGTGGCAATTACGACGGTTTTTCCCATTGACCGGAGTTCACCAAGCAGTTCGATCATCTCGGCTTGCCCACCCGGATCAAGCGGCGTGAGCGGTTCATCGAGCAACCACAACTGTGGTTCATGCAGGAAAGTTTTGGCGAACAAGAGGCGCTGCCGTTCCCCTGTTGATAGAATCCCAATTTTAACGTCGCGCAAGTGTTGGATGTCCATGAGTTCAAGTACAGCTTCAATCGCCGATGCACGCTCGTGCTTCTCTAATTTATATGCCCTCGCGAAAAAATTGAGATACGCCGCAACAGACAACTCTGGGTATCCTTCAAATGAGACGGGCATATATCCAATAAATGGGCGTACATCCTTCAAGCTCGCAAAGGCATCGATACCATCAATAAAGACGCTACCCGATGTCGGTTCAGCTAAGGTTGCTAAGATGTTGAGCAGAAGGGTTTTACCTGCACCATTTCTACCAAGTAGAATGAGACACTCCCCTGCCGCCACTTGAAACGTGAGTTCCGTGAGAAACGGCTGCTTGTCAAAAGATTTACACAGGTTTTGGACATCCAACACTTCCACTCCCCCATGATTCGCTCTCATCCTTGGAAGAAAAGACTGGAAGATTGGAAGAAGGAAAGGATGGCTTCCCATCTTCCAGCCTTCCATCTCGTTGCCTTTCCTCTTTCAATACCTGTTTTGTGCCTAAGTCCTGTTCCATTAACGCAGATCCACCTTAACAGGTCTACCGAGGTCCGCAGATTGCCACGCGGCTTCGGTGAGTTGGATAACACGCAAGCCGTTCTCAACACCGATCGGGTTCTCTGTCCGTTCACCGCGGATGAGTTCAATAAAGGCGACGTCTTTGTTCCCTGATGCTGGCATGTCAGATGCATCAACAGGTTCCGGTCTACCTTCCCGTCCTTGACGATAGAGGATGCCGTCACGGAGATAGAGCGAGCCTTCATCCAACCAGATTGAAAATGCTTCCTGGACCCCACCGTAGGCGTGCCCAACAATACTGATGTTGCACAAAGCACCCATATCAAATTTAATCGACATTGCAGTGAGAACATCTACTTCGATGTCTAAGTTGTCTATCATCGCGAAGACAGTGTCAGGACTCGCTTCCAGCACCCAGAGGAGGATATCAATCAGATGGCTCCCTGAATCGTTCAGTTGTCCACCGCCACCGAGGAACGGGTCTTGCCGCCATTTGCCCTGCTGGTTCCGATACCAGTTCTGCGATTGCTGCGCAGCAACGAAGTTAACTCGCCCAAGTTCACCACTCTGGACGACGTTGCGGCAGTATTGGTAGGTAGGACTCAGATGCCGTTGGTAGCCAATCATCAGGTGTAAGCCGGTTTCCTCGACTTTTGCGATCACCTGTTTAGCATGATCTACTGTACAAACCATCGGTTTTTCGGTATGCACATGGCATCCGGCATCAAGCGCGTCCATGATGTGCTGGAAATGCAGACCGTGTGGTGAACTGATGACCACGGCATCGGGCTTCGCAGCGGCTAACATCTCACCGTGGTCGGCATAAGTAGGAACAGATGCATCTAAACCGACGTTTTCCTTGAAGGCATCGAGTGAACTGGCACTCGGATCCGCCAGGGCAACAATCTCTACGTCTTCAACGCTTGACACACTCCGTCCGTGTCCGCGTGCATTACCGCCACATCCGATGAAAGCAAAGTTTAGTTTCTGTTTTGGCATAGGTGCTCCTAATTGTATTGTTATTTCTATAACTTAAATCTTGATGTATAACCTATCAGACCCCTAACAAAAATGCAAGCCTTAATTTTCCCCTTGGAATAAAGATATTATTGTATATACGTGTTTGCTAAAGGGTCTCAACGCATACAAAATTGTTCAAAAAATGAACAGTCCTGAACAAATTATGGTAAAAACAGACTGAAATTTGCCTGTTTACCTACAATTACGAATGGCACATAATTTGCTATATGTGGCATAAAGCAAGAAGTGCTGATGATATAGGATCGGCAGGAGATGCCCAGGTAAAATGGATTTGAAGGAGAACGTTGGAATGAAAAAATTATTTTATTTCTTTTTCGTAGTAGGTTTAAGTTTGTTGATGATTTGGGCACCACGCGCCGGCGCGGAAAGCCAAAGTGCCGGGGAAGTTGTCACGATGGAGGAGATAACGGTTACGGCTACACGTGCCGAAAAGGATCCTTTCAATACACCTAATTCTGTCACTGTTCTCAATTTAAATCAAGTGGAACGCTCTAACGCAGCGCACGCCTCCAATCTGCTTCGTGATGCTGTCGGTGTAATCGCTCAGGAGACGACGGTCGGGCAAGGATCACCGATACTTCGAGGATTAACCGGCTACCAAACCTCAATACAGGTTGACTGGGTCCGTCTCAATAATTCAACGTTTCGGTCGGGACCAAATCAATACACCGCAACCATCGCGCCTGAGATGTTGGAGCGCGCAGAGGTGTTACTCGGTTCAAGTTCTATGCTGTATGGAAGCGGCGCGATGGGCGGTGTTGTGAGTTTTTTTACGAAAGATGTACCGATTGATCCTTCGCAAAAGACCTTGACTATACAACCAAGGCTGCTTGCTCGCTATTCAACTGCTACACAGGAACGGCTCGGTAGATTGGAGGTGACGGGGCACCAAGGACGATTTGGATTCATCGCAGGCGGCGGTCTGCGAGCCTACGGCAATGTAAACCCTGGAAATGGGTACGATCTCCACTACAAAAATCGGAAGTATGAAATAGTGGACGATATGCCGAGTGGCGTGAAACTTTATGAACATGATGAAGTGCAAGCGATACCAAAGGATAATATCCCTGACAGATGGCTCGTTGATAACGAAGGTCCCTTGGGGTGGAGTGCTTATAATGCGGATGCAAAATTTGGGTATCAACTCAGCGATACAAGCAATGTCAGTGTTGCTTACCAGATGTGGCGGCAGCCGCAAACACCACGGTATGATAAAATCGCACCCCAAGAGTTTGCCGAGTTCTTTTTTGAACCGCAAAATCGTGACCTCGTTTATGCTAACTATACAGTTAACCCTGCAGAAGCGAACATTGACCTGTTCCGACTGACAGCCTCGTATCACCGCCAAAAAGAGGGACGCAACGAGGTAGTACGCGGCGCGACAGCCCGACGGCAGCGATACGACACTGTTAACACCATAGGCTTGAGTGCGCAAGCGGTCAGCTCAATGCTGCCTAAGCAGCGTTGGGTCGCCGGTGCTGAATTCTATCTCGACACAATACAGAGTCAGACCGTTAAAACGGATCGAGGCAAGGAAGAAGTTGACAATGAAAAGGGACGCTTCATTAACGGTTCTCAATTCTGGGATGCGAGTTTGTACCTTCAAGATGAAATTAGGGTACATGACCGTGTTGAACTCACACTCGGTGGACGTGCTACGTTTTATCAAACCAATGCAGACCTTTCCGTCCGAGATCCTGCTTTTGATGTCTTCAATAAATTCGACAGCAGTTTGACGGGAAGTGCCGGTGTGGTGGTCGGTTTGACAGAGCACCTGAACTTTGTCAGCAGTTTTGGAACAGCCTTCCGCGCCCCATCTCTGAATGACACAACGGCAGTGGAAGTCACCAATGAGGGTGTCACGGCACCGAGTCCTGATCTTAGACCTGAAACTTCGTGGACAGCTGAAGTTGGATTCAAGGCACAGCATGCTTTCTTCCGTGGTGCCTTAACGCTCTTCTACAGCAGGGTTAACGGTTTGGTTGCGCGCAAACCTGTTCAAGAGGCATACCAAGAGAAAGGTGAACCGATCCCCCAACTTCATCAAGACCTAATCGAACAGTACAAAGATATTGACGTACTCGTCTTTGATAATGTCGATGAGGCACAGTTTCAGGGAGTTGAATTAGCCGGACTCGTCCCGATTCAGTCTACTTGGTCGGTTTTTGGTAATGTGGCGTTGATACGCGGGAAGGTACTCACGATTAATGGCGTAGCACCGGATCCGAGTAAACCTTGGGAAGCACGCACGCGTAGAGAGCCTCCGTTGAACGGCATCATTGGGGTCCAGTGGGAACCCGCAAATACGCCGTATTGGGCAATGTTCTTTGTACGTGGTGCAGCCGAACAGAGACGCTTGAACAGAAGCGACATCCGTGATCCACGGATCCAAGGAACAACGCGCGATACGAGGGCAGTTGAGTTCGACTCGAGCGGTGCCGCTATCGGTCAAGGAACACCGGCATGGTTTACACTCAACGTCCGCGGCGCGGTCAAGCTTTTTGATTACACACGTCTGACACTATCGTTTGATAATCTACTTGATAGGCGGTACCGCCAGCACGGTTCAGGTATAAATGCACCAGGCTTCAATGTGAGTTTAACTCTGGACAATCGGTTTTAATAGTTGTCGGTTATCAGTCCGCTTCGCTTTCAGTTGTCAGTTAGAGGTTTTTGGTAACAATTTGCCTAAACTTTGCGTACGCCAAACTGGGGTTGATTGTTACAGGGAACCTCTTAACTGACAACCAACAACCCGTTACAACACCTCAAATTTTTTCTTGATAAACTCTACTACGATTTCTGGTACCATTTCCTTTAATTTTTCCTCGTTTAGCTTCCGCTGTGCCATCTGCACAACTTCCATCACAAGCGTTGAACTAATATGTGCATACTGGGTATTCGCCATCATAAAGAGGGTATCAATATCCGGTGCGATCTGCTGGTTCATTCGTGCCATCTTGAACTCCCATTCAAAATCGGAGACTTCGCGGAGTCCTCGGACAATCGCGCACGCCCCGCGTCTCTGCGCGTAATGAACTGTCAATCCAGTATAGCCATCGATCGTGGCTTGCGGATACGGACCAATGACAATTTCAAGCATCTCAATGCGCTCCTCAAGCGTAAAACGCGCCGGTTTGGCGGGATTAACGCCGATAGCAACAACAAGTTCGTCAAAAACATCAAGGTTGCAAATCCGATCAATAAGGTCAGCATGCCCATTGGTAACTGGGTCAAAGCTCGCAGGGAAGATGGCAATTTTCTTCGGCATATAACCTCCTTTTAGTATTGAAAAAGCGAGACGGAAATTCTTCTAATTGTCCTACCATTATACCACAGGACATAGTGTCGTGCAAATCCGCCAAAAAAATTGCTTACATTTCTGCACTTGTGATATAATAGCAGCATTACATAACAAGGAGGCTAAATAATGGCGAAAATTAACACACTCGTTTTTGCAGGTGGTGCGATTCACGATTGGAAAGGGTGTAGTGACGAAATCGTGAAGGTGCTTTCACAGGGAGATGAATTTGAGATTACCAGAGTTGAGGAAGACCTTGACGCGCTCGTCTCACCGAATCTCGATCCCTACGATCTCGTTGTTTTCTATTACACGATAGGTGAGATTTCAGATGCCCAAAAGAACGGTCTGCTCAACCATGTCGCTTCAGGCAAGGGCTACGTGGGGGTCCACTCCGCAGCGGATTCGTTCCGCGGATGCCCAGAGTATCGTTCGATGGTTGGTGGCTATTTTGTCACGCATCCACGCTATCGCGACTACCAAGTCAGCATCGTTGATGGTGAGCACGAAATCACGGAAGGGCTTGATGAGTTTGTCGTGACGGATGAGCAATACATCCTCGACTACGATCCCCGGAACCATGTGCTTGCATCGGCGTTGTGGAAAGGTGCTGCAGCACCCGTGGCATGGACGAAAAACTGGGGCGAAGGTAAAGTTTTCTACCTCGCACTCGGTCATGATGCGGCGGCATGTCAGCATGAGATGTTTGGGACGCTCCTACAACGCGGTGCCCTCTGGGCAGGCAGGGGCAATGGACAATAAGTGTTATAACCTTTTGTTATAGCACCTACATCCTCTCGTTGAAGCGCGGGGTCTTTGTAATGGCAGGTTTTCAAGCAGTACCCTTTCAACCTCGCGCTTATCAATCTTCCCGTCAAGACCCCTGCCTTTAGGTAGGGGATGTAGACGGACTAAGGGTTTTATTGAAAAATTAACTTGATATTCACACGCAATTGTGGTACAATAAAAGTATCAAGTTGGCAGACATTCACAGCGTAACCGCAAG
>JAJECD010000338.1 GCA_022822215.1 Candidatus Poribacteria bacterium | reverse complement strand
ATGTTGTTGTCGCAAGTGTGCATAGCCATTTCATGCTAACCGAAACGGAGATGACCAAGCGCATTATT
This sequence comes from Candidatus Poribacteria bacterium, assembly GCA_022822215.1. Lineage (GTDB taxonomy): Bacteria > Poribacteria > WGA-4E > WGA-4E > WGA-3G > WGA-3G. Next base: position 10,898 of record JAJECD010000338.1, on the reverse strand, counting down.
CGTGCAATCGAGAATCCGTTCGTTCACATCATCGGTCATCCCACAGGTAGGATGCTCGGATATAGACCTATGTATGCGCTGGACATTGAAGAGGTCATCGCAGCCGCGGCAGAAAACAACACGGTATTGGAAATTAACGCATCTCTGAGTCGATTAGACTTGGACTCTCGATTTGTAAGGATGACAAACAACACGGGTGTGTTATTAGCAGTAAACACGGATGCCCACAGCATTGAACAACTGCCGCGTCGTAGATTCGGACTGAACGTTGCGCGTCGCGGGTGGCTGACGAAAGCCGAGGTTATTAACACATATACTTTAGAGGAATTGCGCGAGGTATGTAATATCGGTGTGCACCTATAGAAGGCGCGCTGCCTGTGCTTACTCTAAAGCCGCGAGTTGGGTTAAATGCCAATCCGGATCCTCTAACGCCTCGTAAACGACCCCGCCTTCTACCTTCTCAGGCATTGGAAGCCCTAACAGATAGCAGAGCGTCGGTGCGACATCTACAACGCGAACCTGCCTTTGTAAAGCGATCCCTTGTCGGACACCCGCCCCCGATAAAATAAACGTAGAGTGCTGTCCGCCAATTCCGAAACTTACAGAGGGGAGCTGCTTACCGTGTGCGCCATCGAATTCCGGTCGGAGTGCGTAAACAACATCGCCTACTAAGTCGCCATGTAGGTTGAACATCTCAGCATCTGCGTGGGTGACGGCTAATGTAAACGGATGTCGTCCGGTTTCTGTGTCTTTATAAGTATGCAGTGCAGCGATAATCTCTCGTTGTGTCGCTTCATAGTCCTCAGGCGCAACGATCCCATCGGGTTCACGTCCGGCTAAGTTAATAAAGATATGCACCAAGCCGACGTTGACTGCCCGTGTTTTTGTCCAGTCGATTGCGCCGTTGGCATCCTTAACGATAAACCCAGTCTCTTCAAGTACTTTTTCGATATCCACGGCACGGAATTGATTTGGAGTCCCGCCGTGATCAGCACAGATTAGGACGACCGTATCGTCATCAGCACATTCTACGACCCGCCCGATCATCTGATCCACAGAGGCATACGTGCGTCGTAACCCTTCACGACACCGGTGAATTGTCTCCGGTGCAGCACCGCTAATTTCATCCGCTTGGCTGAGGAAGAAATGGCTGGCGTAGTCGGGTGCATGGCTCTCCACCATGAGGACATCCCAATCGTTGTTTTTTGCGAGATGCGTTGCGACATCGGCGAGGCGTTGATGGTGGTAGTCTAACACCTCAAAATAGGTATCATCGTCCATCTGTCCGAGTGCATCGCGTGCAGGGTTTTGAAGGAACGATCCGATTTCTGTGTCAATCGTAGTGGCAACGGTTTCTGGAACGGTGTAGCCTGTTCGGGGCCAAATCTGTGGCACAAAAAGTTCAAAAGCATCGGCAGTGGCAGTGAGGGTAACAAGCTTCATTCGCACGTAACCTTCTACATCTTTACCCTCAATCTCAAAGGCATCCAACCACCACTCACTCCATTCACCGACACCGAGATCTGCGACGGAATCGTCTCCAGAACGACTCTTGCAAATCCGGACTCGGTCGTAGCCGCTCTCCTGAGAGGCGTAAATTAAACCATAGAACCTTTTTGGTACCCGCGCTTCATCAGAGGCATCACCTTGGGAATGGACTGAGGGCATCACATCTTCTCTACCGCGCGCCAAAGGTCGGATGGTGAGTTCAACTGCCTGCACCGGCTTTGTAGAATCCGGCAAAGCCTCCCAATCCGTATCGTCAATAGGCGTGATGGTCACAGGATCAACGTGCCGTACCTGTTGCAATGCGCTTGGGTCGAGCGTTTCAGGGTCGCGCTGTCCACCGATAGGACGGGGTGCCCATTTTCCTGCGACAAAGAGATGATACCCCGCAATCTGATGATGATTTGAGACGCCGGGTCCGGTTCCCTCAACCTGAATCCCAGTTTTCACAGTGGGGGGCCAAGACATCTCCCATTTCACCAAAATCGGTTTTCCGCCTGCGCGTTCTACAAGGTTCCATAGATATTCGGATTGGCACAAGCCGGTGTTAATGCCCCATGTCGTTTTATCAAGCCGTTCGCCCAAGGCGCGAATATTAAAGTCCATCACCTGGTGTGTGCCGGGCCACGAACCCGTAGAGAGCGCAGTCCAGCCAGGGGGTGTCAAGGTTGGAAACACACCAATCATCGGTCGATAGACTCCGTTCTGGAGGAGCCTCGCCATATTCGGGGTATGTCCCCAATCAATCATATTTTTAACCAGTTCCATGCTTGCCCCGTCCATCCCGACGATAATTGCCCGTTTTGCGGGGGCACGTTGTGTGCGTTTTGCCATATTTCTCTCCTCTTAGGCCCAAAATGATTTAATCAGTGATACGATAGCCGCTAATGCAGATCCCAATGCTATCCATATCGCAGTCTTTACGTCTTTGTTTGATGTCGCTTCTTGCCTTCCTTCAAGTTTACCCCGAATCCATCTAACGTCACCGTGAAGATTAGTTACATCTTTTTCCACAGATGTTAACCTGCTATCTATTCTTTCGTCCATTCGTTGTATTCTGTGGTCCATCCGTTCTATCGTTCGGTTGAACTCTTCGTCCATCCGTTCCATTCTGTTTTCTATTCGTTCGGTTGTGCGCTTGAGATCTTCAATGGCACTCACTATTCGTTCTCTGAAATCTTGGTCTGACATGCTTTCGTCCTCCTTTATTGTTCCATTATAACATAGAGAGGCTAAAGAGTCAAATTTACTCTCTACTATGGAACACGCTGGATGTAGATGTCATAATCCGCACCGCGCGCATCGCTCCAGACGATAATTGCTGCGTCAAGACCTGTAACTACGGCTTGGGGACTAATTTGCTCTTTCGGGGCACTGCAGACAGGGATGCCATCAATTTCCCAAAGTGGATTGCCGTCAGCATCCAGCCGCTGTGCATAGATTGCATCCTCGGTTGAATCCCCGAAGTCCTCCCGATAGTCGAGCCAATAGACGATAACGCCTGCCTTGCCAGTAGGCACCAGCTGCGGGAGCCGCTGGACACCTGCCTCAGTGCATATAGGGATGCCGTTTTGTAAGTCAACATCCTCACCGCCCCAGAGTGCCTTACCGCTTGCGTCAATACGTTGTGCGTAGAGATCAGCGAAAATATTCCGTTCATCCCACCAAGCAACGATGAAACCTCCAGTTCCATCAGAGATGCAATGCGGTTGTTGCTGATTGACCTGCAATTCACAGACAGGAATTCCGTCTTTCTCCCACAACGCCTCTCCTTCTGCCGTCATGTGTTGTGCGTATAACTGGGCGCTCGTATAGAACTGCGGGTCATTGCGGTAATCCGACCAGACGAAGAAGACCCCGCCATTTCCATCATCGGCAGCCACAGGCGCGCCTTGGTTCCCTATTGCGACACAAACGGGGACAGGCACAATTTCCGTATCAGTGCCAGCATTCCACAGCGGCGTTCCATCTGCTGAGAGTCGCTGTGCGAAAATGTTCCAATCTGGGGTGCTAATATCCCACCATGCGAAGATAGCCCCACCTTCCCCATCGGCGATGAGAACCGGATCGTATTGATCTCCTTCGCCCCTATAGACGGGAACACCGTTCGTCTCCCATAGCGGTTTTCCGGTGCTGTCAATTCTCTGGGCATAAATATCTTGATTCTCGTTCCGCCAATCTTCCCATACGACGATTACCCCACCTTTTCCATCAGCGACAGCGTTAACATCATCTTGTAGTGTTGGATGTGTACAGACAGGGACCCCTTCAGCACCCCAACGTTTATTGCCGTCGGCATCAATGCGCTGTGCGTAACTGTCTTGATTTCCGTGTCGCGTATCCCCCCAAACGAGAATAGCACCCCCCTGTGTATCACTGACAATCAGTGGCCAACTCTGCGACGAGGGTAGCTCACAGATCGGGATACCCTCGGGTTTCCAGAGCACGTCGCCTGTAGCACTGACGCGCTGGGCGTAAATATCCCGATTCGCGTTACGCGCATCGCTCCACGCTACAATTGCCCCATCTTTTCCATCTGCAACAAGGACAGGGAAATGTTGTTCGTTTTGCGCCGTGCATAAGGGTAGGTTTTGTGTTGGGGAAGTGGTCCACTCCGCGCTCGCGATACCTATTAGCATAAACACAGAGAGGCTGGTGAGACCGAGATATATACGCATAACTCTTAACTAACTGCTGAGGCCTAACAACTATCTCAGATCAACAATTCATCTCCGATTGGAAAGAATTGGTCTGCGATTTGTTGTAGGTCCATGGAGGTATTGTGTTCAAAAGCGACGACCTCCACGCGTTTATCTTGTTGTTTGATGAGTTCCGCGAGTGGACAAAAGTCGCCATCGCCGCTTGCTAAGATAACGACATCCAATGATCCGAGCATTGAGACGACATCTACAGCAATCCCGACATCCCAATCCCCTTTTGCCGAGCCGTCCCCACGTAAGCGTAGATCTTTGCTCTTAATCGTATATCCGTTGTGTTCAAGGAGAGAAAGAAAACTGGATTGATTGATTTCGGGTATCTGAACGACATAAGCGTAGGCGACCATGAGGTATCGGGGTCCAACGATCAGGTCAAGGAGTTTGATATAATCAACTCTGCGTCCGAACCGGTCCTTAGCGGCATAAAACATATTCTGTACATCGACGAAAACACCGACGCGCGGCTGTTCCGAGGTCATACCGTAAGGTCTTTGACTCTTGTTAATCTCCTGTGAATCCAAATAAGCGAGGGTTTGACGAATTTGGTTCAATGCCCCTCGCGCTGCTTGATGGCAGCTCTCTAAAGTATCAAAATGGTTGTCCAAATTTCTTTGAAAATCTTCAAGCTCTTGATGCTCTTTGTAGATCGCCTCTTCAACCAATTTGAGATCGGTAGTAAAAGTCTCTTTCACTGCCTTAACTTGCTCATATTCTTTGAGTTTTTCCGTTAATTGGTCCTTTTCAACGATGAGGAGTTCTCGCTCTTCAGCGAATTGTTGAAGTTTCGATGTTTCTTCAACATACTGCGCGATTTGCTTATGGAGCATGAGATTTTCCTCTTCAAGTGTTTCCAAACGCTTGTTGTTTTCGTGATATGCGTTTGCCTTGCTTTTCAATCCCTTGTTCTCTTCTAATAAAAAAGTGCGCTGTTGATTGAGTCGGTTATGGCTCTGCTCAAGCGAGGTATAATCCGCCTTGGAATTTGCCAATTGTTGTTCAAGCTGCGCAATTTCGGGAACGGGTGCATCCGATCGTTGCTGGACCTCTTCAGAATCGTGGACAGCGTGTGGCTGAATTTCTTTTAATTGTTCTGTGTTTAGTAGGGTTTCCTGTCCGTTTACGTGTGGTTCTTCTAATGATTCATAAGTTCTGTTAAGCAGTTTATAGCCGTGTTCAACAACTTCTCGACGTTTATCCGTTAAGAGTGCCCAGACGATCTCGGCAAAATCCCCAGCTTCAATGAGCACCTCAGATGTTTTAAAAAAGGTTTCGATTTCGGAGACTTCCATGTAACCGACTCGGGAGATCGCTTCTTGTGCCTTTTCGGTAAAGAACTGGCTTGCGAGTTCTTCGACTGAAGTTCCACTATTTCTTGCAGGAGATTTTGGTGGGTATGTCCCATCACTCTCAATAGCAATCTCAGGGTCGCCAGTTACGCCCAAAAACGCATCCGTTAGACTTGCCAATAACTCCCGCTTCGACAATGCATATAACCGGTCAAAATCCGGTACAATACTGGCAGAAGCAGTCAATTGGAAGACCTCTCTTTCATCTAAGAGTAGATCGAGGAACCACGTGAGTTGATCTCGCCGTATTTTCAATTTTAGGTCTGAGTTTGGCATAGGTACTTGGGCTCCAAAGGGTGTAGCAAATTAAATTCTGACAATTTTTTCTCGTCCGTGTTGTACAGTGTGTGTAGCGTTGCGCGTGTCAACGACTAATTGGGCGTGTTCGACAAGCCACTGATAATTTATGGTACTATGATCCGTCAGAATGACGACGCAATCGGCATTCTGGACCAAAGCCGGTGTCAAGGGTTCTGAACGATAGGTTTTCTGTTTATCAAGAGACAAGGTCTCTACGTAGGGGTCATGATACAGAAATTTTGCTTTTTTGTCAAGAATTAAACGAATTACTTCAAGTGCTGGCGATTCGCGAGTGTCGCCGACATCCTTTTTATAGGCGACACCGAGGATTAATAATTGCGTACCCTCAACGGATTTGCGTTGAAGATTCAAGGCGTGAACGATTTTATCCACTACATATTTGGGCATTTCGTTGTTAATTTGACTGGCAAGCTCAATAAACCGTGCGTGGTATTCATACATCCGTGCCTTCCAAGAGAGATAATGCGGATCAATCGGGATGCAGTGACCACCGAGTCCGGGCCCCGGATAGAATGGCATGAAGCCGAAAGGTTTTGTCGCAGCGGCATCAATGACCTCCCAAACATCCAAATCCATTCGGTCACAGATAAGGGCAATTTCATTGATAAGCCCGATATTGACGCTTCTGAACGTGTTCTCCAGTAACTTAACCATCTCAGCTGTGCCGGGTGAAGAAACGGTATGGGTCTTATTGATAAACTGCTCGTAAAATGTTTTGGCAACATGGGTGCATTGCGGTGTAACACCGCCGATAATTTTGGGTGTATTTGTCACAAAGTAGGTGCTATTTCCGGGTTCAATGCGTTCGGGTGAAAAAGCGAGATAAAAATCGTGTCCGACTTGTGCGGGACGGTCACCTTCGGTTCTTCTGAAATGAGCTTTGAGGAGTGGTAGGACAATTTCTTCCGTTGCCCCGGGGTAGGTAGTGCTTTCAAGGACAATCAGCTGCTCGGTATGTAGGTGGTGCGCGACTTGCTCGACTGCGGCGGTGATGAACTGCATATCAGGCGTTCGGTTCTCACGCAAAGGCGTTGGCACACAGATGTTGACGGTATCCAACTCACGAAGCACGGCGTAGTCGGTCGTGACTTGTATCTGTCCAGAGGCAATAAGCGGTCCAAGCACGGCATTGGTAACGTCTGGCACATGAGATATGCCCCGTTTTAGTTGTGCTATTTTGTGTGGACAAATATCAATACCTGTAACTCGGAACCCGGCACTCGCGATGGCGACCATAAGCGGCAATCCGACATAACCAAGCCCGATAACCCCAGTGTGAGCACTCCGGTTCTCTATTTTTTTTACGATCATTTTCTTTTTTATAGCAAATTTCGGAAACCTACAAGTTACGCCGAAGTAGCCAGCGTGTTGCTGCGTGAAGGTTTGTGAATATCTTGTCTGGGCAATACCCCTCTTTATTCCCATACTGACGATACTTAGCATTAATGTAGTCGTGGTAATTCTCTTGTCCAAGTCCGGTTAAGACGAGGAATGTTGTGGTCCCAGCACGCTTACCCGCCTGAATATCTGTAAGTACATCTCCAATGAAATACGCGCTTGAGAGGTCAATATTATGTTCTCGTGCGGCACGCTGTAGCATGCCTGGCTGCGGTTTTCGGCACTCACACCCCGCGTCAGGACGATGCGGACAGTAATAAACAGCGTCGATTCTTCCACCCGCTTCTGCAATTTGGGCAGTCATTCGAGAATGTATATCTTTTACGTCCTCTTCCGAATAGAGCCCCCTTCCAACTCCGGATTGATTGGTTATCACAAAGATACGATACCCGCTTTGCGTCAGTTGTTGAATTGCGTTACGGGAACTTGGAACAAAGGAGAAGTCTGTCCAGTTCCGGACGTACCCCATATTTGGAGGGTTCCGATTGATAACACCATCTCGATCAAGAAAAACGGTTTTCATCTTATTTCTTCTCGGCTTTCAATCCGCTGCCTACCGACTGCTGATAGCCATTAGGTTTGTGCTGTCTCAATAGCGCGGCGCAGCTCCTTCGGTGTGACAGTTGCACATCCCATTTTTCCGACAACAATCCCACCCGCGAGACTGGACAATACTGCAGCGCTCTGAAATTCGGCACCTGCGGCAAGGGCAAGTGTGAAAACTGCAACAACAGTGTCCCCCGCGCCCGTCACATCCGTTACAACACTGGAATAAGGGGGTAGATGCTTCACTTGCAGGTTCCCGTCGGTTCCTCGCTGAAACAGAGACATTCCCTCGGCGTCACGTGTAATTAACAACGCCTCAAGGGATAACCGATCCAAAATTTTCTCTCCGACAGTAATAAGGTTCGCCACCTCGGTAATTTCTGCATGAACAGCGGCACTGGCTTCTTTATGATTCGGTGTCAACGCGGTGACACCCTCATAATACCAGAAATTATCGCGCTTTGGATCAACAACGACCGGAACATCGTAAAACTGCGCCTGTTTTACCACTTCCTTGATAAGTTGCGCATTCACAACTCCCTTATCGTAGTCAGCAAAAACAACGGCATCACTTGCTGGCAATTGAGAAACCACTTCAGCTAACAGGTGCTCTGACAATCGATCAGGAATCTTTTGTTTAGACTCCTTATCAATGCGAAGCAGATGCTGCCCGGGTTCCCGCGTTCCTTCAGCGAAAGTTGAAGCAGCGGCATGGGCAATGACACGGGTTTTCGTGCTTGTCGGTCGTTCGGAATCAATACAGACTCCGGTAATCCCCAGATTCATCTCGGTAGCCATCTGGACTAATTTTTCCCCGGTTCTGTCTGTCCCAATGACGCCAACAAGTGCTGCGTTTCCACCAAGGCTTGCGACATTCTGGGCGACATTCGCAGCACCCCCGCAACCGATTGTCTCAGTGGACGTTTCAAATACAGGTACAGGAGCTTCGGGCGAAATCCGACTCACATCGCCCCAGATATACTCATCCACGATGATATCGCCGATAATCATCACCCGTTTGTCTTGAAGTTGTGTAAAAATAGTTTTTAGATTCACGAGAGTATATTAGCACAAATCCATAGGTTAAAGCAACGAATAATCTCAGTGAGGTGTGAAAGGCAGTTAGCAGTTAGGGGGTCTGTCTGAATCGCGGATTTGCAGGATTCAAGGATTTGCGGAATTAGGAGTGGATCTAAACGTAAGGACACATTCAGATTCCTGTTAGGCGTGTGCCAGCCGCTCTTCTGCTAAATCTTCATACACAATCTTGGCAATTTTGGGTCCAATTTCCTGAAGTTTTTCTTCTAATCCTGCCTCTTGGATGGGGACAGTGGCAATGAACGCCCCTTGTGTAGGTCAAGAGGGAAGCCATCCTCTTGTTCAACACCGTCGAGGGCGTATCGGACTCGTCCCATGAAAAGTGGTCCACACCCGTCTTGATATTGCAACTCTACGCGAAGGAGTTCAATAGAGTCTGTAAAGGGCACCCGCCCCGCTAACTCAAGAGGTTTAATTATAAATGTGCCTCCGATGCGACCTTAGGTAAGAAAATAATCAGTTAAAAGAGAGTATTGGTGCTTCAACATCATTAAGTTGAGCAATACTCTCTTTTTTTGAAGAAAAGCGATGTGGTTTGTAACTAAAAACGAGAGTTAGCTCACAAATGACATGCGTGCGGGGCTATTTAGAAAAAGAAGTCGGGATTCGGAACAAATCAACGGTATGAATGCCTTAATGGCATTCCCCGCCTCCTACAGAAGAATTAAATACCTCTATGACATGTATGATTTTCCTTTGCATTTCCGCCATATAGCTGCTAAAATATAGAATGTATGCTTGTAGACCGTGCCTTGAGTGCAAAGAATGAACAAGGATCTCGTGTCTAAAAAGCAACAAAAAAACGAAATTTTTTGGAAAAGGTCAACAGTAATTTTTTATGAATATCCTTCCTTTACGCCGCTATACTCTGGGTGACATGCGTAGGCCTCTAAAAGGGACTATTAGCCATTTCGTTCTGTTTCTGTTAATGATACAAATCGGTTTTTCTGTGTCGCTTTTTGCGGAAGATTCTCCTACCGAAAATTCTACTTTCAATACAGAAACGACCCCAGAAGATCAAAATCCTTCAGAGCAATTGTCCACATATAAATTGCAAATTGGGGACAGCTTTGTCGTAACCGTTGATGGCTATCCGGAATATAGTATGGACAGGATTCCAGTGCCAATTCAACAAGACGGTTATGTTTCCTATCCGCTGATTGGACTCATCAAGGTGACGGGTCTCACCGTTTCTGAACTTCAAGCACAGATGCAGGCGGCTTTTTCAGAACAACTTCCGACGGCGCGCGTGTTCGTGACCCTCATGCAGCCGAAGCGTACGATTCTCGTTTTCGGTGCGGTTACGATGCGTGGACGCGGAAATCTGCATGTCTTTGAAGTCGGACAGGTTTATCTGCTCCAAGCCTTAGCATCGGCAGATATCATTTATGAAACCGCTGATCTCAAGAATATTTATATCTGGCGGGATGGAGAGCTTTACAAAAAGGTTGATTACGTCCAACTGATTGACAATGGCGGTCCCGATATTCCTTTAGAAGACCACGATACTATCTTCGTTCCTTCCATCTACCAACAGCGATCTGTGCGCGTCATGGGTGCCGTAGCCTCTCCGGGTGTCTATCGTATAACAGTACCGAAAGTACCAGCGATTCAGGTACTGAAGCTTGCTGGTGGATCAAGATCGGATTTTGCAGACCTGCGCAACGCAGAAATCATCACCAGTGAAAAACGGACTTTAGTGGATTTGTCCGCAGAAGGTGTCAATGTGACGCTGGCACCGGGCGATACGTTATACATCCCACTCGCTGAGGCAAAGATAAGTGTTACAGGAGCCGTAGAAAAACCAGGGCAATACGTCATCACTGAACCTGTGCCTTTAAGAGAGGCGATTGTCATGGCAGGTGGGTTTGACGAGAATAGAGCGAACCCGAAAAAGTGCCTTTTAACGCGGGCAGACGGGACAGAAGAAGAGATAAACTTCGATCTGGTACAGTCGGAGATTTAC
>JAJECD010000275.1 GCA_022822215.1 Candidatus Poribacteria bacterium | reverse complement strand
TTGCCCTACAAAACATAGGATCGGAAAATTAAAAAGGCTTGTGCAAATTGAGTAGGCGCGGTTTTTAAACGCGCCTACTGTGGATATCTAAAACTTTCATGAGATAGGTCTTAGAAACCGTATCCGACCTTGGCATACCAGTACGCCCCATCAAACCCAAACGGACTGAATTGCCCATATTTGTTACCGACAGAATCAGCACCATTCGGATTTTCATCGGGATAGGTATTAAGGATATTTCTGCCACCGAGCGTGAGAGTCAATCCGGACCCCACAGTGTAAGTGGTTTCCAAGTCGAAAATAACCCTTCCAGTATATTCGCCAGTGCCTGCCACATCTGGATTCTGTAAGTAATCCTCAGAATCGAACCAACCGCTGAAGTAACTGGCGCGCCCGAGCACTCCCCAGGCATCCGTTATGGATTGAAAGGCAGTCAGGCTGGCGCGGTGTTCCGGTAAGTTTTCTTCGAGTTCCCTGATTCGATGAGCATCCAGCGTGTCAGGATTGTGATCGGTAACCGTGGTGTTCGTGAAGTTATACACAGCGATGAGGTTTCCATTGGGTACTGGTGCTGTAACAACAAAGTCAATACCATTGGTTGTAGTAGCGAAGTCATTGATAAAGAACCGGAATTGTTCCAGATTCGCCGCACTGGTCACACCTTCCTTGATGAGCTGCGCCTTCTGCGAGTCAGTCAGTTGAAAGTCTTGCGACACAGATAACCGGTTTTTCAGCCGAATATCGAAAAAGTCCACCGTGAAATTTACGCCTAAAATATCAACGGTAAATCCACCTGTGAAGTTATTTGATGTTTCAGGATCAAGCGAATTATCCTCTTTACCTGTCACAACACCCACAGCAGCGTTGGTGGAAGGAATTGTCCCGTTATTAACGAGGTCACCCTTCTCAAAATCGTATTCAGTGGTAATGTTGAACGTATTTTGCTGTCCGGGTGTCGGTGCGCGGAATCCGCTACTATAACTGCCTCGTAACCGCATGGTTTCCGTAACCTTGAAGTTTGCAGCGGCTTTGTAATTCAGGGTACTACCGAAAAGCTCAAATTGTTCACCGCGCACAGCAAGCGCGATCAGGAGCGGATCAATCGGTCTGATTTCACTTTCCAGATACATCGCAACGTTGGAACGATGCCATTTACCTGCCGCAACCGGGCTGAACCCCGAAAATCCGTTGGATGCAGCCGTGAAACCTTGAACCGCGAGAGGACCGATCTGATGCGACTCGCGTTCACCTTCTATGATTTCAAAACCTTCGTTGCGATACTCCAAACCAGAAGCGAGGAACACCATATCGTGCAACGGATACGTTACATCAAAGTTGAGGTTATAATCCGTCTGAATATAGTCGCCCGGATCAAAATATGTCGGTGTATCGGGTCCCAGTGAAGCATTAACAGTGTTGAAGATAAAGAAATCAGCATGGTTCCGTCCAAAAGAGCCGCTCAGATCCCACGTTAAGTCTTTACCCAATGCGTCTTTGAGTGCCGTGCCTTTAACGCCAACGACAACGGAACTATCCCACATGAACGCACCAAATCTGGGTGTGAATCCGCCTGGGAACATCTCCTGGAATGTGAACAGATTCGGATCGTTCTTGACTGCCTGCAACCGTGCAGGATCAGGCACATGGTTGGTTATCGGAATATCGTCAGCATCGTGAGGCGACAGTTCAGTAAACTCCTGCCCAGCATCCATTGCTGCTTGCTTTCGGGCTTCCCAATCTGCCATCTCGGCTGATAAACCACGCATATCCCCAACGAGCAACGTATCACCACCTGTCGAACTAAATACACCACCACGGGTATTCGGATTACGGAAATAGAACCCACCTTCAACCCGCTTTCGGGCGTAGTTGGCGTGTCCATAGAAATCGATGGTATCCGTGAGCGTTGCACCGTAGTTGGCAAAAAGTTTGAGGTCATTCTCTATAATTGGCTGTCCCCAAATTTGCGCCGGGTCTTTCACACTGAAATTGCCTGCGTTAATCAAGTTTATCGCATCATTACGTTGGACAGACCGGATGGTCGGATCTGCACCACCGTATTCAAAACTGAGGCTACTCCAGGCGTCTGGATTCCCTAAACCGATGTTACCAGCAACAGCAAACTGCCTACCGTCGCCATATTGGTAGATACCGGGTTTAAATTCAAGCGAGCCGCCTTCATAGTTGTCTTTCAATCGAAAATTCATCACACCCGCAATGGCATCAGAACCGTATTGCGCAGAGGCTCCATCTCGTAGCACCTCCACCTGTTGCAGCGCAATCGCCGGAATAGGCGACAGGTCAGGTCCCTGTGATCCATCAGACAAGCCGTTCCCAAGCCAGTGAATCACTGCGGCACGGTGGCGCCGCTTGTTATTGACGAGCACCAGCGTATGGTCTGGAGCAAGCCCTCGTAAATTCGCCGGACGCACCACTGTTGACGCATCACTAATCGGCTGCGTATTAACGTTATAAGATGGAACCAAAGTTCTCAGCAGATCCGGTAGATCTGCCCCGCCTTGCTTCTCAAAGGATTCGTTTGAAACAATATCAATCGGGACTGCCGAATCCAAGATAGAACGCGGTTGCGCACGCGTTCCCACGACAACCAGACTCTCAAGCCTTACGGGATCCGCTTCAGATGCCTCTTCCGCTGCTTCAGCTTCGTCCGTGGTTTCCGTTTCTTCAGCATCGGTAGATTCCTCTTGCGCCATAACCGGCGTAAACGCGCACATCAAAATGCCTATAATAATGCTGAATGCAAGAATGATTGGATGAATATCATTTTTGTAGCACATAAATCTCTCCTATGATTTTGGCGTAAACGCCAAATTTCCCGCACCGATTTTACAATCAGTGATAACTTAACATGATACCCTATAGATACCCTAAATTAGAAAACGCAGCAGATAATCCGCGTCTTCTGGACCTAACGTTTCTATAATTATACTCAATATTATGTAATTAATCAAATTTAGAATACAAATTTAGACTTGACAATGAAAATGTGTTGGTATATACTTAAGTTATGTGTTAAAATTGGTGCTACACACTGTTGAAAATGTAAAACAGTTATTGAAACGTTCACCAAATGACTACACGCATGAAAAAAATATATTACCATGGCTAAGAAAAAGGGTCGCCGCTCCGCAAATGTGGCACGGAAACGTGAAAAGCGAAAACGCTACCAGAAATCCAGGCAGAAGCAGCTTGCTGTCGAAAAGCAACGTAGACTCCGCTACGAAAAATCAGAAGAAGAGCATTTACATGCTTGTATCGCGCAGAGTCGACAACTCCTTCATGAACCGGAACTCGCAGGAATCCTTTTCGATCCCGAACGGATGTATACTCGGGTAATGGAACTCCTCGGTGATTACGAAGTAGAGGGGCGCGATACACCTACAGACGTATCAGTTGAAGCGAACTCAATTTTGTCCCCAAATGCATCGGATGAAGAAATGGCAATTACGGAACAACCCGCTTCAGCATCGGACGCGGAGACCGCCTGTGAAAACTTTCGATTAGAGGTGCTCCCGCATCTCGTTACACCGGAGTTCATGCGAAATCTCGGGCAAGCACTCACAGCATGTGAAACCCGTCTCAAATTGACCGGTAACCGAAACCTTGCCGAGGTGGCTTATGTCACGCGCTCCCTTTTTGAAGCAGCACCGCCGGAAATATTAGCGTTTCACCCCATGCTCCAAGCCATCGGTATTGAAACACTACGGGTGCTTGTGGAGGAACAAGACTTAATTATCGAGTGGCGCGATGGTGTCAAAGAGATTCTCTTTGACGTATTGGAACACGAAGATTTAGAAGCATCTTCGTCTCAAGAGATCTCTGTCTTTTCAGACGCTCCTATTGATAACAAACGCCAGAAAAACGACGATACCGAAACGCCCCCGCTGTCTTTAGAGGCAATAGATGTCGAAACAGAAACCTATATTGAGCATGCTGCTCCCAATCCGGATGAACCAGAGGTGAATGCAACAACGGAAGTAACGTTAGATCCAGCACCAGTTGCGGACCCCGAACCAGCTATGCCGGAGGCAACTCCACAGTCGTTATGCTTGTCACCCGACGAACTTCCAGCTCGCGCGCTCTATAAAAATTTCACAGGACTGGCAATAAGGGAAAATTTTAAAGCGCAAACAGATAAAGGGGCTTCACAAAATGGCACCCTCAATTACGCCTTGGTAAACGAGAGCGAAAAGCAAATCGAATTTATTGATGTAGAGAACGAACGCTATGTTAAGGTCACCGAAGAACGGCTGCAGTTACACGCACGCTCAGACGCAGCGTTGCGTACTGCAATGGCAGAGGTAGAAGCACAGTGTCCATCAGCACTCATGTACCTCGCCAAAACAATCGAAGAAAGGGGGTAAAATTATGCCACGGAGTAAAAGTGGGCAGGTCCGGCGTCGGACGCAAATCCGCCAACGCCAAAAACGACGCCTGAAAACCAAGAAAACGGCATTGAACGAACGCTTGCAAAATCGCGCAGTTTAATATGCCAATTCCCCGTTGAGGCGGGTTACCTGCCCGCCCATATCACTCGGATTCAACGTCTATTTTATCTTTTCAAAGTGCACAAACGCTGATGTCGGCAATCGGACAGCACCTTCGGTATCTTTTTCAATATACCCGAGTCTGAGCAGTGTGATTACCTCATGAAAGATAGGGATATTGAAAAGTCGGCGAATCTGTTCACGATCCGCTGAACGCTCCAAAGGCGCGCTGACAAACTGCACACCGATGTCTAACGTCGTCGCAGTGAGAAGGATATTCTGAATTAACATCCCCATACTTAACCACATCCATCGAGTCCCACCTTCACCAGGCGGATACCTCTTGCAATTCATCGTAACCAGCATAAGCAGCGGTGCCTCGCGCACCTGCAAAGCGATCTCCTTAGCCGGTATCTTCCCTGCCCCTAAATGCCCTAAAAGTGTAAATGACTTGGCGTTTTTTAGCAGGCCTTGCAACAACTTTTCCGGGGCATCCTGAAGAGGTTTTGGGAGCGTGACGTGGTCTGCGAGCAATACACCATCACCCAGTTCTTGCCACTCCTTTTCGGTGAGACGCATCCAACGGCTGTTGTCATCAAGAAACTTAGCATCCTTGAATTGCGCAATGACAGCGCGCTCCGTCAAATCGGCAAGTGCCGATTTTCCAGATGCCTCCCGAATCAACACAAGTTCCCAAGGTTGAACATTAAAGGGTGAGGGTGTCCAGCGCGCAGCTTCAATGAGTTTATCGAGGTCATCAGCCTCTATGTTGCGTTTCTGAAATGTGCCGCGATGGCTTCGGCGTTGGGTGATTGCGTCAAGGACATTCATAGGTTCATAGAGTTTCGATGGCGTTCAAGGATTTCCGTTGGTGAAGCCGTCCCAGTCGTTCCGATTTTGGTGACCGTAATTGAAGCCACCAGATTCCCGACATAAGCCGCCGCAATAGCTGCACCCTCTCCTTGTAAAGCAGACAAACTACAAAGCGTCGCAACAAGCCCGGCAGAAACACTATCTCCCGCCCCAACCGGATCGATCTCACCATCAACAGGAACGCCTTGGATATGCGTAAATTTCCCTTCACAATAGACAAGGATACCGTTTTCTCCGAGGGTAATGTAGACCGTGTTTTGCGTCTGCGCAGCGAGCGCAACAGCACACTGTTTCGCCGCTCGGATGTTAACTGTGTGTCCGCGCCATTCCGGCTGAACAGCACGTTTTGCCTCAAATCGGTTCGGCTTAATGATCACGTTCCGATACGCGCCAATCCGCGTCCGGGAGTCTGCGAAAAAAATCTTTTCAGGAAACGCCACCGCCAACTTGCACAGTTCTTCTCTCACTCGGTTAGTAATAACACCCAAGTTTTCCTGCGGCATCTGGTCTCCAACGATTACACCGTCAACGAGCGGCAGACAAGCTTTCAGAGCATCAATAACCGCAGTCTCAACATCTTCTGCCATTGGGGATTGGTTTTCAATATCAAACCGAGGCCCCTCTGTCTCCACACCCTCGTAACCGCGATGCATCGGTTTGAGGTAGGTAGGCGTGACCCAATTTGGCACCTGTACCATGAAGTCGGTCAGGCATCCGTTCATCTGTAAACAATTTAGCAGTGTTCCGCCAAATCCGTCTTCACCTATGACCCCAAGCGTGTAGACGCTCCCTATTCCCAACGCCTTTAGATTATTGGTGACCGTTCCTGCTGCACCGGGACTGTAGCGTTGCGCAACGACCGGATTGGTATGCCACGGTGTCTCCAGAGATAACGTAGACCGTGTTTTATCTATGCGCCAATAGGCATCAAGATAAAAATCTCCGATGACAAGGATACGTTGCTGGTGAAATTGATTGAGAATTGTCTTTAGACGCGCTTCGCTAATCAATGTATTTCTCCGATGTCTGGACCTACATCGTTATGTAGAGAACCATTATAGCATACTTGATTTTTTTTAACACCTAATTTCACCAACGCAATAACACCTAATTTGCAATATCGCCCCAGATGTAGTAAAATATTAGGAATCCAGTTTTCTTAGGACAAATTTAGATTATGACCCCAACATTTGGAGGAAATCCATGTATAAAATCGGTCTCATCCCGGGCGATGGCATCGGCCCCGAAGTGACACGGGAAGCAATGAAAGTCTTCGGGGCAGCCACTGCAGAAGCAGGTATACAGTACGAAACAGTTGAATACGATATCGGTGGCGATCGGTATCTCAGTACCGGTGAAGTGTTACCCGATTCGGTTTTAGAAGAACTTCGAGGACTCGACGCTATTTACCTCGGTGCTATCGGCCACCCGGATGTCAAACCCGGGATTTTAGAGAAAGGTATCCTGCTCAAGGTTCGGTTTGAACTCGATCTCTACATCAACCTCCGTCCTGTTAAACTTTACCCAGGCGTGCCTACGCCGCTGAAAGATAAAGGACCTGAGGACATTGACTTTATTATCGTTCGCGAAAATACCGAAGGTCTATACGCAGGCATAGGCGGTTTCCTGAAACGCGGAACACGCGATGAAGTCGCCATTCAAGAGATGATTAACACCTACAAAGGTGTCGAACGTTGTGTTCGCTACGCTTATGAACTCACCCAAAAGCGCAATAAAGAGAATACATTGACGCTCTGCGATAAGGCAAACGTTTTGACTTATGCCCATGACCTGTGGCGCCGCGTCTTTGACGAAGTTGGCGAAGATTATTCCGATATCAAAAAAGAATACGCTTTTGTTGATGCAACGACGATGTGGATGGTGAAAAATCCAGAGTGGTTCGATGTCATTGTGACATGCAATATGTTCGGGGACATCATCACCGACCTCGGCGCGATGATTCAGGGGGGCATGGGGATCGCCGCATCCGGCAATCTGAACCCAGAGAGCGTTGCTATGTTTGAACCGATTCACGGCTCCGCACCCCGCTATACCGGCAAAAACCAGATTAATCCGATCGCAGCGATAGGCGCCGCTGGCATGATGTTAGACCATCTCGGACACGCAGATGCCGCCGCAAAGGTGGATCAATCCATCAGCGCCCTACTTGCAAGCGGAAAAATCAAAGACCTCGGTGCTGGAAGAATGGGTTATACCACTGAAGAGGTTGGCGATCTCATCGCCGAAGGTTTGTAATCAGGTTTCCAAGCGTGCTGTAAAATTAACCCGATCTGAATACCGGTTCCAACGACTGAAGGTATACATATCGTAGGCACTCAGCGTTTTGTAACCCGTCTTTTTGAGGAGATCATTAACAATAGGAACTTCATAAATACGTTGTTGATGTACCTCCTCATAACGTCTAAACAACTCACCTTCACGAATAAAAAAGGTGAGCAGCGTACGGCACATTTTGCTGTGATAGAGGTAATTATTTTTCCAAATGTAGGTATAATCCTCATGATTGGCAGCGAAGGTCTTGTTGTGGAAATGCTCAACGATGTTCCGCTCCGTCGTTACGTCAAAAATAAACAACCCATCGGGTTCAAGATGCTCAGCAACGCATTCAAAAACCTGACTTAACTCGTCTTCATCATAGGCGTAGTTAATGCTATCATAAGTGCAGAGGATAGCGTCAAACCGTTGGCTGAGGTGAAAATCGCGCATATCGCCTTGATGCAACCCGATGTTCAGATCGTGCGCGGCGACCTTCTCCTTAGCGATTTCCAGCATGCCTGCCGCCCGGTCTACCCCTGTCATGTTATAGCCTTTTAATGCGAGGTGTATCGTCAGCGCACAAGTCCCACAAGCCAAATCAAGGACGCGACGCGGTTTACAATCATACCTATCAAAAAGCGACTCAATGTAATGGGTCCAGCGGGTATAGTTCACATTGCTCATCATACGGTCATAGGCATAGGCGAATTTTTCATAGGGGGGCGTTAGGTGTGTTTCCATTGTTCAAGTGTCGTTTGCAAAACGATATTGCAAGTCACTCGTCTCCTCCTTTAAACCCGACAGAAGCATTCATCATCCGCAGGAGTGTGTTAATCTCGTCAGCATTCCAGACCTCATCTCTGTTGGCTTCTATTGCGTATCTACCGACAGCGCGAATCTTTCGGAGACTGATTTTCCGAGTGAGAAAACTGAATGGCAGCTGCATACCCGCAGTTTTAACCCGGTCAAACGTAGCCTCAATGTCATATCGATCAACACCTTCAGGTGCCTGTCGAATCAAGGCATCTCTCACCATATCTGTGCCGAAACCGAATAACTCTTTAATAATAAACCATTGCAGAACCGCAAGACATACCGTGAAGATTAAGAGAATCATCAAAACCTTGACAAGATGCCGTTTCCATCCGACTTTCTGGGCAGCCATATTCAATTCACCTCGGGGTTGGATTCTGTATCTAACGCTTATATTACCAGTTTAGACAGATGTCGTCAATAAAATAAAATGGATTCATATACAAAACATGAAAATAGGAATTGTCGGTAGACCACAAGTCGGAAAAACCACGGTGTTCAATACCTTAGCCCAATCCAATGCAGAAATTGGAGGCTACACGAACCGTGGTCAGATAAACCTCAGCACCGCGAATGTACCAGACGAACGTTTGGAGCAGTTAGCAGAAATATTGCAATCGAAAAAAATAACACACGCTACAATTGACTATGTAGATGTCGCCGGTGTAACGAAATCGGACGTGGAACAAGCAGAGTTGGACACTGGAACGCTCGCCTCCCTCCGCACTGTTGATGCGCTTGTCCACGTCGTCAGACTGTTTGAAGATGAAACAGTCCCCCATATTGAGGGCAACGTTGATGCCGAACGCGATATCGAGAGCGTCTCCCTTGAGTTCGCATTCGCCGACTTACAGATCGTTGAAGGTAGACTTACACGCCTCCGCAAGCAATTTCAAAGCCAGAAATTACCAGAACTCCAAAGCGAAATCCGACTCTTAGAGCGGTGTCAGCAGACCTTGGAAGATGAAAAACCGCTCCGTCTCCTCGATCTATCCACCAATGAGGAAAAATTGATACGCGGTTATGGGTTCCTGACACAGAAACCGTTGCTGCTGGTATTTAACATCGGTGAAACACAATTGGATGCAGCCGATGATATGCTCAAACGCTTCAAGAAATACGAGGCAGCACCGCAAACAACAGTCATCGTGCTCGCTGCACAGTTAGAGATGGAACTCTCACAACTTGACGATGCCGATGCGGAAATTTTCATGGAAGAATTGGGATTACGGGAGTCGGCTTTGGAGCGGTTTATTCAGGCCTCATATCAATTATTAGGACTCCTCACGTTCTTCACAATCAACCCAACGGAGTCCCGCGCATGGACCCTGCGAGAAGGGCAAACCGCTGTTGACGCAGCCGGACGTGTCCACACCGATTTCGCGAAGGCTTTCATCCGTTCGGAAACGATTAACTGGGCAGACTTAATCGGATGCGGGAGTTATCCTGAAGCGCGAAATAGAGGGTTGCTACGATCTGAAGGTAAAACCTATCAGGTCCAAGAGGGTGATGTGTTATTAATCCTTGCGAACCCTACAAATTGA
>JAJECD010000078.1 GCA_022822215.1 Candidatus Poribacteria bacterium | reverse complement strand
CTTGGCCACCTTTATGTGGCACCTCAGAAGTCGGTTTCAACAGCATCAGGCTCTGTTCTGGGAACGCCCGGTTGAAGCGTCTGCCAGATATATCTTCAATCAGCAGTTCATAATCAAAATCTGGATCGTAACCGCGAAGTGAGAGTTTGAACCCGTTTTTGCCTTTTGCTGCACCGTGACACGTGCCGTTATTACACCCAGCATGGCTCAAAACAGGCATGACATCCCGCACGAAACTGACGGGTTGCGCCTCCATACTCTTGACATTCACAGGTAATTCGGCAGTTACACCCTTGACACTAACCTTAACTTGCGTTGTCCCAACTGTTATCGGGAAGATATAACCATCTTCATGTACCTTCACACCCGCGCTGGCAGGTGTCAGCACAGCCCACGGTGTTACATCCACCCATTTGCCATCTTTTGTCTTACCTGACACGAGCACGTTTCTACCATCACGGGCATGCTCCAATGTCAATGACTCCGGATGAACCCTCAACTCCGTTAAAGCGACGTTTGCAAGCCAATCCTGCTCCGTCGAAGCCTCTGCTCTTGTTGCTTTCTCCATCGGATTCCATCCGGTTAATTGGAACGCGAAACAGACAAGGCATGCAACAAAAAGCACTGTTACAAAGTTCAACCTGGATTTCATCAAAAATTCGGCGTGAAAACGCCGTCCTCCTTAGATTGCTTTTTTAGCGATTGGGTTTTCGCTGAGCGTTTCTCCATTGTCGAAAACTGGTTTCTGTCTAATTTGTTGGCAAAGTTAGAGAGCCTTACTGATATATAAAAAGCCTTGATCGTCGTTAGTGTCCAGCAATTTATCCTACGATCTGCGTTGATTCTGTATTAATCGCGTCTACGTGAGATCCCAGAGCAGCACAGTGTGGTCATCGCCTCCACTGGCGAGGATACCACCGGCAGGCGAATATTTAACGCTTCTGACACTGCCTGTATGTCCGACGAGTGTTCGTTTAGATTCCCCGGTCTCGACATCCCACAAACGGATAGTGTTATCGTTTCCACCGCTCGCGATAGCCTTACCGTCAGAGGAATAAGCGACACCCCAGACATAACCCGAATGCCCTGTGAGTGTTGTTATTAACGCTCTTGTGTCTGTGTTCCATAGGCGCACCGTGCCGTCAATGCTGCCACTGACCAAGGTTTCTCCATCAGGCGAATAGGCGATCGAATCAACGATATGGGTATGTCCTTGAAGTGTCGCTCTATGTTTTCCGGTGTCGGCATCCCACAACACCACAGTGTCGTCTCCAGTCCCCGCCGCGAGGGTTCGCCCGTTAGGAGCATACGCGACACATCTGATAGAGCCTGCGTGCCCTTCGAGCGTGCCTTTAGCCGCTCCTGTGCTGGCATCCCATAACCGTACTGTACCGTCAGGACTTCCACTTGCGACGGTAGCACCATCTGCAGAATACGCAACACTTCTAACAGCATCCGTATGTCCGTCAAGTGTCGCCGTGGGAGATCCACTGACAGCATCCCAGAGAACGACTGTATTGTCAATACTCCCGCTGGCGATCGCGCTGCCATCAGGCGAAAAAGCGACGCATCTAACATATTCCTTGTGCTCAACGAGGAGGTTAAGTCCGAGTCCACTTTCCACATCGTAGACCCAAATGCCGATGTCACATGCGACAGCAAGTTGTGTGCCATCTGGTGAAAATGCTATATCTCCAGTTAGGTTGCCTTGATCGAGGCGTGCTTTGACCCCCTCAGGTAAATCCGATTGTGCGTTTAAATTTTCCAATGATATAATATCCTTTTTCAATTCAATCTAAAATTTGCTGCACTAATGTTATTTATGTTCTTATACTTGTGTGACGTTTGAAATGTCAAAGTGACGTACAAATTCTCAGTGATTACATGGGAATATAACGTTCTTTCAACTTCTATCATCAATCAGGAGAATACCTCGCGCTATCTTTGACTTTTCAACTGTCCCCACACTATCGGTAGTTTTCCGATAGCAGCGACATCTGCAAATTCAGATTCACTTGCCAACCAATTGATGACGTTCTCGGTCAGTTTCTCCAACTGCTCAATATCTTCATTATTCTTGTGGTAGTTTGGGAGTCGCCAATTCATGTTGAAGACTTTACCATCTCCAGCCTCCCAATAGCCGAACGCCGCAATACGGTCACCCCAATCGTTAGCCGGTGGTCCCCACGCATTGGCGAGTGTAATAAATTCCGTCCAAATCTTGTCGTAGTAGTCGCCGCTTTTCGGGAAGCCTGTGGAATTAACTTGAATTCTGTCGTCTACTTGGGGTGTCTTCCCGTCGATATTTTCGAGCCCTTCTGTCAATCCCAACGCAATCGTCTCCTCCAACACAGTAATACCCACGTTAATACCGTCTTCTGGCATAGGACCGAACTGACGTGCGACCGCTTTTTCAAGTCCGAAGTTCGTTGCGTGCCGGATTGCCCAGCCCGTTAAGAGGACAGCTCCGCCGCTCTCGGCGTAGTCCATAAAGGCATCAATCTCCGCAGGCGATAACTCACCCGGGTCCGTATCCCCCTCATGCCACCAAATAACCCCGAACTGCTTGAACGTGTTGCTCTTCAAGTCTGCTTTGGCGAGCAGTTTCGTTTTGAATGTCTTTTCGGCAAATTCTAACGCTGGTGCAGTGAAGGGGCCCTCATCGCCGAGATAGACGAATCCGACTTCCACTGCAGCACTGCCTATACTTATACCAAAAAAGAGAAGAAATGTCAAACAAAATACAATTTGGCGAAATTTATGCGCTACACCTTGCCATTTAAAAATTCGTTCCATGTCCGTTCCTCACTTGTTTATGCAACGTTGTTTAAATGCTTGCACACTGAATTTGGTTAAGTATCATTCTGATGCCGGCAAATTCGGGGCATTGGGGCATTTACGAAGCCGTTCATTCGCTGCTTTCACAAAACTCGGTTCAACCTCAAATCCGATGAAATCCCGCTGATGTCGTTTACACACGACAGGACAGGTCCCGACCCCTGCAAAGGGATCTAAAACCAGATCCCCGGGTGATGAACTGGCTAAGACAATTCGCTCGATTAACTTTTCGGGTTTCTGGATTGTGTTGAGTGCCTTTCTATTTACCAATTCCTTCGACTTATAGGTTAATTGTTTTATATCTCCCCAAACATCGCCAGGATTTTTCCCTTTAGGGTTGTACTTGGTCTTGCTAAATCTACCGTTAGTCACGGACGGTACATTTTCACACCGATTCCGATGTTCTAATTCAACAAGTTGTGCGACTCTGATGGCATCAAGGTTGTAGCATTGTGGTCTTTTGCCTTTGATAAAATAACAGATGATGTCGTAATTATTGGTATAACTGATGCGTCCTTGTGCAAGTCGACTCGGCTGATACCATACGATTTTTGAACGCAGATTTAAAAACTGCCGGTAATCTATAAAGTCGATGCAATCCGGTTTACCAAATAAGTAAAGCGCGCCACCATTCTTGAGTTTCGGTGTAAAACTTTTGATGAGCCGAAGATTAAATTCTTGAATCGAAGAAATTCTGTCCCACGGTTCATCTGTTACGCCGTACGGTCCATCGCAGACAATCAGATCTACAGAGGCATCTTCTACCTCTTTCAGTAGACGAAACGTGTTGCCGCAATAGATGGTGTTGCGTTTGAGCATAATTTGGTTCTCTCAACTCCATCCGTAGGCTCAATCTTTGCTGGCGTGATGTACCGCTTTTCCAGCAACTATTCCAAGTCCACCGATAAATACTACAAGCGTTAAGATTGCAACCCATTCCATCACAATTCCTCACATCGGTCCCACTCGGCGCGGTCCTATATCCATAGCAAACATAGACGCATCAAAATTCCGTTTTAGCAATTCCATTTTGACCTCCTCCTTTGAAGGGGCATGCCAGAGGTTGTTAAATTCGTCCGGGTCATCAATCAAGTCGTAGAGTTCGCCTTCAGCGTGTCCGTGATAAACTACCAATTTATAACGCTCATCTCGATACATCGTTGCGAGAGAGTGATCAGGCAGATCAACAGCGTCGTAGTATTCGCATCGGACAAAATCGCGGTGATGGTCTGGGTCCGCCTTACCTTGCAGTATCGGCAGTAACGATCGTCCGTGCATCCCTTCAGGCACGGTTAAACCTGCTAACTCCAAGAGGGTCGGTGCTTTATCAACGAGTTCAACAAGTGCATCGCTTCTGAGACCGCTTGCGAATTGACCCTGCCATGCGAAAATCAGCGGCACCCTAACCAAACCTTCATAAAACCGGCAACCTTTTTGTATAAGTCCGTGGTCACCGAGTGTCTCGCCATGGTCGCTCGTGAAAATGATAACCGTATTCTCGCGCTGCCCAGTCTCTTCCAACGTTTCAAGAATCCTGCCCAACTGTTCATCAATCAGTTGAATCATGGCATAATAGGCGGCTTTGAGGGTTTTAGCATCCGTTGCGCCGATTGCCTCCTGACGCGGTGACGTTTTAGGCGTGTGGGGCAAGATCGGACTGCGAATATCTAATTCATCTGGCGTACGGACTTTGGACTGAAAATCAATGGCTTGTAATCGGGTCTGTTGCTCAAGATCGCTGTCTCGGAAGAGCGGTTCTGGCATCTCCGCAGGATTAAACCGTTCGCGATGCGTCTGTGGCGGATTGAACGGTGGATGCGGGTCGTAGATGTTGACGCTTGCGAGCCAGGGACCCTCCCGTTTCTCACGAATGAATTCAATCGTTTTCTCGGCACACCACGTCGTCTGATGTAATTCTGCAGGTACGCCTTCAGGATTCCGATTCAACTCACCGAGGATGTATCCTTTTGAACGAACCCAATCGGCGTAGTCGTGCCCCTGTTCCCAGTCGTCACGGGGTGCGTGGCTGTATTGCCAATAGCGATATCCATCGTCCGTGCGCGGTTCTATGCGGCGATAGGCACTTGCGAGATGAAGTTTGCCGATGAGACCGCAATCGTAACCGATGTCCGCGAGCGTGCGCGTCACAAGCGGATATGGACCCGGATAGAAGTCGTTTCCGTTGCGATTGGCGTGCGTTGCGCTTGGGTACATACCGGTGAGAAAACTCGCTCGACTCGGTGTACAGATTGGACTTTGACAGTAGGCGTGCGTGAAGGCGACTCCGTCTGCCACTAAGCTATCAATATGCGGTGTCGATACATACGAATTGCCTAATGCCCCGATTGTATCGGAACGCTGTTGATCTGTGCAAACCCAGAGTATATTGGGTGCCTTAACAGCCATTTATAAGCCTCTTTGTACGTGCTATTTAGTCTTGGCACTAAACCCCGTCTCTTTAACGATGTTCGCGAGGTCAGCAGCAGTGACAGTATTTTTACGGATCTTAATGATTGCCTGGTCAGGGAGAGAAACTTCAACACTGATAACGTTTTGGTGATGTGAAAGTGCATCCTGCACTTTTGCGACGCAAGCCCCTCACGTCATACCTGTCACAACCAAAGCGACATCTTCGCTGCCCGCTGGTTCAATCGGGACGGACATAAAGGCGTTCAGCAATTTTCCAGAAGCCGAGTCAAATACTCGGATTTTTCCGTCGAAACCGCCTGTAGCGAGTTGCTTGCCATCGGGATGGAAAGAGACCGCAAAGACTGCGACGGTATCACCTTGCATTGTCGCCAGCCGCTTCCCGTCAACTACGTTATAGATACGAGTCTCACCACTGGCGCACCCGGTAGCAAACCGACTGCCGTCTGCTGAAAACGCATAATCTTCAATTGAACCGGATTGTGCTTCATAGGCTTGAATGAGGTTAAAATCGGTATTGCCGACATCTCTTTGGATCTCTCGGAAAATTTTGTAGAGGCGTGGGATACGATCTTCACCACCACTTAGGACTTGGTCTTTGGTTGGGTGTCGTGCGATGGTATTAATTTCGCCGTAACCTTTGTTACTGGAGTTGATGTCGTCAACAAAAGAACCCGTCTCTACCTCGACCAATTTGAGAGCGGTATCCCGACCGGCACTTACGAAATGGGAGCCATCGGTGGAGAAAATTGTCCCAAAGACCCAGTCACCGTGGTTGTCGAATTTAACAAGTTCTTTTTCGTCTTCAACAGAGAGGACACGCACGGTTTTATCTGAGCACCCGAAAGCCACGAGACCGGTGTCTGGCGAGAAAGAGAGTCCATAGACGGTATCATAGCTCGAACGCATCATTTTGATGAGTGTATGCGTTGTGGTATCCCAGAGTTGCACTTCGCCAAATTGACCCGGAGAGCCGCCCGCTACTCCTAATATTTTTCCATCTGCCGTATACGTTAGCGATTGTATGCTATGTGCCTTACCGACCAAGCGGGCTTTGAGTTCAAAGTTGGTTGTGTCATACAATAAAACTTCACGGAATCCTGATACTGCAAGTGTGCTACCATCGGGTGAATAGGCGATAGCAGAAACTACAGGCGGTACTGTGTAAGTTGGATAGTTCCCGTCTCCGAGGGCATCAACTTCGGTGGGTGTATCGTCTTGCGCGCCTTCAAGGATCCACCGACGGAACAGTTCAACCTCCTCAGTGGAGAGCGGTTCTTGGTTCTGTGGCATCGCCGGTTCATCACCAGAGATAAGTGTAATGAGGAGACTCGCATCGGGTTTCCCAGCGATGATTGCTTCACCCGCCATTCCACCGTGCTTGAGATCGGCGTAGGTCGTCACAATTAAATCGCCGTTCGGATCGCCAGGGTGATGACAGCCTTGGCAACTCCGCTTGAGAATCGGCACAATCTGTGCGTAATAACTGACTGCTGAACCGCCCGCATGATTATCCGCCGCTGCCAAAGGGAGCCACACGACAAAACAGAGTAGATAAACCGCTAAATGAATAATAAACGCTGATCTCAATTTCTTCATGTTTCTTGAAACCCTCCGAGTCATTACGCGTTACGATACCGTTCTATAGCGAGTTGTGGCAAAAATGTCACAATTAACATATTTTTCTAACAATTATACTACAATTTCACAATGCAATTCAAGAAAAATCCAGCACCAAATATTTTCCGTTGACATCTCCTGTAAAGTACGATATACTTCTTTTGCCTAATATTGAAGGTAATATACGTTTACAAAACCTAACCTTATAAACAAATCAAGGAGATTTTTTCAATGAAAACAGACTTAGGACGCATCCGACAGATTTCCTATATTGGAGGTCTCGTTTTAGCGTTACTCATCATCGGTTTTACGGGCAGCACACAACTCGCAGATGCAGCGGATACTTATGAAATAGACACGGCGCACTCAATGATACTTTTCCGTGCAAAACATAATAGTATCACTTACAATTACGGTAGATTCAATGAATTCACTGGCAAAATCACAATGGA
>JAJECD010000290.1 GCA_022822215.1 Candidatus Poribacteria bacterium | reverse complement strand
GCACAAACTGTTAGTTTGTGGAATTTAGTATACAATCCTTCAAACGATCAACCTTCAAACCAGATTCACGCTTGTATAGGCAAATTAAAAAAGATGATCCGAAAATATAAACCCAGCGACCTCCAGGCGCTTCGACAGATTACCGCTATCTGTTTTGAAAAAGTGTCTATAGACAAAAATATTGAAGACCGATTCGGATGTATCGGTGATATGGACTGGAAAGAACGTAAAATGTCCCATATTGACGATGATGCAGCAGCGAACCCAGATGGTGTCTTTGTGGCAGAAGTCGATGGTGAGATTGCCGGTTATATCACAACCCGAATTAACAACGAAACCCGGATTGGTGGTATCCCGAACCTTGCTGTGCTGCCGAAGTTTCAACGCCGTGGTATCGGTCAGCAGCTGATTGAAAAAGCGTTAGCGTATTTACAGGCGGAAGGGATGCTTTACGCCCGAATTGAGACGTTGGAACAAAATCCTGTAGGCACCAGTTTTTATCCCAACATGGGCTTTACAGAAGTTGCAAGGCAGATTCACTATATCCAATCGCTTAAAACAGGAACCGATACATCGGTTGATTCGTCGTAATTCCTATAATGCTCCAGATGCTACCGATGATGAATTCACCTAAGATGAGACCCAAGAAGAAAGGAATAAGTTTCCGATGTGCACTCACACCGCCGTGCCGCAGGATAATCCATTTGATGACCGAACTCACTAAGATCGAAAACCAGAACACATTCATAGACCAACTGCTGGAAATAGCGAACCCCGCTGGATGAAAGGGCCACCAGAAAAGCCGCATCCGCATTATCATCAGGAAACCGGTGATGAGGAAACCGATACACATCGCGACAATCGCCGGGACATCTGGATTTCTCGGTGATGTCAACCAACTCTGGAGTCGGTTGAAGGGTCTCCCGGCAAACCAATCGCGCGCCCCTTCAACGTAAGAGATATGGTAGAATGCCCAGAACGAAGCGAACGTCCCGATAACAATCGCAATACACATCGCAATTAGCAACCGTCGATTAGAAATTCCAGTCCGTTCCGCTAATTTAAACCCCTCTAAGATATGTGGCATCGGGTGTCCGCGATAGGCACGGTTGAAAAAGAACAGATACGCCATTATCGTCAAGTTGTGTGGACCGAGGAGCCGCGTGCCAAAAATGCGGGGCATCATCTCATCGGGTCCGATGAAGTGCAAGTCGTGGACAGGCGAACCGAGTTCTGCGCGCATACGGGTCACCGCCGTGGAGATCGCATAATAGATACCGAAAAATACGAGGACCACCCAGATAGACATGCCGCCGGTTTTGCAGAAACCTACGATGAACGCAAGACTTGCAATAAGCCCTAACACTGTTACACGATAAGACATCGGTTCGTCCGAGTCATCAACACTTCGATCATTCCTAAATAACTTCCGCCCGACCTGTGCAAGGTGTTTCCGCGTCGCTATAATTGCAATAACAAACAGACCGAGATAGGCACCAAAGGACTGCTCATCGGTGAACGGGAAATTCGGCATACCACGCACCCCTAAAGCATCTCCAAAGACCCGTTCTGCCTTCCAGAAAAGATAGAAAAACCAACAAGAAAACGACAAATCAAGTGGAATAAAGAACGCCATACCCACGGCGAAGGGAAAGACGGCTATCGGTGTCCAACCGACTGCGCTCCACGGTTTCTGTGTGAAGAAGGGACGTAAATCGTAGAGCCTGCCGCCGAGACTCGGCACAGTCGGGTAGAGATGATGAAGTCCATTGAGTATATCAATCGCACCCGCAATCCCGAAACCGAGCCACATCATCTTATTTGTGAGCAAATTCGACCGACTTCCGATGCTCGTCAGTTCAAGCGGCAACTGGATAATAGGGTAGCTGAGTTTTTCATGCTCCGTCCATTGCTTCCGAACCAGCGTATTGATACAGACCATCAGGAACACCATCGCGCAGAGGAAACCACCCCAGACGACTGTTGTCGTTAACCACCCTTGCACGATCTCCCATTGGTAAAAGGTCGTCTCGCCACGATAATATTCCGTCAGAAAGGTACGGTCTTTGACCGCCATCCAATCCGGGATATACCGATGAAACAGGTCTGCCCAGTCGTTCTCTGGCGTTGCGTACCAGAAGGCGTAGGGGATCATCGGGATTAGGACGCGGAGCACATCGTGACCTGCCAGTGAGGACGCAATCGCTAACATGACGTAAATCGTCAGCAACTCGCCTTGTCGCATTGCGAGCCTGGGTGCGACTTGAACTAAAAAAAGATTAGCACCTGTGATGGCAAAGACGCAGAAGATAACGTTAAAGTAGAGGGAGATCGTCGTTGGATAGCCTTGCCCGACCGAATCCAAAATCCAGTACATGTTCGGAATGATGAGGACGGTTCCGAGCAAGATCGCTCGCCATGAGGCGCCAAATCTGGCACTATTGAAGCGCGAAGCTTGGCTGCGCTGGACACTTTGACTGTTTTGTTGGGGTGGTTCTCTATGAGGTTCTGAAGTCAATTCGCTTCTCAAATTGCGTAGTGCTTTCTCTATTCAATTCCGCTCTCGTCTTCATGTAACATTTGCGTAAATGTTCCAAGACTGTATGTTCGTAGTGCTTCACGACGTAGTGCCTTGAGACGCTGCAGCGTTTCAACGCTCTCAAGAATCGGCTTTAATTCTCCCACGCCGCTGGCAGAAAATCGAAAATCCAGCACTTCAAGAATACCTTCAATGATGCTTTCTCGGGCACCTTGTTCAACGCCCAGTTTTTTGAAGTATTGGACAACATCTGATTGCATGAGGATTTCCTCCGGTATAATTTCACGAAATTGCTTTGATTTATTTCAGTATATCCCATATAATATGTCCTATGATCAGGATCTCAATCAGTAGTAGATTGAAACTCTCTCCAACATTATCAAAGGATAAACCGTATGGATACGACAATTGATGCTGCCCAAGCAGGTATTTTTACACCGGAAGACAAGGAATTCGTTGAAAATAACGGCTATCTACTAATCAAAAACGCGTTGTCCCCCGATGTAGTAGCCGAAATTGATGCCGCCGTTGACGAAGTTTATGCCAAAGAAGAAGAAGCAGGTCGTCTCGAAGCAGGTGGAAAGTTGAACCTGCGTAACTGTATCGTACACCACGAGGCGTTCCTACAACTCCTCGACTGGGAAAAAACCGTCCCCCTCGCCTACGATGTCCTTAATTGGAACGTCCAGATGATTACATCGCATCTGATTGTGCTGCCCTCTAAAGAAGAGCCTCCGGACAACGTAAAGAACCGTATCGGTTTGCATCGTGACGGCGGCACGTCGTATCGCGAGATGCAGGAACCCCACCCGCGCATCATGCTCAAGATCGCTTATGCGATCAGCGACCAATCTGACCCGGCTTCTGGCGCAACGGTCGTCGTTCCGGGAAGCAACCGCCTCACAGGTAGACCCGCAGCCGACCCAGAAACGGGTTGGGCACGCGGTGCTATTTCTATGAACATCAACGCCGGTGATGCGTTCCTTTTTGAACAGCGTACATGGCACGGCATCGGACACAATTGGTCGGGTCTGCCACGCAAAACCATTTTTATGGGCTACGCCTATCGGTGGGTGAAGCCGATGGATTACATAACGATGCCTGATGAACTCGTCGCTAAATGCAATCCAATCCAGAAGCAACTTATCGGTGTCGTCAGCGATCCACTCAGCTACTATCTACCGAAAGACCAAGATGTGCCGCTGCGGTCATTGCTTGATGCAGATTCCTAAACAATTACGTCTGGGCGGAGTTTTTGTTGTCAACTCCGATCTCAAATTGGTAAAGAACCTCTTTTAACGATTGAAATACTGCAAGGACAACGGACGTAGCAGCTCAGATTTAATCGTTCAAAAGTTCGCTCTTAAGCGAAAGGCTATAATCCAGCAGCGCATTCGCATAAGGCATATTGTGGAGACCATACCCACTATCGCCTTTCACCATGTCGTAGTTCAACTTCGCGTCAAGATAGGCTTGCGAGGTCCTGTTAGGCGAAGCATCAAGCATCGCTTTAACGGCTTGCATTTTCGCCTCTATCTCAGCGCGATATTGCGGCAGTTTCACCGTCATGTCGTTATCGGCACTATCGTGACAGCCGGAAGCACTACACGTCGAAAAATCTGCAATGAACGTATGTCCCCCGTGTAGCGCAACGACTTCGGGGTCCTCTTTCGCCATGTGGCAGTGGACACACCGCTTCTTCATCGCACGGACATGCGGCGACGGCATGCGCTTAACGCCCGCACCCTCGCGGCCAAGGAACATCTCCGATTGAGACTGGTGAACGATACCTGCCCCAGCACAACCGCAATCCATTTTGTGGCACGTGATACACAAATGTTTCGCAGGTTTCACCAACAAGTGTTCCGATTTGCTCGTGTGCGAGTGGCAGGAAGAGCAGGAAACAGCATTCACCGCTGTCTCTACATTATAGGTATGTCCCGGGTAAACACGCTCATCGAATACTTCGTAGCCAGCGGAGTGGCAGCTCAGACAGGAGGTTTGTAATTCATACGGACCTTCAATCAGATTGACGAGGGCATGAAAATGTCCGGCTTGCTGCCATTCTTGATAGGCGGGTTCCTGACCGTGACACTTCTCACATCCT
Source organism: Candidatus Poribacteria bacterium (assembly GCA_022822215.1). Classification (GTDB taxonomy): domain Bacteria; phylum Poribacteria; class WGA-4E; order WGA-4E; family WGA-3G; genus WGA-3G. The sequence continues at coordinate 10,100 of JAJECD010000290.1, read as the reverse complement.
TCGGCAAAAGGCGTTTTCGTCTCAGGCGTAGCGGCTTCTACCGGTGCTGCGTGAAGCGTCGAAACTTCATCGTAACCATAAAGGGCAAAAAGGGCAATTGTTCCCATTAAAATGGATAACCCTAAAAATAATAAAGATTGTTTCATATGTTTTAGTTTCCTTGTACGCGTTCGTTTCGGCACCACTTGTCCGCCGAAACTTGTTCTACAAAAGGCTGTTTTACCCAATTCTTCGGTATTTATTGTATAATTGTAATGGTAAATATAATACCTGATTTCTGGAAATATGTCAAAGGTTTTTAGCGAATATAGGAGGGTTATTGATGTCTCAATCCAAAAACGGAATTAATCTTTTCAACGGTAAAAATATGGACGGTTGGCTCGCACGCGGCGGGGCACCTGAACACGAATGGGATGCCGCGGGCAGCGCCGTCCTTAATTCAGGCGATCCGAAACTTCTCACAACAACGACCGGTGAAGGCATTTTTTACAACGGTCCCACCGGACGAACCGCTGACATCTACACCGAGGCAGAACACGGCGATTGCGAACTCCATGTCGAGTTCATAGTACCACAAGGCTCTAATTCTGGAGTCTATCTCATGGGTAGATATGAAATCCAGATATTGGACAGTTGGGGTGAAACGGAACTTCGCTACGGTTCTTGTGGCGGCGTGTATTGTCGCTGGATCAACAATCAACCCGTAGACGGTACACCTCCGCGCGTTAATGCGAGTAAGCCTCCCGGCGAATGGCAAACGTATGACATTACCTTCCGCGCCCCAAAATTCGACGCCGATGGTAACAAGATTGCCAACGCGACCTTCGCTAAAGTTGTATGGAACGGACAAGTCGTCCATGAAGATGTCGAGGTCGTGGATGTCACACGCGGTGCGATGTTAGAAGAAGAAGCCGCTACCGGTCCACTCATGTTACAAGGCGATCATGGCCCCGTTGCCTTCCGCAACGTCGTGCTGAAATCCCTTTAATTCGTTTTGACAATAGATATAATTTTGTAAGGAATTGTTATGGAAAAACTAAAACTCGGCGTTATCGGTGCAGGCGGTATCGTCTGTCGGATGCATCTGCCCGACCTCGCAGAAAGCAGCGACTTTGAAGTCACCGTCATTAGTGGCAGACGCGAACACCGCCTCAAACACCAGTGCCAAGAATTCAATATACCGCGTTGGACCCAAGATTATGACGCAATCATCGCTGATGATACACTTGATGCCATCTTAGTCGGTACGCCCCATCCGTTACACGTCTCATGGGGGGTGAAAGCACTCGAAGCCGGTAAGCACGTGCTGATGCAGAAACCGCTCTGTGGCGATATGGACGAGGCGAACGAATTTGTTGCTGCAACCGAGGCGAGCGGTAAAACAGTGATGTGTCTCCCACATTTTAACGCCGCTATCTATAAGATCCGCCAATTGATTGCAGAGGCAGCAATCGGACGTGTCTCTGGTGCGAGAATGCGGAGTAGCCACGGCGGTCCCGAAATCTACTACGCCGAAATTCGTGATATTTTCGGTGAAACCGGGGACGATCTGTGGTTCTTCGATGCCAAACAGGCAAGTGTCGGCGCACTTTTCGATATGGGAGTCTATGCCGTCTCGGGCCTCGTTGCCATGCTCGGTACGTTCAAACGCGTGACCGGCTTCGTTTCAACTTTCGATAAACCCACGGAATTAGAGGATGTCGCCACGCTTGTACTTGAAATGCAATCGGGTGGTATTGTTACTGCAGAGACGAGTTGGTGTGATCCAGCACGGACGGGAGAAGCGAGTGTACACGGCACAGCAGGCAAGTTCACGATGCCCGGCAAAGATGGCGCAACACTCAGCCAGTGGACACCAACCTCTTATACGCGTGAGCACGCACCGGTCGATGTCAAAACGATTGACTGTTCAGATGCCGCACCGAGCGGCATGCACGAACACTTCGCCGAACACATCCGTGCGGGGACACAACCGCCACTCTCAAACGCCTATACAGCACGGCACGTTACGGAGATTCTGCTTGCAGGTCTCGAATCGTCTGAAAAGGGTAGGGCAATCGAACTGACGACAGAAGCGGACAATTGTGGAGATTGCTGCACATCGTCGGATTGTTGTTAAACGACTGTTGGCTGTCAGCAGATAGTAATTAGCGAACAGCTAACCGCGAAGAGCCGACAGCCAAATACCTAACCTATAAACTGGCGTGCAATTCATACCAGTCATCAAGGTTGTTAAGATTAACAGCGTCTGAGATAGAGCCGTCGTCACTAATACCGCTCGCACCGAGGATGCTCCCGCGGGTATCGTCATCGTGATTGTAACCTGCAATCGCAGCGTTCAGTTCGTCGACCGCCGCTTGGTCAAAACTTCCGTTTGCCGAAACCCATGCTTCAAACTGTGGGTAAGTGGGGGAATTGTCGCTAATATATGCCAGCGTCGTGTCTTTGTCGAGTCCAAGTCCATCTAATACCATCTGATCGAAGCCCGCGCCGCATGCCGGATAATCTTCATGCAGTACACCCTTGGCATCCATCAGCACTTTCGACCAGAATCGGGGGAGGTGTAACACGCCGAGCGGTCCTGCAACCCCGGAACTAATTGTCGGAATCATTCCTGCCATTCTATTTTTCTCCTTGTCTTGAAAAAAATTAAAAAGAGAGGCTTTGCACAACAGGTGCTATTGCCTGTTATGTAACATGCCATAGCATTGTAGCACAACATGCAAAAAAGTCAAGGAAAAATTCAAACCCTATTCACGTATCTGACCGTCTCCGTACACGATGTACTTATAAGTCGTCAATCCCTCAAGTCCCATAGGACCGCGAGAGTGGAGCTTCTGCGTACTGATGCCGACCTCTGCCCCTAATCCGAATTCATAACCGTCGGTGAAGACGGTACTGGCGTTGACGTAGACAGCAGCGGAATCCACCTCTTTGAGGAAACGTTGTGCTGCGCCGTAACTTTCAGTGATGATTGCATCGGAATGGTGCGAGCCGTAGGTCTCGATGTGATCAATCGCTGCGTCCATATCATCTACCACCCGAACAGCTAAAATATAATCGAGGTATTCTGTACGCCAATCCTCTTCCGTCGCGGGTTTCGCCGCTGGGTAAAGGTGCTGCGTACGTTCACATCCGCGAATTTCAACATCGGCATTCTGTAGAGCTGCACAGAAAGTCGGAAGGAACTTCTCGGCAATATCGGCATGGACAAGGAGTGTTTCTAAGGCGTTGCAGACGGCGACCTTATACCCAACTTTCGCATTCATGCAGATATTGTTTGCCATTTCGAGGTCAGCAGCCTCGTCAACGTAGATGTGGCAGATACCGTCAGCATGTCCCAGCACCGGAACATCCGACTCCTTCATCAAAAACTGGACAAACTCGTTGCTACCGCGTGGAATGATGAGATCAACGTATTCCGGCAGACGGATGAGTTCATAAACGGCTTGCCGGTCGGTGGTATCAACGAATTGGATGGCATCTGGAACGCCTTCTGCAGCGGCGGTATCACTGAGGATACGCGCAAGTGTCGCATTGGAGTGAATCGCTTCGGAACCGCCTCGAAGGATAGCACCATTTCCAGATTTGATGCAGAGTGCCGAGACTTCAACGGTCACATCAGGTCTCGACTCATACACGACAGCAACAACGCCGATGGGGACGCGGACTGTTCCGATCTTGAGTCCGTTTGGACGTTCACCCATGCTGATGACAGCACCAATCGGGTCAGGAAGCGCAGCGACTTGGCGGAGGTTGTCCACCATCCGTTCGATTTTCTGATCGTCAAGCAGGAGGCGTTGCATGAGTGGTGCAGCGAGTCCCGTTTTTTCGCCGTTTTCGAGATCAATACGGTTTGCCGCCTGGATTTTATCTTTAGACTTCTGTAGGCTTTCCGCCATTGCTAAAAGGGCGTGGTTTCGGACATCGGCGGAACTCCGCGATAGGATACGCATCGCCGATTTCGCTTTTCGCGCTTGGGATTGGATCATTTGTTGGATATTTTCGTTCATCGTATTTCCTTTTGTCAGATAGTCGGGGAGATAAATGGTAACTCTGAATGACCGTTGGCATTATAACACGGTACTTGGAAAATTTCAAGTCAGTCAAGAAGGACAAGATTATCCCGATGTATGATTTCATCGTAATCGCGGTAGCCGAGGATATTTTCAATGTCTTTGGTATGTTTTCCTGCGAGTTTCGTGGTCTCCACGGCATTATAGTTCACCAAACCGCGTGCGAACTCTACGCCATTCTCTGTGAGACATGAGACGGTATCGCTATAGTCAAAATTACCTTCAACGCGGCGGATACCCGCAGGAAGTAGGCTTTTACCGCCTCGCACGAGGGCATTCCGGGCACCATCATCTATAACAAGCCTGCCTTTCGGGGGACGGGAATAGGCGATCCATCGTTTACGTCCAGAGATACGGGATTGTGGAAGGAAGAGGGTGCCAAGCAACTCGCCCTTCAAGAGTCTTGTCACGACAAGCGGTTCGCGTCCATGTGCCAGCACCATCATCTCACCAGATCCAGTGACGATGTCAGCAGCGCGTAGTTTCGTCACCATTCCACCCGTGCCACTTGTTGTACCCGCCTTGCCAGCGGCTTGCCATATCTCTTCCGAAAGGACCTTGACGGTGTGGATGAGTTCCGGTTCTGGATCCTGACGCGGATCGGCAGTGTAAAAGCCTGCCTGATCGGAGAGGATAACCAAGAGTTCCGCTTGGGCGAGGTTTGTTACGTAAGCAGAGAGGGTATCGTTGTCACCGACTTTGATTTCGTCAACCGCAACGGTGTCGTTTTCGTTGATAATCGGAATCACGCCGTGATGGAGCAGTGCGCGGAGGGTATCATTCATCCGGGTATAGCGTTCCCGATCCGAGAAATCGTCTCGCGTGAGGAGCATCAGTGCCGTCCGCTGTGCGTAGCTCCGAAACCACTCCTCATAAGCCGCCATTAATCGGATCTGCCCAACGGCAGCAGAGGCTTGTAAATGTGGTAGGGTTTGCGGACGTTGTTTCAGACCAAGTCCAGGCCATCCAGCGGCGATTGCCCCTGATGTGACAAGGATGACCTCCACGCCCTCCTGCTTTACGAGTGCTAAATCGTGGACCAGCCCAATTAGCGCGGCTTCATTGAGGTGCCCGTCGTCTGCAATGGTACTGCTACCCACTTTCACAACCACCCGTTTCACGTTCGATAAACAGGCGCGTCCCTCAGGCAGATCGCATCGCTCTTGGACTATAGGTGAACTCGAATTCATCAATCTGGACCGTGTCTCCTTCTACCGCGCCTTCGCGGGCGAGCGCATTCATCACTCCCATATTTTTCAACTTCCGATACAACAAAATCAACGCCTGTTCGTTTGCCATATCCGTCATGAGGACCGCCCGCAGCGGTTCTGCCCCACCGATGATAAATCCCTCCTCGGTTTTAACGAGTTCAAACCGTGCCATCGGTTCAGGCGGTAGTTCCTGTTCAAATGTAATCGTCGTCTCCGCCGCCTCTCGGGCGCGCGTCTCAAGATATTGTAAGGACCGATACGCCTGCTGCATAAGACCATTGACCCCTTCACCCGTAACGGCAGAGATAGGAAAGATTTTCCGTTGACCGAAGTAGGCTTCAACGCGCCTCAGGTTCGCTTTCGCTTCGGGCATATCTATCTTATTTAAGGCAATAATCTGTGGAAGTTTCGTTAGGCGTTCGTTGTAATGCCCCAACTCCCGATTGAGCTGTTCATAGTCTTCAACGGGATCCCGCCCATCTGTAGCACTCAAGTCAATGACATGAATGAGCATTTTGGTGCGCTCAATATGGCGGAGGAATTGATGCCCTAAACCCGCCCCTTTGTGCGCCCCCTCTATCAGTCCGGGAATATCAGCAAGGATGAAATTCTGCTCTCGGTCAATACGAACGACACCTAAATTAGGACGGAGTGTAGTGAACGGATAGGGGGCGATTTTCGGAGTCGCAGCGGAAGTCCGTGCAAGGAGCGTCGATTTACCGGCGTTGGGATAGCCGAGGAGTCCGACATCAGCGATGAGCTTGACCTCAAGGCTAATCTTGCGTTCTTGTCCGGGTTCCCCGTTTTCTGCAACGCGCGGTGCCTGGAAGGTGCTGCTCTTAAAGTGGGCATTGCCCTTTCCACCAATACCCCCGCGTGCGACGATAACGCCTTGATCGGGTTCTGTTAGATCCGCAAGCATTTCCAGCGTGTCCTGATCTCTGACAATGGTGCCAGCTGGGACTTTAATGACCCGGTCTGGACCATCGGCACCATGTTTCTGTTTACCGGTGCCGTGTCCCCCGTTTTCTGCAACTTGACGTGGGTTATGACGCAAGTCAATCAGCGTGCTCATGCCGAGGGTAGTGACGAGGACGACATTGCCGCCGTTCCCACCATCGCCGCCATCGGGACCCCCACGCGGTACAAATTTTTCTCGGCGAAAACTGATACATCCGTTCCCACCATCGCCTGCTTTGACTTGAATCCTTGCTGTGTCCATAGGTTCACACTTTTGCTCTAATCTTGTAACACATCAAACCCAGCGTCTGTTATTGCGTCTTTGAGATGGGTGGGCGTGATACACAGTTCATCAAAACGGACCACCGCCTCGCCTTTGCGTAGGTTCACTTTCGCGCGCCGAACCCCCTCCAATTCGGTCAAGGCTTCGGTCACCGTTTTAACGCAATGCTTACACGACATGCCACCGATCTTTAATTTCGTTTTCTGCATAACATTATCCCTTTAGTTCTCGTAAGGTGGAAAGATTCACCGCATGCATGGTCTTCATTTCTGGCGTTTCGATAATAAGCGGAATTTCGGCGAACCGGGGATCGTTGAGGATATACGCGAAGGCTGTCGCTCCGATATTGCCCTCACCGATGTGTTCGTGCCGATCCACCCGGCTCTGATAGGTCGATTTCGCGTCATTGAGATGAAAAGATTTTAATCGGTCCAAACCGACTATATCGTCAAATTGACTGAAGGTTGTGGCGCAATCCGTTTCCGTTCGCATGTCGTATCCCGCAGCAAAGACATGGCATGTATCAAAACAGACCCCGAACCGATCCGGATATTTCGACCTACCAATCACATCACGGATGTGTTCAAAACGGTAGCCGAGGTTTGTGCCTTGCCCAGCAGTGGTTTCGAGAAGAACAATGACATCGGGTGCTTGGGCAGCTTCAAACAGGCGATCAAAACTTTCAGTCAGCCGTTTTAATCCGAATGCCTCGCCTTCACCAAGATGCGCACCAAGATGCGTGACAATGTAGCGGAGTCCGAGAACCTGCGCGAGTTCCATCTGTTCCCGAAACGCTTGGCTTGACTTTTCGAGGACCTCTGGCTTCGGAGAGGCAAGATTGCTCAAATGGATGTCGTGAACGATTATATCAGTGAGGTCAGCCTCTCCCCATGCTGTACGGAATTTTTCGATAATCTCAGAGGTCAGAGATTTTCCTTTCCACTGGTTCGGGTTTCTCAAGAAAATCTGTATTGCCTCACAGTCGAGGTCTGTCCCGTTGTTGATGGCATTGTGTATGCCGCCTGCTGTGGATACGTGCGCACCGAGAATCATATTTTTAGTTGGTATCTCCTCGTATGAGGTACTGGAGTTACGTTAAAGATACCACAAAAACCGGACAAAGTCAAATCAAAGACTGTTTAAGGAGAAGCATTTGTCTAAAAATTTTAGAAGGAAGAATGAGAGGTTGGAGCTGGAATTGGCGAGGTTAAAAACCTCGCCTATCAATTTAAATCATGGATGCACTACAGTCTTGACCCCGCGTTGCGCAGCAGCGTTATCAAATGCTGCAAGCCCCTCTGCAATTGGGAACCGATCGGTTAGTAAGGGTTCAAAGTTGAGTGCCTTTTCAATGAGAAGTTGGCGCGATGCTTCAAGACTGGCGCGTGAGAACGCCCACGATGCCATCAGTTTATGACCGGCATAGTGAAATTCCTCTAAGTTGACACGGATTTCTTCGCCCTCCGGGGCAAGCCCAAAGAAATTGAGACAGCCGCCTCTACGGACAACCTCAAAAGCGACCGCAATCGCTCCGGCGTTGTTCGTCGTTGCGGAGATCACGGTATCAACACCGCCATCTGTGAGGTCTTGGAGGTGCGTGATAGCTTCAGGTGAAGTGTCGAAAGTTCGGTCGGCACCGAGTGTCTCTGCCGCCTCTCTGCGGTGTGCCAACGGCTCGATCACGTAGGTCGCTAAGCCCGCCCGTTTTGCAAGTTGGGTGAGTATCAGTCCAATCGGACCCGCACCAAGGATGGCGACAGAATCTTTGAAAAGGGTTTCCTGCATAGCATTCAGGCAGCATCCCAACGGTTCCAGGAACAGCAATTCCTCGTGTGGGATGCTGTCTGGAACCCGGATGAGTTTCCCAGTATTCACACCGTGTTTCGGCATCCGCATGTACTCGGCATAACCCCCATCGATATCGTGTCCGATACCTTCAATGGTCGTACAGTATTTGTCGAGATCGTTCTGGCATTCGGCGCATGCCCCGCAGGAGAGCATGGGGTTGACAGTAACGCGTTCGCCGATCCTGACATCGGGATGCCGACTCTCTACCACCACACCCGCGAGTTCGTGCCCCATGACAACGGGTGGTGCATAATCTGATACATCTCCGCGGAGCGCGGCGAGGTCGGAAGCGCAGATACCGCAGAGCTCGGTCTGGATGAGGACATCTCCCGCAGCAAGCGTAGGAATCGGCATTTCGTGGACGCGTAGTTGCTGAATTTTTTCAAAAACAATCGCTCTCATTAAAAAGACTCGTAAGGTACAGTTTCCGCCTGATGCGTCTTAGCGGATTTTTCTGCCAAATCCATGACAGCGATCACGCGGCGAGCGGATTCGGGTGTAACGATTAAAGGTGTGCCGTCGTTCAAATGCACCACGATATTCTCATAGTAACTCGGTCCCGGTCGACTCTGGTAACTGACCATCTGTTCTTTAGGTTCACCCTCAACTTCAGACAGCACTTTAAATGCCCCGTCTTCAGAGGTAATCGCCCCATGCGAACCGAGCAGTTTCCAGCGGGGTCCGCCGATCTTCGCGATGTTAGACATCTGGATATTTGCCATTGTGCCGTCTGCTACTACCTCACCACCAGCGAAACGGATAACCGCTTGGACGTGGTCCTCATTGGTAATGTCATCCCAGACAAGATTCGGTTGATAGAAGCCAGTAACGTTGACCATCGGTGCCTCAAGCACATTGAGGAGCCAGTCGAGATAGTGTGCGCCCCAGTCGTAGAATTGCCCGCCAGAGATGGCTTTGACGCTGCGCCACCAATTCGGATTCGGTCTACCGTAGCCACCACCCCACATTTCAACGTTGAAAACCTTACCGATGACCCCCGAATGAACGAGTTCCCGCAGCGTCCAGAAATCCGCATCCCACCGTCGGTTGTGATGCACAGATAGCACAACGCCATTTTCTTCAGCAGTGCTAATCATTTCTGTCGCTTCTGCGATCGTGACACACATCGGTTTTTCAACAATAACGTGTTTTCCTGCCTTGAGACTCGCAACGGTTGTGCTGCAGTGCAGGCTATGCGGGAGGACGTTTGCGATGAGATCTACACCGGCATCGGCGTTGAGTGCCTCAATTTCATTATAAGTGCGGACTCCTGGAAAATCTTCTTTCGCTGCATCTGTCCGCTCCGGATCGATGTCGCAGATAGCGACACATTCAATGCCGTCGGTGCGTTGCATCATATTTGCATGGGCTTTGCCCATATTAAATGCCGCCCCATACCCGATGACGGCGCCTTTGATGGTATCTGCCATTACTTTCGGCTCCTTCTCTCTTCAATGTATGAATATCTTATTTTACCACAAAAGGAGAAAAATTGTGTAAAAATTAGCCCAGAGATTGTGGAAAAATTGGGTGCACTGCGGGAAAATTAATTGACTTTTCTAAAAACCTATGCTAAATTTCATAGGGCATGTGAGTGGAATCGCAGCAGACGCGCTGCATTTACCGAAGATATGCCCACGAAGCGTAGAGGTTTAATTATTCTTATAGGAGACTTTTGAGGTAATTTATGGCTAAAGTTGGACTCATCGGGGTTGGCAACAT
>JAJECD010000300.1 GCA_022822215.1 Candidatus Poribacteria bacterium | reverse complement strand
GGGACACTTTTCGTGCCGCCACGTGCCATCTGTACCCAATGTCATGGCTCAGCGATGGAATGGGTGGAAACAAAGGGAGAAGGCAAACTTGCCGCCTTTACCTGTATTGCAATCGGCCCTCCTGCGATGATTGAAGAGGGGTATAATCGGAATAATCCCTATTGTACGGGGGCAGTCGAATTAGCAGAGGGACCACGGGTAGTCGCTCGCATTGAAGGGGTGGACACGCTCCGTCCTGAGACAATCAAGATTGGGATGCCGTTAAAAGTCGCGTTTTTGCGTCGTGGGACAGGTGAAGACCTGCGGATCGTCCTAGGATTTACGCCAGTTGACGACTGTTGTGGCTAGACGGGTGTCCTTCCTCGCCAAAATGTACAGCATTCCCATCCCACAGCGGTTGAGCGCGAGTCTTTAGGGGCAACTGCTTGAGGTTCACTAAAAGGTGCGCCGTTATGAGTCCAATTTGCCGAATTTCCCTTACATTTCACATGTTGTTCTACCTATCCTTGCCATCGTTTGTAACTGGCGAGTCGGAGCAGCAACTCGTTAACTCCTCTGATACCGCCAAAACGTCCTATCTCATTCGTCAAATTACCTTTGAAGGGGGGGAACACCTAAGTCGGAAACAACTATCCGAGCTGATCGGCACAACTGTAGGTCAACCCTATCTTCCAGCGGGAATAATCGTCGGGCTTAATCGGGTGTTGGAAAGATACCGCGAAGATGGCTTTGTGTTCGCCTCAATCGAACCCGAAGTTACGACCCTCCCGCCCGATCAGGTGCAGATCCGCCTCCACATCCACGAGGGAACGCGAGCCCGCACAGGCAAAATTACTATCACAGGCAATCGTCTGCTTTCGACGCACGACCTTCGCCGTGCGCTTGGCTTGCATACAGGGGCACCTTTTATCCCAGACGCGTTTGAGGGTGGGATTGACAAGATTTTGGCTCTATACAGCGAGCGTGGCTATCCCAAAGCCGAAATTGAGCCGATCGACTTTCATCTGTCGGAGGAACTAGGAAAGGTTGACCTGCGCCTACAAATTCGGGAAGGGAATCAAGTTCGGATTGAATCGGTGAAATTAACCGGTTTACAGAAAACAAAACCTGAAGTGGTGCTCCGTGAGTTGCCGGTTCAGGCGAGCGACGTTTTTGACCAGCGTAAAATCGATCAGAGTTTTCACCGCTTGGTGAACCTCGGCTATTTTTATGAGGTCAGTCCCTTCCTGCTTGAAGAAGGCACGACACCGGAGGGGATCATCTTTAATGCGCGGGTAACAGAGGCGCGGACCGGCAGGTTCAGCGGCGTCATCGGATATGCACCGCCGACTACGGAATTTGAGGGTGCGCCACAACTGACAGGCGTGATTGAAGCGACGGAAACCAATCTCTTGGGCACGGGACGGGGTGTAAATTTTCTGTGGAAATCTGGGTTACTTCGGACGTTAAGGATAGGTTACACGGAACCGTGGGCGTTTGGAAAGCCGGTCAAAATCGGCGTCGAATACTGGCAGCTGAAGCAGAGAAACCAGTTCACCGATGCTGAGTCAGATGAGAATGCCGCATCAGTAACTGTTGCCGCCCGTTTTCGGCGTTTATTTGAAAGTTCGATCGGGTTTTCCTATAAACGAATCGGTCTCCCTACAAACGACCCCTTTCTCCCCGTTCCCTCACCATCTGTCCACTCACCAATCACAGATGTACCGTACCCAGCATCGCAAAGCGGTGTGAAATACGGTGTGACTTTAGGGTTGACTCGCGATAGCAGGGATTACTTTCTGAATCCAACCCGCGGTCGCCGTGACGGTGTGGCGTTTGAATTTTCGAGAGGAGATTTTAAGCTGCGCAGACTGTGGATTGATCTGCAAGGCTACTACCCAACATGGCATCGGCAGGTCATCGCGGTCGGTTTGCACGGCGCTGCAGCGTGGGGAGATAATATTCCACCAACAGAGCTTTTCTATCTCGGTGGAGCGAATACCTTGCGCGGCTACGACGAAGATTGGTTTTTTGGTCCCCGCCGGGTCTATGCGAACCTCGAATACCGGCTTCTGGTCGGGCACACATCGCAGTTCTTTGTGTTCACGGATCTGGGGACAGTTTCCCAAGTAGCTCAACCCGCTGTCTTTGACCCGCTCCGTGTAGGTTACGGACTTGGTATGCGGTTGGAATCAAAGGGTGGACTGCTCCGGATGGATTACGGACTCGCCGAAGGACGCTCCGCTTTGGAAGGGAAAATCCATGTCAATCTCGGAACATCGTTCTAAACAACCCAGAAAACAATTCAATCTGAATCAAATTCGGCGCATCCTGATTCTGCGCATGGGACCGCTCGGCGAGACGCTCCTGACGACACCTGTTATTCGTGCACTGCGGCGACGTTTTCCAGACACTTACATCGCTTACATGGTCGCCCCGGGGCGCGAAGATCTCGTTTCTGAAAACCCACATCTGGATGAGGTGATCACTTACAGCGTGTCGATTCCCAAGCTAATTTACGGGATGGCGAAAAGATCATTCCAGATGGTGGTCATCCTTCAACCGACGTTTCGGCTTGTATTACACACATTTCTCGCACGCATCCCATTTCGGATCGGCTTTGAGACCAACTCCGGTAAAGCACGTTTGCTGCATGTCGCTGTTCCCAATAACATTGATCAACACGAAACCGATAGATACCTTGACGTTGTGCGCGGAATCGGGATTGAGCCGGATAGCGAGGAACCTGAGATGTTTGTGAACCCAGCGGCACAACGGTGGGCTGACTATTTCCTCACAGGGGTCGGTGTTTCCGCGGATCGACCGCTAATCGGTTTGAACCCTGGGTCGGGTTCTGAGTCGCGTCGTTGGTCAAAGGCAGGATTTGCTCAGGTGGGAGACCAACTACATCAGAAATATGATGCCCAAATTGTTATCACCGCCGGCAGTGCAGAGGGAAGTCTGCCGCACGAAGTCGCAGATCTGATGTCTTGTTCGCCGATTATCCTCTCAGGCATAACTCCGATGCAGCTCGGAGCAATACTCCAAAAGTGTCACCTCTATATCAGCAACGACACAGGTCCAATGCACATGAGCACGGCGGTCCAAACCCCAACGATTGCCTTGTTTGGTGCGTCGAAGCCGCAGCAATGGGGACCGCATTGGGATCCGCATACAATAATTGCTCGCGAGAGCATGGACGATATTACCGTCAAAGATGTGTTGGAAGCCGCGGATCTGTCGTTATCCCGTCTCGATCCAAAAGCGCAATAAAGACAGGAATTCAAAGACGATGGTATTCAAGGGTGCAACATACTACGCCTTACCCCTCACGTTGTCCGTTTCACTCGTTACATTTATTGGGCTATTGCTTGCTGCCTCCCCCGCCTTTCCGGCAGAGTTTCCGTTTGAGGAGGCGCGTCCGCTCTACGTTGGTGCAAGAGCTTTGGGGATGGGCAATGCGTTTACTGCGGTCGCTGATGATGCTACGGCAGGTTTCTGGAACCCCGCCGGGTTGATTCAGTGGCAGGGCGTAAGGCTTTTTGGCGTGAATAAGTTCCACAATAGATCCGACTACGGCTTTGATCCGAAAGGGATTGGGTATGCGTATCGTGGATACGGCCTATTCTGGGGAAACAAAATCGCACTCGGTGTTGAGTCCGGGACACCGGATTTCAACTACTATTCCCTCGCGCACCAGATTCACTCCCATGTCGCGGTTGGCGCGAGTCTGAAGTTCAAACGTAAACACCCAAGCGATTATTACCAATTTTTCGGGGAGTTCCCCTCCTACGATTTGGGGTTACTCATCAAATGGACTGCTACTCTCAAATTTGGACTGCTTGCAGTACATTTACCCCGTGAACGTGGGATCCGCTGGCTAACGCTCGGTGCCGCGTATCAATGGGAAAATCTATTATTTGTGGTTGACCTGATAG
>JAJECD010000108.1 GCA_022822215.1 Candidatus Poribacteria bacterium | reverse complement strand
ACTGGAGCAGACCGCTTGCGCACAAGGCGGAAATCTCCTGTGCAATGCGCAACACTCGTAGCCTCGCCGTAACGCCTTACCCGTGTTCTGCTTCTAAACGATGCGCCTGTCGAATGAGTGCGGGATCTTTCGCGAACCTTTGTGTCGCCTTAACCAACCCGTGCACGTGCGATACCATGTCCTTCTCCACCTGTACAATTCGGTCCATCAGATACGGCTGATTGCTCCGTTCAATTGCTCTTCTGATAATAGAGAGGAGGTGCATATAGATCGCATCTGCTTCACTTCCCTCAATTGCAATCGCGATTTCAAAAGCCTCATCAAGTGAAATCTCTCCGCTATCGACTTTCTGCTCATGTGCATCCAATGCGTCCGTAATTTGATGAACCGGAACACCCGACAACTCCGGCACAGGCGAATCAATCCCCAAGGCATTAACGCACAAAGCTCTCCCAAAATCCACGAGGATATAGTGCTGCCACTCTTCCGTGCTCATCTGTTCCCAAAATCGTGCGATTCGTTCATCCACATCCCCTAAACGGAGCGAAAGGGCGGCATACAGTTTCGCTTGCCGTAATTCAATATCCTGACAAAAATCAAAAAGTTCTCCTAAAGTCATGTTCCTCCTTCAAAATAGTCCCGTAATTAGATGTCAAGTGGTAAGGGAACCGCCGCGCCCGACTGCATACTCCGCGTGACGGCTTCCGTGAACTCCATGTACTTCACACCCGTCTCAAAGTCGGTATGTGTGATAACCTCTTCACCACGGATAGCATTCACGAATTCCTCTTCGACGCGCCACCCCCCTGCCTCTGCTTCAGGAATATCAATCTCGTTGAGTTCGGTGTCGCCTTTCTGTCCGCCGTAGAGGCGATTTCCTGAAAAGCGCAAAGTCCCGTTGCTACCGAAAACATAGACTTCGGGAGCACCGGCTAATCCGGCAACGTTAGAAACTTGTATATGGAGTTGTGCGCCACAGGCGAGGTCGCCGACAACATCAATATGCTCAGGAATCCGAACCGAACGCATCACCCCCTCAGCATCAGGACGCATTTTGATGAAGGTCTTGCCCATCGCCATAATCCGTGTCGCTTCGCCGACCCATCGGATTAGTGCCTCGTACCAGATTCCCATGCTCATGATATTCAGACCGCTGAGGTCAAAATCCTGCCGCCACTGGAGCGGTGCTTCGCTGTCGAGAAATGCGCCGCCTGCGCGTGCCTCTATGGCGAGCACATCCCCGATATACCCCTCGGCGATGAGGCGTTTTATGGTGTTATCTACTCTCAGGGTCATTGGTGACGGAACGATCTGGGCGATGAGGTGTGTTTGTTGACGTGATACCTCGCGCATGATATGTGCCTCGGTAGCGTTCATCGCCATCCGTGCCTCGCACATCACGTGCTTATCTGCCTCAAGTGCTGCCACAGTGGCGCGGCAGTGCATATAGGGCCACGTCCCGATGACGATTGCGTTGGTATCAGGGTCAGCGATAGCATCCTGCCAATTGCCGTAGGTTTTGGGGATCCCGAACTCATCTGCTACCCGTTGTGAAGATTCCTGACTCCGATTGCAGACTCCGACGATTTCAACGCCTTCGATTGCCTGTAGTCCGGGGATATGCCGTGATCTTGTGTTTCCACCTGCGCCGATAATACCGACTCGAATTGTGTCTTGTGCCACTTATTTTGCTCCTTCCATTTTTTATATCGCAGTGTTCATTTTAGCAGAAATTCGGAAAGGGTGTCAAGCGGTAATTTTTGGAAGGTTGATGTGGAGGTTTGAGAACATAACCAGTCAATTGCTCCGCGTTCCGGGCAACGCCCTGCGCTGCTCGGGCGAGTTTCGCCCAGACCTTGTCCCTATTCGGCAGCGTCTTTGTCTCCGCGAGCCGGACGAAACAGAGGGTGTCGTGCATCTCCATATCATCGGATAGGGTATCCAGATGCTCCAGAACGGCTGCTGTTAATGTCTTCAGCAATTGCGTCGGCACACCATCGCTAAATTCGTGTAAATATCCGACGATCTCAGCACGAGGATTGACCAGAAACTGACCGAAAGTTTCGGGACTCTTCTCGTAATTCCACCAAGGGGCGTGGGGTGCCTCATCCACTTCAGGTGGAACGATGGGCCATACCTGTTGGGACTCGTCATAGGTGGCGATAAAATATTGGATTCCCTTACGGACCAATATGTGATTTGCGGGTGCTCGAACTTCCCTCAGCATCTGGAAACCTATTGTGGTCACAATAGCAGAAGAAGCAGGCGTTCTGATGTCAGGCTCCAGACTGTGGGCGAAGCCGCCGTCGTCGTTTTGATAAGGTGCTAACGCGGCGAGGACGGCATCAGCGGATCCATCTTCAAAATGGAATTCAAAACGCCTTTGGTCCAACGCTCTCCCCTGATCCATTATAAAATTCTTTGCTCTCTGAAATGCAGCGTGCGTGAGTTGTCTCATCTATTAAACCTCATTGGACATTCAAACTGGATATGTCTGAGCTGGTTATTGAGTTTCACAAAATAGACTGATAGGTTTAACAATAAAGTATAAAACACTTTTAAAAGGTTGCGTAAGTCCTTAAAATGTTACACTGATGTAACATTTTGGTACGGTGTATAACGTTAGAAAACCCAGTTATAGTAAGGGTTTGTAGGCTTTTCTTTTTTAATTTTCTGTTGTGAAAAAAAATAATTTGGCGGCAAGTTTAACATTTTGCAGGTAATGGGTAATTGCGTTCCTGAGGTATTCAGTTTTCAGAGATTGGCAGTGCATTTTCTCCTTTGAAATAGGTATAATATATTATACCTATTTTTACTAACCTGTGTCAAGTTAAAAATCGCTATCAGTTAGAGGCATTCAATTTTCAGTTG
This sequence comes from Candidatus Poribacteria bacterium, assembly GCA_022822215.1. Taxonomy (GTDB): domain Bacteria; phylum Poribacteria; class WGA-4E; order WGA-4E; family WGA-3G; genus WGA-3G. Next base: position 19,270 of record JAJECD010000108.1, on the reverse strand, counting down.
TCTGAATGCACGTCGCATTTAGGGTTTTTGCTGGGGGTATTTGCTTGGGTGTTTCTGCGGATTTCTTCAAGTACGCCGCAAATCGCGGATTTTCGGGTTCTGGGCGCACTGAATGGCTCTGCCCATGTAGCCTAAAACTTGACATCCGGCAAACCTAATGGTATACTTAAAATGCCCTGTGATTCGGCAGAAGTGATAGTAATTATGCAGCCTTAATATTGATAGCAGGGAAGGATAGACACATTATGCGAGGTCAGATACCTTCTACATTAGCAGAACGCATCGTCTGTGACGCAAATATTCTCACAGGGAAACCTGTGATTAAAGGCACACGATTAGCCGTTGAATTTATCATTGACTTACTTGCACACGGTTGGACTGAAGCGGAGATTCTTGAGAATTACCCTCACATTGTGGAAGCGGATATTCGCGCGTGTCTTGCGTATGCGAGCGCGATATTACATACGCAAAAAGACTATCAACATCCTCCTTATAAGAAATATCTCAAAATGTATCTTTAAGTAAAAAGATCAAAACCTTCCTCTGCAAAAAATTGAATGACTTTCTGAGCTTGAGGATCAGCAAGTAGTTTTAATAAAAACGATTTGAATTTCGCTTCCCATTGTTCTATTCGTTCTTTACTTGGTTTGACACCAGATGATTTAAGTTCACTATATTCTTCAAGAATTTCAACTAAGGCTTTAAATTCTTCAATCTCAACTTTGAGAGGTCTGATGCCTCCATCGCCCTTAGGAACACGGCATTTTTCTATAAACGTATCCGCACCATCCCGTTGCAAAAACGCTTCAAGAATTCTTACTGGAGTGTTTTCGATGATTTTTCCAACCGAGCATCTCCTCCAGAACCCCGATAGCGTTAGATATAGCCTCATGTACACCTTTATCAACGTCTATAGCATCAAGTAACTTCCTATCAATATCAATGAATCTCTCCAAATCATATTCAGAAAAGGAAAAATCAACACTAATTTGAAGAAACCGATCCCATCTTTCAATGCGAGAGTCACAGTCACGCTGAATAGCACCCAATACATCTGCCTGCAATTCGCAATCACTGTTTTTTAGGCGGGCAAGATAGTCAATATAGGTCCTGCGAAAACTCTTCAACATATCGGTTCTGTTTTTTCTGGGTAGTATTTGGGACAAATTTTTTCTCTGCGCGCGGTGATGCTCAAGTATCTCAGCAATCACATCCAAGGAGGCAATATTAATACCTAACTTGATGGGGGTAAGAGAATTCGCCATCAATTCTTCAAGTTCTTCCATTTCAAAATCAACACAATCCTCAATAACCATTGTTATCTCAGTGATGTTTGAGTTCCGATCAAGAAGATTTCTATGAAGACATTGGGTAAGCATCTCCACAGGTGACGAAAAACCACCGATGCAGACTAAAAGGGTACGTTGGGGATCTAGTGTGGTGAATTTTTGTTGTTGAAATCCAAAGTATTCTAAAAATTCGTTAAAATAGTTAACCCAGTGAGGATCTCCCTCGGGCAGAAGCGACCAGTCACGCTGTCGTAGGTGTTGCGTGCGGATAATGATTTTGATAAAGTCTTCAACTTGTGCGGAGAAGGTTTCCCAATGAACGCGTGGAGCGTCCTCCCAGACACTGGCGGGGAGTTGAGGATGAAAGTGAGTATCTGTATGGCGCACTTCCATCATGAGACCTGAGGCACCACCATACGCCCCTCCTGTCTCCGGGTTAATCTTATAGAGTGAAAAATCTGTTCTGTTTGCTGGCCAAGGCACCCAAAGTCGGAGCTCCAGGGAATGATTTGTTAGTGGCACATCAGGAGGTAGTAAGCCCGCTTCAACAAACGCCTGTAATATATCTGGATTTTGAAGTTCCAATCCAGGGATACCTAAGCGTAATCGTGTTTTACGATATTGTCCAGCAGGCATTGTCTTTCCATTACTGTCCTTACCAAAAACAACCTTCTCTACTGCCCGTTTAACTTGATGCTTTGTGAGCTTCCCTCGCTTAGGAGGATCCTTAATAATTCGTTCTCTTGCCACTCCAATTCCCTCCTTACTGAACATAATCCGATAAAGGCTTCGCCTTAGTTTTCAACCATTGCGTAATCACCCAAGTATAATCATTAAAAATTAGGTCTTCAATCGTTAACTGATACTCCTGGGCCGTTTTCGGCAAATCTCTTCTAAAATCTTGATAACGTCTCCAAATAATGCTACCACTTGGAATCGTCTCACGCCTTGATGCAGTGCGGAGCCAATTCCGGACCTTCGTTATAACTTCTTTAGAACTGTTGTTATGTGCCTGAATATCTTGACCGGCGATATCAGAGATAAATTGTTGATACCTATATTGTTCGGTATCCAGAACCAGGCATTTTTTTCTTTTTTGCTCCTCTATACCAAATTTCTTTGCTCCGAGGAAAATTCCTAATTCCAAAGGCATATTAAACCGCGGCAGACCTGAATCTTCGTCTAATTCTGTTCGGGATATATCATGAATTCCATAACGGCAGTCCGCAATTATGTTATAAATCTGATCAATCCGAACTTCGCTTGCGTCGTCTTCTTCAAGCGCGCAACGGGTAATGAAACCACAATCATAAACGGCAAATACTATTGCATCAAACAACGGCTTGTAAGCTGAATCAAATGGACAATTGATAAATACATTGTTATTATAGTTTGGTGATCTCATGAATGCCTATATCGGTTTTAAAGGGTTGTTTCCTACAGTTAACCTTACAACTTTAGTATAGCATAAGTCTAACGAAAAATCCAATCCTACTTCATCTCCTCGTCAGCTTTCGCCAGCAAAAGAATATTTGATGCAGTCAGGTGCAGGATGTATGCGGCTATGTATTCCGGAACAGCGGTCTGGTTGGGACCTTGTCCGTGTCCAGTCCGTTTGTTACGGAAAGTAGGGACACCTGACTCTAAAGCACTCCTTAACCCCGAGAAGTGCGATTGCATGAGCGGCGGAATTAACCCTTCGTTGAACACGATTGTAATTAGACGGTTAGCGGTGTCTTTTTCAGTATAATTCCAACCTCTTTTTTTGCAAATTACTTTCAGGCAACTCTCGAATGCTTTAAGACAGTTGTTCACGCAATCTTTGTAGTTTTTCTTCCGATAATGTTCGTGTGCTTTCAGGAATTCCTCATTTGCGCCTTTATGCATTGGTTCTGAAAGCATAAACAAGGCAGGTTTTACCACTTCAGAATGGATGAACTGAGAATCCACCTTAATTATTTGACCTGATTCGTACTGATATCCTACACCGTGCTCGCGAAATCGGTAATTTAATTCGTTAATTGCCTCATCAGGCGAACTCATGAGAGAAAATAACTGATAATCCATAGCTTCTGGATCAATACACCGAAATGAAACTTCAATGATATCAATCACCTTCTCAGTTTCCTTTTCATTTAGGAGATAATTGCCGACTCTTTCGTACGGGTTACTTTCCTCACCAAGTTCTAATATTCCATATTCACGACATAACTTATCGTGGATGAACACATATGCATCATTAGCATTACCATAAGAATTCCGTAAATCCCAATGCCCAATTTCTCCCCAAATATCTCTCCAGATATGAATAACCTGAACCCGTAATCCAGAAGGAATGGTTTCATACTGATATACATCGGGAACTTCGCCCCGAAGCCTCTTCTGTCGTTTTGAGAAAATTTCATAGATTTTTTTCATATTATTTTTTTCTCCAATTTTTGCTTAATCGATCTGGCACTCTCAGAATTACCAAGCTTTGAACAATTTTTAGAGTATCCACATTTCGCCTCGAAATCATAATCAAAATCAACGGTATGAAGTGCTTATGCACTTCCCCGGGTATCAAGCCCGTGTGGGCTTGCCCGGGTATGAATGCCTTTTGGCATTCCCCGGGGGCTTGTTCCTTGGGGCGTATAGCATTTCTATAGACCTTTCGCCCCTCCGGGGCTTGTCAGCATCTGAGTTCCTTTTTCCGTGAGGTTGGTGTAAGTAACACAGAGAAAAATACACAATACTATAAACATATCGCCCTTACAGGGCTAAAAGGCATCCAACTTAACTTTGGACTTCTTCCCACCGTGAATACTCGGCTCTTGACACAACATTTTGCGAAGCAATGCAAGCCCCTCATGCACATCGGGACGCTCCGTCTCCGTGATACCCAATACCTCTGATAATAATAACCGATCGAGTTCATGACGCACGGAATCTGTAGGGGAGGCGGATTGCTATTGCACTGGCAACTGTTTCAAGTGTGGTGCGGAGGGTTTTGCCTAAGTAATATTCGCGCGCCTGTTTTTCGCCGGTTTCATTGGGACCGCGTTTGTAGTCGATTTTCACCTCGACTGCGATTGGGTGTCTTTCGACTGTGCGGATAATTACATCGGGTTTTCTTTGATTTTCGACGAGTGGTTGTGTTGTCTGTTCGTGGATGCGCCATGTCTTACTCATCGGCATCAGGATTTCGACGAATAGGGTGGTGATGGTGTCTTCGCTGTTGGTGTGTTGGCGGTTCATGCATTTCCTTTTGACGAAGAAGGGTGGTTATTATTCAGATAGGGATTGTTCCGGTGGTGGATGTTCTCCGGCAATTCGTAATATCTTTCTACAGTTAACATGTTCCGGACGGTTCATATTTAATGCCTCAACCGTTGCCCGACCTGTCTGCGTCCGTCCGACAATATAGAGAAAATCACCACTCCATACGAAATGCTGTTGCCATTTTTCGCGGCGGGGGTTAAAAAGAGGAACTTGCCTCCCTGTTTGTGGATCCTGTGCATGCGTTTTCGTATGTTTATGTGTGTTGCACCACGGGCATGCCCATGCCAAATTGGACAAATCGGTTTTGCCTGCTGCTTTTCGGGGGAAAATGTGATCGCAGTGGAAAGAGGCAGTGCTGAAGCGTGCAGGAGCTTTGCAGTATTCACAAAGCCCATTGGCACGTTCTCGCACGCGGCGACGCAAGGCTGCGGGGATATACTCAGAAGTCACCGTTTTCCCTTTTTAACCCGAGTTCCGCCATAATCTGCCTTAATGTCTTTCCACGCATCTGTGCCAAAGTGTTAAGGGCCTCAATGCGTCTGAGGTTTCTCACCTCCAATTTGCCCAGCAACTTTTGATATTCCGCGAGTTCGCCCTCGCTCAAAGTTGCATTCTCGCACTTGTGCCACAATTCCTGGTACCTTCGCTGTTCTGCTTCCGGTAACCGAGAATTTTCTCGGATAGACGCTAATAACGGGGTTTCCTCTGGAATTTCTCTCTGTCTCTGCCATTCGGCAAGCCTTTCGGTGAACTCCCACAATTCGGCAGGAGTCAACTGCTGAACACCATCAAGCAGATGGTCTACTGTTAATTGCTCGGCTGCTTCGCGAATTGACATCACTCTTCCTCCCAATCAACGTTTAACATTAACACATATTATACCCAATCAGCCTGCCTTTTTTCAAGTTTTTCACGGGCATTCGGGCGAGAGGTTTCCCACTGCTTTAGCTGTGGGAGGAAAGCCCGCTAAACCCGCCAAAGTCTCATTTTAACTTGACTTTTTGCGAAAAATATCGTATAATTAATACAGTCACATGGTAGAGAAAACAACTTCCGCACTCTGCGGTTGTCTCTACCAACCCCTTTGTTTTGTGGTAACGTGACTGTGGCTAATACCCACTAAAACATGGGAGTCGGAAGTGTCTCCCTATGGCATACACACCCGGACGTGTATGCAAGTGACTCGAAAACGATTGAACGCTCGTTCAACTTCCTTCATCGGAAGTGTTTGAGGTTCTATCCGGGAAACGTAGCGTCAGTTTCCCAAACGGCTGCTTGAGCCGTGCGGTGGCGGATAGGTAAAGTCGCGAGCCAAGACCGCGGAACATCAAAGTATGGCATTCGGCAACTCTTTACAGGTTTCCCAATGCTTTAGCTTTGGGTACTTGACAAGGATTCATACCCTCTTTTAACTACCACATCACCGTTCCACCGGTGTTGATGTCTTGGCCGGTCATGTTGGCGGAATCTTCTGATGCCAGGAAGGCGGCTAACGCAGCGGCATCCTCTGAACCTGAGCCTTTGTCGCTGTAACCTTCATCCGCACACCACCTCCCAGCGATGACACTCTTTGGGTTTTCTTGTGCATATCGCTGGCGTAAGGCTGCTTCGTCAAAGTCTTTATTCATGTACTCGGCTCTGCCCCTTGCGAGTTCAAGGCTTCTCTCCATGTGCCAACCGGGACAGATGGCGTTGACGGTGATGTTGTAACGTCCGACATCGGCGGCGAGTGTGCGTGTGAAACCGATGACTCCCATCTTTGAAGTGGCATACGGTGCTCTGTGGGAAAGGGGTTGTTTGCCTGTGCCGGAACTGAAGTTGATGATTCTTCCGTATCTCTTTCGGATCATCTCTGGTAAAACGGCTTTGGAACAGATAAACAGCGAATCGAGGTTGACCTCAAGCGTGCGTCTCCACTCCTCTAAACGCATGTCCCAGATATCCTTTGTGGGTCCGGCAATACCGACAACGTTGGCGAGTATATCAACAGTCCCGAACTGCTGGATGGTTGCCTCAACCATCTCCTTGACGGGTGCTTCTTGCGACACATCCGTCTCAAAGCAGCGCACATCCCCACCGGCGGCTCTGATGTCTGAACCGACTGTTGCCTCTAACTCTTGGACAGGAATAACATCACAGATGGCAACGGCTGCACCTTCCTTCGCAAAACGGCGTGCCACTGCTTCGGCGTGTCCTCTACCAGCCCCTGTTACGATTGCGACCTTATTCTCTAATCTTCGCATGAAAAATTCTCCATGAATGATTTTAGATTTTATCATCAATACAGCATAAACCGGCGCGGTTAGATGAAGATGAAACCTCGTCTACCTATTTTAGGTAGCACTATTCGCCTTCCCACAACCGCCGCATCTCCGCGGAAGCGCGGCGCAATTCATCCAACGTTCCGATGCCCTCGATACGACCATCTTTGAGTAAAATAATCTGATCTGCCTGCTGTAAGGCGGCCCGTCGGTGGGAAACGACGAGACAGGTGGCTCGCTTCGTCTCAAAGAGGCGTTTCCAAAGCGTCTGCTCTGTTTCCACATCGAGTCCAGAGGAGAGGTCGTCAAAAACAAGTAGATCCGAATCTCGGATGAACATCCGTGCGGCTGCGGTGCGCTGCATCTGTCCACCGGACAATTTCACACCACGGGGCCCCACAACAGTGTCAAGACCATCTTCAAGTGCCGGGAGGTCTGACTCCATGACGCTAAGTCGGATGGCGCGATTTAAGTCGTCCCAATTCCACGGTAAGCCCAAGAGAATGTTGTCACTCAATTTTTCACTGAAGAGCTTAGGTGCCTGAGGTGTATAGGCACAACGCGGTGGCACGAAAAACGACTTCAGATCCGTAACAACTTCACCGTTCCATCGAACCTCTCCATCTTGCTTCGGCAGCACACCTAAGAGTGTCTGCAAGAGCGTTGTTTTGCCAGCACCAATCCGTCCGGTGATAACAGTGAACGAACCCGCTGGGACCCGAAAACTAATATCGGAAATTCCGACTGTTGATCCATCATAAAGGTGCGTCAGGTTAGTGACAGTGAGTTCATCAAGACGATCGGCTTCAGTGCGTTCAGGCATAACAAGCGGTGGCTGTTGTTCTTTGAGGTAGACGGGTGTGTGTTTCACCAAGTCCTCATCAGGCATCTCCTCGACAGTTTGCTCCATACGGTTGAAAGACACCTTCGCTCGCTGATGCTGTGCCATAATCCCACCGATGAGGGAACCGCTTCTGGCAACATCCCCGACATAAGTCGTGAAAAGTGCGAAATCTCCGACTGTAAACGATCCATCTCTCATCTGCTCAGCAACAAGAATCATAATTATCCCCGTTGCGATATGATTGATACTGAAACTAATAGATCTGAGGAGCTGATTAAAGAGGTTGTCTACGATGGTCGCCTTACGACGTGAGTCGTTGAGTTGATGGAAATGTGAGATGACATTAGACTCTGTCCGCGCCACTTTCACGGCTAAAATAGATTGGAAGAGTTCGTTGATGAAGTTGGTCGATTTTTCCGTGGCAACCCGTTGGGCACTTCGATACCTCCGAATGAATCGCCTCGCGAAATTGACAGTCGTGATAATCAGAATAGAAGGAATAACCGTGATGAGTGTCACAGTGACATTAATGCGTGCCATCCAGATAAATGCCAATATTGCGAAGATGGTATTTCCCCAGAGGTGAATATACTGCTCCAGATAATGTATAATCGCCTCAACATCGTCCCGCAAGCGATTGGTTACCTCTCCCGAAGCCGTTGAGACGCGATGCGGTGCGGACATGTTCATGATGGCAGTGATGAGGTTTTTTCGGAGAAGTGTCGAGATCGCGTAACGCCAACGCGCCCATACAAACGCTGAAGAGATAAGTACGCTCCGATCCCCGAGTTCAACGATGATGAAGAGGGCAACAAACGTCCACGGGTTGAGCCCAGCCGGTGATTCACCAGTGAGGGCATCAAAGAATCCCTTCATGATGATTCCAATCGCAAAGGGAACCAGATCATCTATGCCTCGAAAGAGGATCGTACCGAGGAAAAGGAGCGGACGGTACCGGATTAATTGAATTGTCGATTTCCCTGCCGTCACTGCGTCACCTCCTCCAACCCTGTTTTTAGGAGTCCTGAGAAGACAGAATCAGGATTACCGACGAGTTGCTGGCGTTCACCGTACTCTTGAACCTCTCCGTCAGCGAGGATCATTACCTCATCTACCTGTTGAACCGTCCCCAACCGATGCGCAATAATAATACTTGTGCGTCCTCTCAAGAGTCGCTGGACTGCCCGATCAATGCGATGTTCCGTGGCGGGATCGAGTCTTGAAGAGGGTTCATCAAGAATGACAACCCGAGGATCTTTGAGAAAAACGCGCGCAAAGGCGAGGAGCTGCGCTTCCCCAGCGGAAAGCCCGGTCCCTTCAAGAAGCGTATCAAGCCCATCTGGTAAGGAGCGATACCAATCAGACAACTCCAGTTCTTCAATAACTGAAAAAATCCGATCATCGGGAATTGTGGCATCAAAGAGGGTTAGATTTTCACGTACGGTTGCATTGAAGAGTTGGACATCCTGCGTGACCATTCCGATTTGGCTTCGTAAATCTTCAAGCTGGATTTTCTCAATCGGTTTACCGCCAACACGAATTTGCCCTTGATTTATATCATAGAATCGAAAGAGGAGACGGGTGATTGTGGTCTTGCCGCTGCCTGTGCGTCCTAACAGCCCAAGCGATTTCCCAGCGGACAGCTGGAACGACACATCCTTTAGCACGACTTCTTCACCGGTATAACTAAACGTGACGTGATCAAAGTCGATACCGAGCGCGTCTGATCCCGGTAGATCCTCAGTTCCGTCCTCAATACTTGAAGACGTGCGGTAGAGCATTTCAATCCGTTTCAATCCGGCAGTTGCGCGTTGGAGATCGTTAATCTGACGGCTAATCATCATGAGGGGCCATCGGAGCATCGCTGTGTATTGGAAAACGAGAAAGACAGTCCCGATTGTGAACGCGCCTTCTCGATAGAGGTAGATACCCATTCCCATTGTGAGAGCATGCCCCAGGGCGAACAGGACCCCACTAATGGTTCGTAAGACTTCACCCCATACATGCGCTTTTACAGCACGCCCGTATACATCACGATTGACATCGTAAAACCGGTCCATTGTATAGCCGACCCCGCCATTGGTGCGGAAGTCTTCGATGCCCGTCAATCGTTCTTCAAGAAACCCGAAAAGCCTTGCGTACCCTTCCCGCTCAGCGGTATAGACTGGCACCGCAATGTTTCGCGTGAGATTGTAGATCCAGATAGCGATAATTACAAAAACCGTGAGTGCGACACCGATACGCCAGTCTTCGCGGGCGACCAAAATGAGTACACCTATGAGGAATATCAGACTCCCAATCACCTGAAGTATAAATTCAGAGAAAAAGTTCGAGAGTGCCGTGGTATCACCATCAATACGCTCGACCATTTCTCCGGGTGTGTATTCATGATGGAAGGACATATCGAGGTGTAAACAGTGATCGGCAAGGTCTTCGCGCATCTGATTTGTGGCGCGCCATCCGACATCCTGCCCTAAATACGAACTGACTAACATCACCAATTGCCGAATAAACCCAATCGCCAGATATATTCCACCCGCGATGATGAGGTTGCGCATCGCGCCGCCGTCTCTTGCGGTATCAATGAAATAGCGGATAATTTGGGGGTTTGCAAGGTTTAGTCCGATTCCGCCGAACATGAATACAGCGAGCAGCGTGACACGGAGCCACTGCGGTTTGAGGTATTGTGAGAGCAGTGCGGCGTATTGCCGGAAGGAGACTTTTTCTAAATTTGGGTTATCTTTTTCGTGCACTTTGTTTAATCCTGAATTTCATAATATCTACTAATTCCGTTTGAGTGATGCCCAAGTGATGGCGAGTTTCCCGGCACTCTCCACAGGTAGCCCGACAGTTGCTAACCTTTCGATCTCATCGGCGTTCAAGGCGTGATCGTAGATCATTACTTCAAAGACAAATGTCAAAACCGTAAGCACTCGTAATTTATGGTTCACTTCAGACCTCCCTATTGGTTATAGCGCGGTTCATCGTATAACAAAACACTGCAGATTATCGGGCATTATAGCGTGACCCTGAAATCAAGTCAAGGATTTTTATCGGTTATGGGTTGTGGGTTATGAGCGGAATTGGAAACTGTTTTACAGTTTAAGTTTTCGGTTTTGATTTTGGTTCCCGTTTATAGATACTAACGTTTTTTAGGAATATCGCGAGCATGAAGAAACACCCAAGCAAAAACACTCGCTCCTACAGAAGATAGGTTTGACAAATTTTGGTGTATGGTATACACTCAACGGTATGAAAACTGAAAGACACCGCGAACGTGGTATCATTGTTGGAATAACGGGTGGAATTGCTTGCGGCAAGACGACTGTCTCCGACTTGCTTGCTGAAAAAGGGGCGATTCCGATCAATGCCGATGAAATCGGACACGAACTCCTCAGAGCAGACAGCCCGGTTATTAATGTCCTGATCAACGCATTTGGAAAGGAGATACTCGAAGATACCGGGGATGTCAGCCGAAAAAAATTAGGTGCCATTGTTTTCAAAGACAAAGCCGCTCGGGAGCGACTCAATAGCATTCTGCACCCGTTAATCATCCAGCGTTCACGTGCCCGCGCACGCCAGCTCGTTACGGAAGACCCAAATTGTATTGTGCTCCTTGACGCACCGCTCCTCATCGAAGCAGGGGCTTACGATACCGTTGATCTGATAGTCGTTGTGACGGCATCATCGGAGATGCAACTGCAGCGCACTTTGGAACGCAGTATCGCACAAGGTAAGTCGCTGACTGAAAGCGATGTCCAAGCACGAATTGACGCACAGATGCCACTCACGGAGAAAGTTACGTACGCTGATATTGTGATAGAAAATGAGGGGACGCTCGACGCGCTTCATCAACAAGTCGATGCGCTTTGGGCGGAACTTCAGAAGCGTTGTGAGTAAAGCGTATGCTATGGAAAGATACGCACGGTTATAACCGGACCTATCATTTTCGTAGATAAGCACTTAATCCCAGAGACGATTGATAGCGCTCGCTTTGATGACGCAGTAGACCTCCCGACCTTCTCTCAACTCCATCTGCTCACGTGCTTCGTGTGTGATCTTCACAGCAAGATGATGGCACTCAACAAGGATAGATACCCACGTCCGTTCGCTCTTGATATCAAGCCCTTGAATTGCGCCGCGTAATATGTTGCGCGCACTAATCGGGAGCTCCGGTTCAAGTGAGATGATAATATCCTCAGCACGGATAGCAACCGGTACGACCTCACCGACTTCTGCTTCAGTGTAAGGAATGACGAGTGATTGGTTTCCGATTTCCAACGCAGTTACGCCGAGTGTCTTGTCTGAAAGCGTCACCGGAAGGAATAGAATGTTTTCAACACCGGTCAATTGTGCGATCGGCATTACGGAAGGGGCAGTTAGCAGTTGGTGTGGTTCGCCATTTGCCACAATTTTGCCATCGGCAATTAAGAACGCTTCATCGGCGAGTGCCATCGCCTCGGAAAAGGTATGGGTTACGTAGAGGATTGGTATATCAAAAGCGTCTTTAATGTGGTGCAGATATGGGATAATTCGGTCTTTTAGTGCGCTATCAAGCGCAGCAAGGGGCTCATCCATGAGGAGCATCCGTGGTTCCATAGCGAGTGCACGGGCGATGGCGACGCGTTGACGTTGACCACCTGAGAGTTCTTTCGGATAGCGCTGGAGCAGTTCGGAAATTTCAAGAACATCTATGGCAGGCGAAGATTTTCGTGGACTGGGTTGTCCATATCGGATGTTCTGGGCAACGGTAAGATGCGGAAATAGATAACCTTCTTGAAAAACGTATCCGAACCGTCGTTTTTCAGGGGGTATATTAATTTTTGAGGCAGATGCGTAAAGGACCTCTTCGCCAAAAGTGATTTCACCTTCATCGGGTGTCGGTGTGCCGCTGATGCAATTGAGCAGCGTACTTTTTCCGCTCCCGGACGCTCCTAAAAATGCCGAAACCTTTCTTTTGAGGGTACAATTGACCTCTAAGGTGAAGTTACCGAGGCATTTGCGAAAATTGAGTTTGATTTTGGGACTATCTGCCATAGTGAGACCTATTACTCAAACCCACCACCATCGTCGAATCCGTCAGCATCCATATCATAGTCATCAGCATCCATATCGTCAGATGGATCGCTATGTTCGTCATCATCATATATTTCGTTGAGCAGGACACCTGTCCAGAGTAAATCCTCAAAATCGTCATCATTCGCCTCAGCCTCAGCGTTTTGATCGGTATCTTCAGCTGCGTCATTTTTTGAACGTTGATAGAGATACCAACCGAGCAGCACGCATGCAGTGATACCGATAAAAATCCAACCCATCACTTTTCTTCTCCTTTTGTTAAGTAAATCTCCTATCGGAGGGTAAAACGCTCGGTTAACCAGAGTGCTACGAAAGCAACAACGGTTGAAATCAGCACGAGTCGATAGACAGATGCATCTTCTCCGAGATGAACAGCACTGAAAATCGCTAACGCCATCGTCTGGGTTTTACCCGGAATATTCCCTGCCACCATAATAGTTGCCCCAAACTCACCGAGACTTTTGGAGAAACCGAGGATCGTTCCGCCAATTATGCCGCGATAGGCGAGCGGCAGCGTTATCGTCCAAAATACTTTGAGTGGTGATGCGCCAAGCGTGCGCGCCGCGTTTTCAAGCTCAACGGGGACGGACTCCATTCCTGTTACAATACCACGGACCAACAATGGAAATGAAATAATTGAGACTGCAAGAACAACAGCCCACTGGGAAAAAACGATCTCTATACCGAAAGCGCGATAGATAAATCCACCGATAACCCCATGTTTTCCCAATAGAATGAGGAGTAAATACCCACTGACTATGGGTGGCAGTACCAATGGGCACATCACGAGTGTATTTAGAAGCGTTTTCCCGCGAAATGTCCGTTTTGCGAGAAGCCACCCTATTAGTAAACCGGGTGGGAACATTATAACCAGACTGAGCAACGCGACCTTTATAGACAAAGAGAGTGCGGCAACTTCGGCGGGGGTTATCCTCATTTTAGAGCCAAAACGGTAAATCCGTGCTTTTCAAAAATTTCACTTTTCTCGGCAGACTGGAGATAGGTAATAAATTGACGCGCCCACTGCTTTTGCCGACTATCCTTTATGGCGACAACCGGATAAATAATGGGTGTATGTGTTTCAGATGGCATCTGATAAATCACTCTTATAGTGTCACTTAGGATTGTGTCTGTTTTGTAAACAATGGCTACGTCCACATTCCCGGATGTCACATAAGCGAGCGTAGCACGCACATCCACGCCGAAAATAAGTTTCGGGCGTAAGGTTTCCCACACCCCGAAGTGCCTCAAGGCTTCTTCTGCGTAAGCCCCAGCGGGAACTATACTTGGATGCCCAATCGCAATTCTCGAAATCTCAGGTGCAGCGAGGTCAGCAGGTGTCTCCACAGAAATCCGTTCGGTTTCATCAGCAACGACGACTAATCGATTGGTTAGCAAATTTCGGTGACTCTCGGCTTCAAGCAGCCCACTGGCTTCCAAGGCAATGATTTGACGGGGACTCGCCGAGATAAAGACATCCGCGGGTGCCCCTTTTTCGATTTGGCGTTGTAAGGTCGTAGATGCCGCGAAATTGTAAGATACTTTAACACCGTTTTCCGCTGTAAATGCTGTCCCAATTTCAGCAAGGGCATCCGACAAACTGATGGCAGCGAAGACGCTTAATTCGATGGGTTTTTGCTTATCCGTTGTACACCCTGAAAACACAGTGAATACTAAACCAATTACGATGAGATATCTAACACGTCGCTGCATTATTTGCTCCTATCCGAAAAAACACTTGACAATTATAGTGGATATGATAAACTATGTCAAGCGATTTTCAGTTGTCGTAACAAAGTTTCCTTGCATTCGGTCTATGCCTGTGGTATCCTATTTAAAGTAAAGTAAAAACGGGCGTTAGGTAAACAGAAATAGACATAAGGGGAAAACCATGAAAATAGGTTTATGCACCATCGCTTTCCAAGAAAAACCGTTGGAAGAGGTTATTGATATCGCGGCGGATTACGGCTTTGATGGCATCGAGTTGTGGGGAAAACCCCCACACCTACCCGCGGAATATGACGAAAGTTATGTCAAAAACGTCCGGGATATGACACTCCGCAAGGGATTAGAGATCTCAGCGTTCGGTTCATATGTGGATCCGCTGATGCCGCTCCACCAGAAGCATTTTGAGGAAGCCTTTAAAATCGCATACGATTTAGGAACGAACCTCGTGAGAATTTGGTCGGGTGGCGGTCCTTCAAAATCCATTGCGCCTGCCGATAAACGCTTGATTCTTTTTCGACTGGTGAGCATTACGCAATGGGCAAGTTTTCGCAACATTCGGCTCGGTTTGGAAATGCATAACAATAATCTCACCGATAGTGTTGCGACTATTTTGGAAATGATTGAGGGTATTAACCAGTCAGCGTTGCAAACGTATTATCAACCGCTTGCACGATCCGATGCCGATGAACCGCATGCTGCCGCTGAAAAACTCGCTGAACATATTGTAAACGTCCATGCCCAAAACTTCGATGAGAACGGCAAAGGGTGCCCGATTGCAGACGGCGTTGTCGATTATGCGCGAATCGTTGAGATTTTAGGTGATGCTGGATACAGTGGATATTTAGAGGTAGAGTTCGTCCACGGCGATAATAAATTGGAGGCTTTACAACGCGACCGAGACTATCTCGCCAGTTTGATTAATACGGTAGACGGCGATACACTCAAAGATTTAGACATCGAACCTGTCTAAACCAGAATCTCTGATAACAAGCGTCTCCGAGAAAAGCGTTGGAGCACGTCATGCGCTTGGAAGTAGGTATCATCAAATTGGTGGAGGAGGTTATCGGCATCAGAGCAGAACGCCGTGCACAATTCGATTGGCTCCGCAATAAACCGCGTCGTGAAGATTTCGGTAAACATTACGATGCCGTGAGGACACTTTACACTGCGCTGGAAGGGGATTGGGAAGGCACAACAGCGAAAGCAGATGGCTATCTGATCCCAGATGCGTATTTTCCGGAGCCGTATCACTTTATTTTTGAGTTCGATGAACTCCAACACTTTACACAATTCCGGGAACGAACATTTCAGCATTATCCATCAGATATTGAAATTGCTTATGCACCGCAAAAATACCGCCAGTTTTGTCAACAACACCACGCTGCAGCACTCGCAAAGGGACCGGCGCGGTTCCGCAGAAATACTGCGGACTTTCCCTATACAAACGGACGCGCAGCACAACGCGCTTTTTTCGACACGTTCCGAGATTGGCTGCCCCCGTTGCACGGGCTCAATCCGACCCTAAGATTAGCTGAATTTGAGGTTGTGCCTCTTCTCAATGGACAATTAACAGACACCGCAGCGAAGGATTACATGCAACGCCTGCTTCACCAGCGACTCACAAAACTCTCAACACTCAAGAAATAACAGGACTTACGCAGCATCAAAGAAATTCATCTATTCCGATGCAGCCGGTGCGGTTAGGAAACCGCACCTACCAATGGAGTGCATAAGTCCTAAATAACACAAAGGTAGGATAGATAACGCTACATGAGCCAGCGAAAGCCTGAAAAGGTGAATCTTTCAGAATATCCACTGCTTCAAATCATAGGGCAGACACCGCTTGCCAAAATAGATATCTTTGCTGATGAGCTGCCAAACGTCGAGATTTATGCAAAGATAGAAACCTACAATCCAGGTGGCTCAATCAAAGATCGACCTGTCTTAAGGATGCTTACAGAGGCGATTGCATCTGGAGAGCTCACGCGGGAAAAAGTTATCCTTGATTCGAGTTCCGGCAACGCTGGCATCGCTTACGCGATGATAGGTGCGGCTCTCGGCTATAAAGTTGAACTCGTCATTCCAGACAACGCCAGTGAAGAACGAAAGAAACGCATGCATTCACATGGTGCGAAAATTATCTATACCGACGCCATCCTCGGTTACGATGAGGCATTGCGAGAAGTCGATCGTCGTTACGAAGCGAATCCGGAGCAGTATTTTTTTAAATCGCAATATGAGAACGAAAATAATTGGCGGGCACATTACGATACCACTGGTGTTGAAATCTGGCAACAGACAGGTGGGAACGTTACGCACTTTGTCGCCGGTGTCGGGACGGGCGGGACTATCACGGGTGTCGGCAAACGCCTGAAGACCTATAATCCAAATATCCAGGTCTGCTCGATTGCGCCTGAGGTGTTTCCGGGGATCGAAGGCCTCAAACCGTTGGGACATCCAGACGACATCGTGCCAGAGATCCTCGACGCATCTGTAATTGATCATCGCATTCCGGCTACGATTGAAAATGCACATGAAATGTGTAGTCGCCTGGCTCGACGGGGTTGGTTCGTCGGGCAGTCTTCGGGTGGCTATCTTTATGGCGCATACAAAGTTGCCCAAGAAATTCAGGAAGGTATTATCGTCACAGTCTTTAACGATCTCGGAGAACGTTACTTTAGTACACGCCTCTGGGATTAAATTTTTAACTATTAAATATGGAAACAACAGTTATACCATTTTGCGGCTTACGTTACAATGCAACCCAAGTAGCGCGGATCGAGCATGTCGTCGCACCGCCTTATGATGTCATCAAAACCGAAGAACGGCTTGCCTTAGCGGCACGCCACCCTGCCAATATCATTCATCTGATTTTAAGCCAACCTTGTGAAGATGACACCGAAAATGCGAATCAGTATACGCGAGCCGCGGCATTGATGAATCAGTGGATTTCAGACAACACACTCGTACAGGACCCAACTCCGCGATATTACATCTACGATCAAGCGTTTCGTGCGCCAGACGGAAAAAACTACACACGTCGCGCTTTGATTGCCCTCGTCAAACTCGAACCCTTTAAAAACAAAATCATTCTCCCCCACGAAAAAACACACGCTGGTCCGAAGGCAGATCGGCTGAATCTCATGCGTGCATGTCACGCGAACCTCAGTCCAATCTTTCTGCTTTACGGCGATCCAACCGGTGATATTGAGCAGGTTATGCAAGGTTTCACCGATGCACACGCCCCCGAAGTTGACTGTCTGGAGACCTTTGGCAGCACACATCGATTGTGGTGTTTAGATGACGCAGCGCGCAACCGGGAAATTCAAAACCTTTTTTCATCGAAACCGCTTTTGATTGCCGATGGGCACCACCGATATGAAACTGCGCTGGCTTTTCAAGCGGAAATGGCGCAGAAACTGCCGAACACCGAATCAACGGGTTACGGTTATATGATGATGAACCTTGTTCGGATGGAATCACCCGGTTTGGCTGTTCTGGCGATTCATCGCTTGTTAGATAATCTAAGCCCTCATCAGATTTCGCGGGCTATTGCGAAATTGCCTGAAGTATTTGAAGTACATGAAATTGATACGCAAGCAAATCTTATGGCAAAATTGGAGACCCGAAAAGGGAAATCAGTCGCTGTCGGTATGTACACGGCAGACGGCAACTATCGCTTATTGATTCCACATGCAACATCACCAAGACAATTAGATGTAACCCTTGTCCAAGAAACTCTCATCAAAGAGATGTTTCAGATTGAGGCATTAGCGGAACATATTAGCTACACGGCTTATGCAGACGATGCCGTTGAACACGTCAAAAGTAGAACGGGCAGCGTCGCGCTCCTCATGAACCCAACCCCTGTTGAACAGGTGTTGGACGTGGCGATGGCGGGTTCAACAATGCCACAAAAATCAACTTACTTCTATCCGAAAATGGCGACCGGGTTCGTTTTAAACCTGTTGAATCGATAATGTTGTAAACGATCCTCAAACATTTTATCCTTTGGAGGCACACGATGTATCATGAACATGAAAGAGACACCTTAGCCTTCTCGCACCAGTTATACACTGATACACCGCGCCATCTTGCCTTCCAAGCGGCGACGCTAACTGAAGCGAAAGCGTGGCAACAGGAACTTCGGGCAAAACTTATCGAACTGGTCGGTGGGTTTCCAGAGGCGTCGTGTGATTTAGAATCAGAAGTTTTGGAATCGCACGAATTTCCGACCTATTTCCGTGAGACGGTGCAGTTTAAAAGCCGCCCGCACATGTCTGTCTTTGGGTATCTGCTTACGCCGAAGCATCTCAACGGTTCGGCACCGAATCCGGCGATCCTCTGTCTTGCAGGACACGGTCGCGGTGTGGATGATATCGTGGGTATTGAGGAAGATGGCAGCATGCGCTCAGAATACGGTGGCTACCAAAACGATTTCGCACTCCAATGTGTCGCGCACGGCTATACTGTACTGGCGATCGAACAATTCGGGTTTGGGCATCGACGAGACCCGATCGCTCGCGAGCGCGGGGGTGGCAACTCCTCCTGTCAACCGAGCGCGGGGGCAGCACTCCTACTGGGACAGACGATGGTAGGCTGGCGGGTTTATGATGCGATGCGAGCATTTGACTATTTGGCGACCCGACCTGAGATTGACACAAGCCGTCTCGGTGTGATGGGTATCTCAGGTGGCGGTACAACAACCTTTTTTACCGCCGCGATTGACCCCCGTGTTAAGGCGGCTGTCGTGAGTGGCTATTTTAACACATTTCGGGACAGCATCCTGAGTCTCAGCCATTGTATAGACA
>JAJECD010000136.1 GCA_022822215.1 Candidatus Poribacteria bacterium | reverse complement strand
GGAAACCTGCTGAACCTTACAATCGTCTAGTACAAGTTCTTAGTGAGCCAGGAGTGAGTTTATCATCAGCATTAGACATGGCAGCTGATTTTCTTTTTGAACTCTGGACACAACCGATCCTGTCTAGCCAGTCAAAATCTTTGACCTTATACTTATTTAAGGGACTTACAGCCGGACGGAGAACCCAGATAGTATTGCATCAACTTGCAAAACGGATTCACGGTAGATCACCTCTATACTCTCTGGCTGAAGAACGCATCCTTTCATTGATTGAGGAATATATACAAATCCATCCTTTTTTGGATTAGGCAGCCAACTTTTCCTTCGAGTCCAAGTAGTTGCTTCCCAATGTGTTCACTAATCTTCCTTTTATTTTGAAACCCTCTCAGAAATGAATTAGATTTGCACAACTTCCGCTCCTGTGTTATGATATAGCACACTGAAAGGAGAAATCGTGACTTACCGCAAAAAACTCATAGAAGTCGCTTTACCGTTAGATGACATCAACCGCGAAGCTGCACGCGAAAAATCCATCCGCCATGGGCACCCATCCACATTGCACCTCTGGTGGTCGCGAAAACCATTAGCAGCGTGCCGCGCAGTGCTTTTCGCCTCACTTGTCGATGACCCTTCCAATCGCGACGATCTCACTGAAGCAGAGCAGGAACGTGAACGTGAGAACCTCTTTGAGCTTATTAGGGACTTGGTGAAATGGGAAAATATTAATAATAAGCATGTTTTGGAAAAAGCCCGCGCCGAAATCCTCAAATCAACAGATGGGAATCCGCCGCCTGTGTTGGATCCATTTTGCGGTGGAGGCTCAATTCCACTGGAAGCACAACGTCTCGGCCTGGAAGCATACGGTAGTGACCTTAACCCTGTTGCCGTGCTAATCACCAAGGCAATGATCGAAATCCTACCACGCTTTGCAGGGCAACCGCCTGTTAATCCCGACGCACAAGATGATTCGCTGCAGAGTCAAACGTGGAGAGGTGCCACAGGTTTAGCAGAAGATGTTCGCTACTATGGAGAATGGATACGAAAGGAAGCCGAAAAGCGAATTGGGCATCTGTACCCGAAAGTAGAACTGCCGAAGGAACAGGGTGGGGGTGAAGCAACGGTTATCGCGTGGGTTTGGGCGCGGACAGTAAAATGTCCCAATCCTGCCTGTGGCGCAATAATGCCGTTAACAAATAAATTTTGGCTCTCAAAAATTAGAGGAAAGAAGGCATGGGTTGAACCGATTGTTGATGGTGTTAATAACAGGGTACAATTTAAAGTAAAAAGGGGAGATGGTGTACCTCCTGAACCTACGCAGGTCGGGAGAGGTGCCCGCTTTCGTTGTCTTGTGTGTCACCAAGATAGTTCTGAGCATCACATTAAAACAGAAAGCATGGACGGTCAGATGGGTTCACAGTTGATGGCAATTGTTGCTGAGGGACAGAATGGACGGATTTACCTTCCGCCATCAGGAGAACACGAGGAGATTGTGAAATCTTCCAAACCCGATTGGATCCCGGAAATCGAAATGAATCGCGATACTACAAACTTGGTTAGTGGGCGTGGATACGGTTTTTTCACTTGGTCGGATCTTTTCACGCAACGTCAACTGACTGCCCTGAGTACTTTTGGTGACTTAATCAACGAAGCACGGGAAAAAGTGCAAGCGGATGCTACCAATAAAGGTTGTGAAAATGCGAGTGCCTACGCCGATGCTATAGTGACATACTTAGCATTTGCGGCTGATAAAGGTGCAGATTATTGGTCAAGTTTTTGTAGTTGGGTTCCTAATGGATTTATACGCAGTACTTTCGCTCGTCAAGCAATTGCAATGGTTTGGGATTATGCAGAATCTAATCCCTTCAGTCAATCAACTGGGAGTTGGATAGCTTGTGTGGATTGGATATTACGATTTATCTCTAAGAATTCAGGGCTTCAGATTCGGGAAGGATACGCTACCCAAACGGACGCTTCAGCGGCTTTATCGGATGTTCAGACTCCTCTCATTTCAACGGATCCACCTTATTATGATAACATCGGATACGCAGATCTTTCAGATTTTTTCTACATTTGGCTCCGTCGCAATTTAAGACATATCTATCCTGAGTTATTCAATCTGATGCTTGTCCCTAAAACCGAAGAGTTGGTCGCTGCTTCTCATCGTTTTGGTGGGGACAAATCAAGAGCAGAAGTACACTTTTTGACAGGGCTGGGCAAAGCTTTTCAACTCATGCGTGCTCGCACACATCCCGATTATCCGACGACAATCTATTATGCCTTTAAGCAATCTGAAACGGATGAAACAGACGGAGGAACTGCTTCTACAGGATGGGAAACAATGCTCGAAGGTTTGCTGAAAGCAGGATTTCAGATTACAAGCACGTTACCGATGAGAACGGAACGCGGGGTGCGGACTACCGCTATTGGTACGAATGCCCTTGCGTCTTCAATTGTTCTCGTCTGTCGCCCGCGGTCGGATGATGCAAGTATGGTGACCCGACGCGATTTTATTGCGTCGCTTCGGCGTGAACTGCCTGACGCACTCAGGCACCTACAGCGAGGCAACATCGCCCCTGTTGATCTTGCACAAGCAGCGATTGGTCCTGGCATGGCGGTCTTCTCAAGTTACAGTGGTGTTCTTGAAGCGGACGGAAGTCCCATGCGTGTCCGCACTGCCCTACAAATCATCAATGCCGAACTCGATGCCTACTTTACTGAACAAGAAGGGGATCTTGATGCGGATACTCGCTTCTGTGTTTCCTGGTTTGAACAATACGGTATGAGGGAGGCCTCCTTTGGTGATGCCAATACCCTTGCGAATGCCAGAGACACCAGCGTAGAAGGCGTGGCGGAATCAGGCATACTACGAGCGCGCGCAGGAAGAGTCCGTCTGCTTTCCCGTGAAGAATATCCTGACGAATGGGATCCAACTTCGGATATACGTATAAATATATGGGAATGCACGCAATACCTCATCAGAGCACTCGATCAGGGGGGTGAAGCGGAAGCCGCTCGACTTGCTAATCAGCTCAGCAGTGAACAGGTTGAGAATGCGCGGGCATTAGCGTATCGCCTTTACACTATTTGTGAACGCAAAGGGTGGGCACAGGAGGCGATTGCCTATAACACGCTTATCACCTCGTGGGCACATATTCAGGAAACTCGGACGAGTTCAGAATTGCGGGAAACACAGCAAGAATTCGATATTGAGGAGTGAGATCATGAATAAAACGATTTCATTAGACAACCTGCCACGTCAGGTTGAAAACTTACTACGGGCGACTTGGGAAGCGCATGAAAGCCTTGTGCTTGAACATAATGGAAAGCCTGTCGCAGCGATTGTTCCAATGGATGAGTATCGCAAATTGCATCCAGATGAGGACGAAAACGCTTTCGCTTATGAACTTCCAGCGCACGTTCTTGAAGCGTATCACAGATTGTTAGATAAGAAGTTTTCTACCGGATTAACCGCAGAAGAAGAAGTTGCGTTGTCAGAGTTAGATCGGCAGCTCGACGAGGTGGAAGCGGCACAGCCGCTTATACAATCCATGCAGAAGCGAGCCGCCGTGCGGGACGAGAACTGGGGACAGAGATTTGAAGAAGTTATGGCTAAGCTGCGCGAATTGAGGGAATTAGTGTGAATGACAGAAAGTCTCCCCGTATTTACCGGCGAGAAACTCCTCCGGTGATGCGAGGCAGAATAGGTTATCGGAACGCTGAACCTTATCTGCGCCGAGACTTTGACTACCGTTGTGCATATTGTGGCGTCCATGAACAACTCAAGGGCGGACCACAAGCCTTTTGCATTGACCATTTTAAACCGCGCAGCAAGGGTGGTGCTGTTAATGACTACAACAATTTATATTGGGTTTGCATACCCTGCAATATGATAAAACATGACAAATGGCCAACAAACGAGCAACGTCGCCGGGGATACCGCTTTGCCGATCCGTGTCGCGAACAAGACTATGGTGTTCACTTTGTCGAATCCGATGAAGGTATCCTACGACCACTTACGCCCTGTGGTGAGTACCATGTTTCGATGCTCCGTCTCAATCGCGCATGGCTGCAACAACACCGTCAGGAACGAATCCGAAGATGGATGCGATTCAGAGAAGCTTCTCAATTGCAGGATGAACTCAAGCGTGTTGTCCAAACACGTCCCGTAAACGCTGAGACGCAAATGATGCACCGCCTGCTCTCATTTTTATCCGAAGAGATTGAAGCATTGCAAAGCGAACTAACAGTGGCTATCCCTTGGATTCCTACGGAGAATGATATTTAGAAGCTGAACGATACTTTATTGGAGGAAAGCAGTGCCACTCACACCGTGGAGAGAAATCGTCACCCCACATCCCGACGTTGCAACAGGACGTTATCACCAAGCGGAATTCGCCGCCAACCTTGGTGACGTTATCGCAGGCAATGCAGATACGGAATATCAAGATCCGATAGAATTTTTCGCTCGAACCTACCTCACAGAGGGCATGCAACGGCTTCTTGCTACTGCTGTTAAACGGGTAACAGGTAAAGATGGGGAACCGATTGTCCAGTTGAAAACCGCATTTGGCGGTGGAAAAACGCATAGTATGTTGGCGTTATACCACCTTCTGAGTGGAAAAGCGAGCGTCGATCAGATGGAAGGTGCAGAAAAGGTTCGCGATGCGGCAGAAGTTCCTGAACTCCCAACTGTTCGTTTCGCTGTCATCGTCGGGACGGATCTCAATCCAGCCCGCATGCAAAA
Source organism: Candidatus Poribacteria bacterium (assembly GCA_022822215.1). Lineage (GTDB taxonomy): Bacteria > Poribacteria > WGA-4E > WGA-4E > WGA-3G > WGA-3G. The sequence continues at coordinate 16,447 of JAJECD010000136.1, read as the reverse complement.
AGTCCAAGGGATTACAACTCGAACACTTTGGGGAAACATTGCTGCACAACTCGGCGGACAAGCGGGATATGAAATCGTCCAAGCAGCTGACAAAAAAAGCGTTGCCCCTGGTGCAAACGACCTTACCACACTCCTCAATGAATTCGGTCCCGCGATCATCCTCATAGACGAATTGGTTGCGTATACCCGGAACATATACGGTGTCAGTGGTTTGCCAGCCGGTTCGTTTGACGCGAATCTAACCTTTGTGCAGTCCTTGACAGAGGCAGTCAAAAGTGCAGAACGGAGTCAGCTCGTCGCTTCAATTCCCGAATCCGATATCGAAATCGGCGGCGAGGCGGGGCAAGCGGCATTGGAGCGGATTCAGCACACCATCGGTAGACTTGAAGGTATCTGGAGACCTGTTGGGGCAGATGAAGGGTTTGAGATTGTGCGGCGACGGTTGTTTTCACCTGTCAGAGATAAGACCGCACGCGATACAGTCTGCCGAGCATTTACGCAGTTATACGACGAAAATCCTGCAGAATTCCCAGTTGAATGTCGTGATGCACCGTATCTTGATCGGCTCCGACGTGCGTATCCGATCCACCCTGAACTCTTTGACAGGCTCTATGACGACTGGTCCCCCCTTGACAATTTCCAGAAAACTCGTGGTGTACTGCGCTTAATGGCAGCTGTCATCCATCATCTCTGGGAAAACCAAGATCGTTCAAGTCTAATTCTTCCGGGTTCAATTCCACTTGATGCGCCGCGTGTGCGGGAGGAACTGCTACGCTATCTACCAGAGAGTTGGAATACTGTTGTGGACAAAGATGTGGACGGTGAACGTTCTGAACCCCGCGCGATTGACGCAAGTCTTCCTCGCTTCGGTGAGAGCTCCGCAGCGCGACGTGTGGCGCGCACAATCTTTATGGGAAGCGCACCACATGGAAGTGGACAATCGGTGCGAGGTATTGAAGAAATGCGAATTCGCCTCGGAGTCGTCCAACCTGATGAGCAGGTTGCTGTATTCAATGATGCAACCAGACGTTTGATGGATCGATTGACGCACCTTTACACCCGCGCCCAGCGGTATTGGTACGACACGCACCCAAATCTCCGCAGAACAATGGAGGATCGCGCCTCTAAGTTAGAACCAGAGGTTGTAGAGACAGAGATTGTCCGTCGGTTGCGCCAGCAGACGCAAAGACGTGGAGATTTCAAAGCCGTTCATCCGTGTCCTTCGTCTGCGGATGTGCCGGACGAATCGACTGCGCGATTGGTAATCCTCCCGCCCACGACTGGACATCAGGCAAGGATGCAAAGTTCAGAGGCACTCACAACTGCATCAGAAATTTTAAACAAACGTGGCGACATCCCAAGAACGTATCGCAATATGCTCATCTTCGTCGCACCTGACACTGGAGAATGTGAACCACTGGAACGCGAAACCCGTCGTTATCTCGCGTGGGATTCAATCATCCAAGAAGTTGAAGCCTTGAATCTTGATGCCAACCAGCGGCGCGAAGCAACACGTGGTAAAGAACAGAGCAACGACACCGTTGGAATGCGACTTAACGAAACTTATAGTTGGCTCCTCGTTCCAACGCAAGAAGGAACAGAGCCAATCGTATGGGAAGCAACACGAATTCCCGGTTCACAGGAAGATGCCGTTGCGAAAGCCGTTGCGAAGGTCCGAAGCGATGCGCAGCTAATTACGCAATGGTCACCCACATTACTAAAAATGGAATTGGATAAGTGGCTTTGGAAAGACGAATCCCATATCAGTCTCAAACGCGTGTGGGAATGTCTTGCGACTTATCTATATTTGTCCCGCCTGCGTGATTCCGATGTCCTACTTGCTACTGTTCGGGAAGGAATTAAAACGAAAGATTTTGGGTACGCAAATAGTGTTGACAACACAGGACAATATAATGGATTGCAATTTGGTAGTTCTGGTGGTTCAATTTATCTGGACGATGCAAGCGTGCTGGTAAAACCCGATGTGGCGACGAAGCAGCTTGAAGCGGATGCAGAGGAGCAAACAGAAGCAGAACCGCCGCAGCCGGGTTTCGATGGGAAAGAGAGTCAATCGTCCTATGACACATCGGGAGGACAAACAGAAGGCGAGGAAACTGGAACTACGCCTCCACAAGCAGCGAGTCCGAAACGCTTCTATGGCACTGTTAGTTTGGACCCAATACGGGCAGGACGCGACGCACAGCAGGTTATAGAGGAGGTCCTACAGCATCTTACCGGTCTACCGGGGGCAGATGTTGAAGTGACAATGGAGATTGCGGCAAAAGTTTCCGATGGGATCCCTGACGAGGTTGTTCGCACGGTGACAGAGAATTGCCGAACGCTGCGTTTCACAACACAAGAATTTGAGGAAGAGTAAACCTATACTATGAGCACTTCTTATCTACGTTATTTACACACTGCACAAGACGTTCTGAAACAGATTGAGGCGACACAAACCGAGGCAATCGCACAAGTCTCTGAGATGTGCGCCGAGACAATAGCCGCAGATGGACTCGTCTATCTATTCGGTTCCGGGCACTCCCGCATGGCAGTTGAAGAGATGTTCCCGCGCTATGGCAGCTTTCCAGGCTTCTTTCCCATCGTCGAATTAGCCGTTACATATCACAATCAAGTTGTCGGCTGCAACGGTCAACGTCAGGCACTCTTTTTAGAAAACGTATCAGGCTATGCCGAGGTGATCTTACGCAACTTCACTTTCGGTCCCCACGATTGTATGCTCGTGTTTTCTAATTCTGGAACAAATATCCTTCCCATTGAGATGGCAATGGGTGCGAAGGCGCAAGGTCTCCCCGTAATTGCAATTAGTTCTATCGCGCACAGTCGTGCATCGACCTCGAAACACTCTTCTGGCAAGCGTCTGTTTGAGATTGCCGATCTGACGATTGACAACTGCAATCCACCAGGCGATGCTGTTGTAGAAATCCCGAATTTAGCCTATCCGGTGGGTCCCACCTCCAGCATCGGCACGTTATCAATTGTGAATGCCATTAAATGCCAAGTTGCCGAACTGCTGACGGCGCGCGGGAAACCGCCAGTCGTGCTGACAGGGGCGCATTTCCTCGGACCTGAAGAATCGGCAAAGCAGATTGAACGCGCTTATGACGATTACAAGGCACGCACCCAGAGAAATTGAGATTACACAATTTTTCCGTTGACTTCTCTCGTGCAAACTTGTATACTTTAAGCAGGGCAGTCAAATACTGGGCTACTAAATTAAGGTGGGATCCGCAGGATATTCTGGTGCTGAACATGACCGAAAGGATTGCAGTGATGGGGGGGACGTTCAATCCAATCCATTACGCGCACTTGCTAAGTGCTGAACAGGTTCGGACAGGGCTGGGCTACGATAAAATCCTGTTTATCCCGTCTGCGAGACCGCCTCACAAGGTTTCTGATGCTGATATTATCGCACCCGAACACCGATACCAGATGGTGCTTCTGGCGATCGCAGGAAACCCGAATTTTGACGTGTCACGCATTGAATTGGATCGGGCAGGCCCGTCATATACGATTGAAACCTTGAAAGCCCTTGAGAGGCTTTACGGAGACACCCGTGAACTCGGCTGGGTTATTGGTGCCGATTCGCTTATCGAGCATAAAATCTGGAAAGACTTTGATGAAGTGCTGGCGCGATGCGTGATGATTGCAACGACGCGTCCGAGTTACGATCTGAATCAGGTGCCGCCTGAGATACGCAATCGGGTTACAACCTTTCCAGTAACTGGCGTTGATATATCTGCCACAGTCATTCGTGAACGGATTAGAAAGGGACTTTCAATTCGGTATCTTGTGCCCGAAACAGTTCGATCGTACATTTATCGCCATGAGTTGTATCATTAACCGAGGTCGTGACTTTCGGGGTGGATGATAAGGATGTAAGGATATGCAGCACACATGTAGTATATGCGGAACAGTTTACGATTTTGTATGGAAAGAAGGGACACCTCTACCGAAAAATTTCCCGTTCTGTAGCGCACGATGTAAGGCGGCGGATCTGGCTAAATGGCTGAATGAAGCGTACACTATTAGCACGCCCTTGCCGAGTGTGATATTGTCGGACACCGAGCGGGAGCTCCTTATCGAATTGGGGATGGACCCCGACGATGATGGCGGCTAAAATGGTGAAGGTCTATGTAATATGAACTTGCAAGGAACATCTAACAACACTCTAAATCTACAAAATGACCGGGCGGCTTCTACATTAGAAATGCTCCGAGCACACCCAAAGTCGGTTGAAATTCAAGCGTACCTCTCAGCAAAACTGAGTGTGGAACGCCTTGAGCATGTTCTCTCTGTCCAAGAGATGGCGGTTGACTTAGCACGCGCTCACAAAGTAGATGTATGGCATGCCAACCTTGCTGCGCTGCTACACGACAGCGCAAAGTGGATGGACACCGAGAGGTTATATCGGGAAGTAGAACGTTACGAAATTCGCCTTGATCCAATTGAGAAATTGAATCCGTCGCTTTTGCATTCACTTGTTGGTGCGGAGCTGGCAAGAGAGAAGTTTAAGGTAAGCGAGTTTGAAGTCCTTGAAGCGATTCACAGTCATACAACCGGTAATCCATCAATGCGTCTTGTTTCGCAGGTGTTATACGTTGCAGATTTTGCAGAACCGATGCGTACATACAAGGCAGCGGATATTGTTAGAAAATTTGCATATACAAATTTGGAACGGGCAGTGCATCACGTTGCGCGCGCCCAGATTGAACGTCTCCTGCAAAAAGGGGGGATGATTCATCCGAACACGCTTCATACATATAACAAGACATTTGCTGGTGTTAGCAATTATGGTGGATTTTAGCATTAATTAGACACTCAGCGCCGGTTTGGGTATGGCGGAAAGGAAAATCAGATGGCAGAACACAATACGTTAGAGATAGTAAAAGCCGCGGCTTCCGCCGCGATGAGCCGACGCGCACAGAACGGTATTATCCTTGATCTGCGTGAGCTTGATTGTTTCACGGACTTTTTTGCAATCTTCAGTGGGGTTTCCGATATTCAGGTCGAAGGTATTTCGCAAGCTGTGCTTGAGGAACTTGAAACGAATTGGGAACAGCGTCCTTGGCACCAAGAGGGCGAGCGTAAAGCCGATTGGATTCTATTGGACTATGTCGATTTCGTCGTCCATGTTTTTCTTGCTGAGCGGCGCACCTACTATAATCTTGAACGCTTGTGGGCTGAAGCGGGACGTATTGAATTACCGGAATTAGCGATGCCTGCACACTTGGAATCTCTATCAGACGAGACATCGAAGGAAACTATAGACCCGGATGGCGCATTAGTTTTCGGGGAGCATGCGGGAGGGACATCTGAGGAATAACTCGCTTCTTAAGCGGTGGGCATTGCGACAATTAACAGCGCGTAAGCTAATCGACGCTTACAAGCAGCACTGTGACGTTATCGGTGCCGCCATAGTCGAGTGCTGTATTGACAAGATTATTACACGCTTCTTCAAGGTTGGCAGCAGATACAATAATATCGGCAATTTCTTGGTCGTCGACAATTAAATCGTGCAAACCATCTGTACAAGCGACAACGATGTCGCCAGGGACGAGTGGATAGGCATTGGCATTGATGGTAACTGTCGGTCTAAGTCCGATCGCCTGTGTAATGATATTGCGCTTTTCATGGACACGCCCCTCTTCGGGGGTTATTTCGCCTTGTTCGACCATTTTTTGAACGAAAGAGTCGTCTGTTGTTATCTGGGTCAGGCTTCCATCGCGCAAAACGTAAAGCCGACTGTCACCGACGTGGACATAGGCGAGGTAACTAAAGGTAACAAAACCGGCAATCAGAGTTGTGCCCATACCGCGGGCTGTACCACCGTTTTTGGAGGCAGTATAGATACGTTGATTCGCTTCCTCAGCAAGTTCGCTCAAAACACCAAGCCGCTTCATGGGGCCTAAATCGCTATGTGGAGATGCCTGGGCTTGTTCCCATTGCTTGATAACATCAAGAGCGAGTTTACTTGCCAGATCACCTCGTTCGTGACCGCTCATACCGTCGGCGATAGCAAACAACTGGAGCTGTGTATCAAAGTAGTATAGGTCTTCGTTTCTGTCACGAAGCCTACCTGTGTCCGTTTTTGCTGCAAATTGCATTTTTTCCTATCGTCCGCGTGGAGTGTGATCGATAATACAAAAGGTTGCCGCGTGTACTTCATATTCAAGGAAGGTACCAAATTCGTTCAGTAAAACCAGTTATTTTTTAAAGTCGATAGTAAAAACGATAGAATACAAATATGGTTTCAAAATTTTAGCAGGGTCTGGCGTTGATTCAGTGAAAACTCTGAAAGGTGTAGGTTCCTGACCCTGCTGCAAAAAAGCCAACATGAAGATTAAAAGATTGTCTGCCGGTCCAAAACATCATTTTTTCGGCTATTACGGTATTAATCCGTGGGATAATAGTGGCAGGTATCATCTGGCACTGGAGACGGATTTTCATACCCATCGCCCTCTACCAGAAGATGTCGCGACGGTTGGACTGATCCACCGCGACACTCATGAATTTATGCCACACGCCCAAACCTCCGCTTTTAATCTCCAGCAGGGCAGCATGATGCATTGGATAAATGGCGGCAAGGTAGGTGAAGCGAATGGAACCGCTGCGGAGTTCACGTTTAACGACTGGGAGGATGACCAGTTGGTATCACGTGCCTTGAACCCAATTACGGGTGTTGTGCGCACAATTCGCGGCGCAATTGCTGCTGTGTCTCCTACGGCTCCAATCGCTATCGGGCTTAACTATGGACGAATGGCGCACTGCCGTGCTGTTGTCGGTTATGCGACCCATACGAAATCTGCTGCTGTTGAGGCACAACCGGAGGATGATGGCTTGTATCGGCTTAACCTTCAAGATGGGAGTTCAAAGCTCGTGCTTTCTATAGCCGAGGTCATCCGGGCAAGTCAGAACGAACATTTGGTCGGGAAACGGACATGGTTCAATCATGTTTTGTTTAATACGGATGGCACGCGGCTCCTGTTTTTCTGCCGAGTCCGTCATGAAACACGGTTTTATTCTTCACTCTGGACGGTGAACCCAGATGGTTCTGATTTGGAAATGCAAATCCCGTTCGGCTATAAGGTTTCACACTTTGATTGGCGGACTCCGACGCGGATTCTTGTTTCTTCAGATATATCTGGTGAGATGGGGTTCGTTGAATTTACAGATGGGCTGCGGGACTTCACACCGTTTGGGCGCGGGGTCTTGCCACGCGATGGACACGCCTCATACTCTCCTGACCGAGAGTGGCTGCTTTGTGATAGTTATCCAAGTGCTCCGCAGCGTTTGGCACAACTAATGGTCTACAACATTGCCGAAAATCGGAAGATTGTTTTAGGGGAGTTCCATCATGAAGAGCAGTTCGTTGGGGATATTCGATGTGATCTGCACCCGCGTTGGACACCTGATGGTGCAACTATTACTTTTGATTCGGTTCACGAAGGCTCTCGGCAAATCTATCTGGTTGATCTCTCGTCCCTGGCGTGAAGTCGCTTAATCTCGTTAGAGGATTCTAATGTTGCAAGATGATTGTTCTTATGACAAAATTGGACGGCTGCCGAGCATTGTCAAATGCGCATTTGCTGATATTCGCGAAGAACGCGATGCTGTCGTTTTGACAACGGAACCCGCATGGGTGGCTGTCAATGGAATTGCCGTACACCCGAAACAACTGATCTATGTTGACGGGAATACGAGCGCGTATATGACTACGCTCGCCGAAGCGTGTGAAGGCGAAGTGGTTTACGGCATCGGTGGCGGTCTGGCGATTGACACTGCTAAATACGTCGCATCGGCAAATGGACTCCCCTTGGTTGCGCTGCCTACTATCCTGTCAACAGATGCTTTTCTCACTAACGCGACAGGTGTTAGAGAAAATGGGTGTGTTCGCTACCTCTCTTCAAAAGCACCGAATACTGTTATTATAGACATGGATCTTTTGTGCAACGCGCCTGCGCCGATGCGTGCGAGTGGTGCTGCGGATGTCCTCTCAATTGCAACGGCGATGTGGGATTGGCAAGAAGCCGAAAAATTGGGTGAGAACCCACCCAGTCAGCAAATTACACCACAAATTATTGACATAGGTGCGACCCTTCTTCAAACGCTGCTTGATAACGCACGGGAGATTGGTCGTGGAACACCTACAGGTCTGAAACTGCTGCTTGATCTACTCTGTATGGAGGTTCAACTCTGTTATCTGTGTGGACATAGCCGCGTCGAAGAAGGAAGCGAACACCATTTTGTTTATGCAATTGAGAACCATCTAAACCCTGTTAAACAAACAAGTACGGAAAGTGTGCATGGAGATGAGGGAACTGTTTTACACGGGGAACTCGTAGGACTCGGCATCTTGCTGATGGCTGCCTTGCAATCTCAACCTTCTTGGACGCAGTACCGTCATGCCTTGGAATGCTTACAGATTAACTACCGACCGTCTGCTCTCTCTACTGATGTGATCGCTGAGACCCTTGTCGGTTTATCCGACTATGTCACTGAACATCAACTACCGTACACCGTTGCAACGACATTGCGCATTACGCCCGATATCGCCGAACGAACCATAAAAACCGTATTGGATTAAAGCTGAGGACTATGGAACAGAAAAACAGCCAGACACGATCAGATACCCCTATCTCGGTACTTCACGAACAATCCATCGTCATTGATTCTCACAATGATGCTATCGTGGCGCATATCCGCCGCGGTAATATCAGCCTTGCTGACGAGCATAGCCAAAATCCCATGCAACCCTTGGGAACGATTGCTTATCTGCGAGGGCCAGTCCCTCCTGAGGAAGAAGCGATTGGCATCCAACTCAACATCCCGAAAATGCGGAAGGGTGGGATTGATGCTGCCTTTTTTGCTGTCGATGTGACACGTGCGTGGAAGAACCATCTTGCTTACGCTATGGATGCTTTCGGCTGGTTCGATGCAGAGGTAACAGCTAATACCGCCGATATCTGTATCGCACGCCAGGCGAAGGATATTCGCGAAGCAAAAGCGGCGGGCAAACTCGCGGCAATCCTTGCGATTGAAAACAGCGAAGCCGTAGAACGGAGTCTAAATGTCCTCCGTTCCCTTTATCTATTGGGGGTTCGCTCAATCGGGTTGACCCATAATCCCAACACGTGGGCATCCACAGGAAATGATGAGGAAGATTCGGGCGGCGGCTTGACAAAATTCGGAGTCGCATTGGTCAAAGAGATGAACCAGTTAGGGATGCTTGTAGATGTTTCGCATATCAGTGAGCGTGGGTTTTGGGATGTTTTGGAAATCTCTGAACGTCCTGTCATCGCGTCTCATAGCAATTGTCAGACCTTATGCCGCCACTCGCGGAACTTAACCAACGAACAATTGAAAGCCTTGGCTGCTAATGGGGGTGTTATTGGTATTACCTTTGTGCCTGGGTTTATTACCTTGGATGGTTGGACGAAGATGCCGCCGTTAGCGCAACTTCTCAATCATTTTGCCTATGCAATCGACATCGCGGGTATAGACCATGTTGGCATCGGCTCCGATTTTGATGGTGGTGGCGACTTACTCAAAGATGCCGGTGAATTCATCAAAATAGCGGAAGGATTGAGTGATCGTGGCTATTCCGATGCGGATATCCGAAAAGTGCTCGGCGAAAATCATCTGCGCGCTTTTGAAGCAGCATGCGGGTAGGCACGCCATCGGTTCCACTTAGCGGTTCTCCGCCAAGGCGCGAGAGATAGAGTGCCACACCTCGTCTACGCCAATGCGTTTCATACAGATGTTATCTTTGCACTTATCTGTGAACTGCTTACAAGGGCTGCACGGCACATCATGGCGGATGATTTGGTGTTCCGCCCCAAGTGGCTGAAAACGGATATGGTTGCCGGGACCGAACAGTGATATAGTAGGGGTCCCAACGCCTGCTGCAATGTGCATCGGGCCTGTATCGTTGGTAAGAAAAAGATCACACTGCTCAATACAAGCGGCTAACTGCCTCATCTGAAGATTACCCGCAAATGGGATCGCGTGCATCTCCATAAGATTCGCGACCTTCTGCACGAGTTCAGATTCCTGCTGTCCACCAAAAATCAGAATGTCCGCATTGAAGTGTTCCACCAATCTATCGCCAATAGCAGCAAAACGTTCGGGCATCCATTCTCGTAGTTTCCATCCAGCCCCTGGAAAGAGTCCTACTTTTAACTTCTCAGCAACGATACCGGCAGTCTTGAGCCGCTGCACGGCATCTCTCCGTTCAGACTCAGCGAGAAAGAGTTCTAACTTCTGATCTGCTGCAGGAATGCCTGCCGCATGCAAGATGTCAAAGTAATGCTCTGTGGCGTGTTTGTTTCCTTGTTCAGGGACACGAACAGTGCAAAGCTTCCCTTTTCCGACCCGTTCGGTGGCACCACTGAAGTACATGAGTATCTCAGTCCGAAACTTCCGTTGGAAATCAATAGCCAGAGTGAACTTACGTTCGCGTAGCAGGTGAATAATCCGCCACATCTCACCAGTATTCTTGTTTTTGGCGAGTCTGTCAAAAGTAATTATTTCGTTGAGATATGGGTTTTCACGAAGGATATCGGCGGATTGTTTTGCTACGAGTATAGCAATGTGAGCGTTAGGGAAGTTGGCGCGTACTGCCCGGATGGCTGGTGTTGTAAGTACAATGTCGCCAAGAGAACTGAGTCGAATGAGCAATATTCTGGGGTTTTTTAAACTGTTGAGTCTGGTCACCGTTCCACAATGTAAAGCTAAGACAAATTGTTTGCTGATCGTTCACAATTTTGTTTCACAGTGGTTTTCAGTTAAGTCCAACCACCTTTGGGTTATGAAAGTTTTTAATGAATCTGTCTGGGTGATGCCGCTAATCGGAGACCTCGATTTTTTCAAGGTTGTTCAGTGCCGCTTCAACCAATGCCTCTATATCTAAGTTTGACTCTGCGTCCGCTAACTCGGCAAGCGAGGCGCGAGTTGCGGGATGCTTAGGCACGAAGAGGGAACAACAGTCTTGGTGTGGACGTGTGGATACGTCAAAGGTGCCGATCCGTTGTGCCTTTTCAATGATTTCAGCCTTATCCTCACCAATAAGGGGTCGAAGAATCGGAATGTCAGCAATCGCTTCAATAGTGCGAAGATTCGTTAGCGTTTGCGAAGCGACCTGTGCGAGACTCTCACCTGTAACAAGTGCCTCGGCATTTACCAGAGTCGCAACGCGTTCCGCGATGCGTGTCATCATCCGCCGGTACAACAAAACGCGGAACGGTGCCGGTGTCTGTGTAACAATAGCCTGTTGAAGTTCAGCAAACGGGACGAGATAAATCAGACTCCGATAATTTGAAACTGCCAAAATTTCAGCGAGTTCAATTACTTTCTCCAGAGACGCTTTATCGGTATATGGGTAGCTATAAAAGTGAATAAAAACCGCTTTCGCACCGCGCTTTATCATTTGCCATGCAGCGACAGGAGAATCAATCCCGCCCGACAACATTACCAACACCTTACCACTCACGCCGACAGGTAATCCACCGATGCCAGGAATCTTTTCTGTAGAAATGTAGGCGTTTTTCTGTGTTATTTTAATCCAACAGATGAGATCGGGGTTATGCATATCCGCTCGTGCCCCGGTTTTCTCAATGAGATGTCCGCCAACCTCAGCACTGATTTGGGGCGACGTTAAGGGGAACGTTTTATCAGTTCGTCTTGTTTCAACCTTAAGAGATTCGTAAGTTCTTCTCTGAATTTGCTGCAGGGCAGTCTCTTTGATGGCAGCCATGTCTCTCTCCGTAGCGCAAGCGAGTTCAAAATAAGCAATCCCCATAACCTGTTGTAGACGTTTCTTAATTTCAGGGACATCGGCGTTTTTTTCGAGTCGGACGAGAATTCTGTCATGAAGTCGCTCTATCTCTGCATAGCCGGTGCCGCGCAGGGCGACCTTGATATTACTTACCAACCGTTTTTCAAAAAATATCCTGTTTTTTCCTTTAAGTCCAACCTCGGCGTAGTGAACGCTAAATAATTCTTCCATAATTTGTCTCACACGAAAAAGATTTAAAGGGGCACCTATTTACGAAGGACGGCATCTGTCAAACTGAAATGAAGTTTCGCGACATCTCCCAAAGCATTATTGCCATGCAGTCGGATAAATTCTTTACCGGCATCAACGACCTGATATGAACCTCTTGGTAGGCGCATCTCGTATTTTTCAGACAGTGCTTCCATCCGTTTTAGAAAAGCGTCGCGGGCAATGATAGAGGCTGCAGCAACAGCGATGTCACGCTCTGCTTTTGGCACTTGGGTTATTTTTATTTTTGCATGTAGTTCAGCATCTGTCTGTTGTTTTAACTGTTGTGTGATAAGGTCATTTTTAGAGAATTTGTCAACAAGTACATGTTTCACACCGACCCGAGTTGCCAAAGTCCGGATGGCTTCTCCGTGAAGCGAAGCGAGTAAGTGATTTAAGTTTTGTCCACGCCTACCGAGCGTGTCGTAAAGCGCGTTGTAGTCAGTTGGTATTTTTTCAACAACAACGATATGCTTCTCATAGTCATTGTGCATCCGTTCAGCGAGGTGTTGAAGGCGTCGGTTTGATAGTTTCTTCCCATCAGTGATACCGAGCGTTGAAAGGATTTCGCGACACGCTGTGTCTACATAAAAGGCCGCAACAACAAGCGATCCAAAATAATCACCTTTTCCGGCTTCATCTGTTCCAATCCAAGCATCCCAGTTATGTATGGTGTCCATCTAATTGATTCGGTTTTGTTTGCTTTATTTTTTTGATTCTGCGCTTACGTTAAATGTCGGAGCGCAGCAAATTCAGTAACCTGCTTGCCTACGGCTTTAACACGTTCACTGAGTTCAGCGTCACGTAAATTGCCGTCCGTATCAAAAGCATCGGACGAGTTGGGAATTGATGCGTCATTCGGGACGACCCAAGCGTGCAGTGCAGTGCCTACCGTTCGTAACATAGAGATAGTATTGACTGCTCCCATTCGTCCGCCGGACACACCGATGAGTCCGATAACTTTATCCTCAAATTCGTCAAACCCCATCAGGTCGAGCGCGCTTTTGAGGACACCACTGAAGCTGCCATGGTATTCCGGCGAGCCGAGAAGTATGCCGTCGGCGCGTTGGACTTTTTCTCGCAGTTTGAATATGCCGGGTGGGTAGTCGCTCTCGTTCGCAACAGAGCCTTGAAAAACGAGTTCGTATTCGCTAAGATCTAACAATTCAACCTCGGCACCTGCTTCTTCTGCAGCGGAGAGGGCGATTTGGAGTGCTGCATGTGTTGTACTGCCTTGCCGTAGACTCCCACAGATGGCAACGACGTAGATGGACTGGTTATCGGTACGCTTCATTTTCGGTATCCCTTTCTCTTAAGTTGTATCTTATCGTACCATAGACGTAAATGGATGTCAAAGATTTTATCAGTATCGAAACACCGAGAGGGGTCGCGAATGTATCCTAATTATACCATATCTGAAAGCGAGATGTCAGTTGTTTCTATACGGGGACTAAAAAATTGTAAACACAGGTTTCCCTTGACATATTTAAACGTCTCTTGTATCATATTCCTAATGGGTTAAAACGCGAGGCTCTTTTTGAGGTTCGCAGGGCACGTTAATTTCGCTTAGACATGAGGAGGTTACTCATGCGTTTAGTTATGTATGTTCTCGCTGCCATCCTAATAATAGGCAGCTCACTCTCCACGGATGCCGCACAGGTTCAAGATAAGGGTTTAATCCTTTACTTCAGTTTCGATGAAGCCAACGGTGGAAAACTTGTAGATGAGACCGGGGGCGGAAATGATGGTGAAATCATTGATGGCGCGAAGATTGTCAAGGATGAAGTCATCCACGGCAAAGGTTCAATGTTATTTGCAAAAGGCGCGGACAGTGTGACGGTCGATTCCTTCAAGGAATTAGAAGATTATACGGACAATTCCTATCTCTTCTGGCTCAACTTTACGGATCCAAACTCCGGTGGTTGGGATCAAATCATCGCTAAAAAGGCACCCGGCTCTGATCGTTCACCCGGTATCTGGACCTGTAACCGTGTGCCTTTGCACATCCACTACCGATTCAATCCAGGGAACGCCGGAAGCCATTGTGTCGGTCCTGATGGAGAAGGTGATACGTTTGAGGAGAATAAGTGGTACCACATTGCTGGGATCAAAGAAGGTACTGATTTCCTATTTTACATTGATGGCAAGCTCGTCGATGAACAGACTGTTCCGAAGGATCACGCGCAAGGGGCAGAGAAACTTTACATCGGTAAAACAAATTATAATGCCGCGAAGTTCTACATTGATGACCTCTATGTCTACGATAGGGCACTTGATGCTGATGAGGTCACCGATGTTATGGATGGGAATCTACTTCCAGTTGAACCCCAGGACAAACTTTCTGCTACATGGGGACAACTCAAAGCACGTCGTGACTAATAACGCACACACAAAGTGTAGGGACGGAGTTTCTCCGTCCCATATCTACTTCTTCATCCATGCATGTTTACCCATCAATCTCGTCTGTCCGTTCCAGTGAAAATCTTGTCTCTCTCCTTTATTCTGTTCCTTTCACCTGCATTAATGCAAGGGTGGTGCGATACTGAGATGGGCCTCAATAGCCGGATTGAACGTGGAGTCCGTTATCTTGACATGGAACGGTACGATCTGGCACTCGCCGAATTTCAAACTATCCGAAAAGAATTCGCCACATCCGAACGTATTAGCAGTTTCGCCCATTGCTACATCGGTATTGTCTATCAGGAGCTCAATAGCCTCAGTGAGGCGATAGCGGCGTATCGGGCTGCATTGGCATTGGATGGACAGTCAGAGGTTCATGGGAATGCTCATCTTCATTTAGGCATCGTCTACAAAGCGCAAGGCGAGTTATCACTCGCTGAAAGCCATCTCAAACAGGCTCTTGGACTATTGACTGAAACCGCCGAAGGATACATTCATCTTGGCGATGTTTATGCGCGCCAACGTAGATTTGATGATGCTGAGAAAGCGTACCAAGCAGGCATTCGGTTGAGTCCAAACCGTACCGAATCCTATTACGGATTGGGGAGAGTCGCAGAAATGCAAAATCGGCTGAAACGGGCTTTGGCGTATTACGATGCTGCCCTCGCGCGAAATCGCTATCTATCCCAGACACACTATCGACGGGCGATCGCATACCGGCGACTTGGGGATAGTGAACACGCTGAGGTGGCGATGACGCAGTTTCGTCGCTTAAAGACTTATGAAGATAGGATGCACCAATACCGAGCAGCCCTCTACAGCAACCCGAATCTGCCAATGCTCTATATTAAACTCGGTGAACTCCATGAAACTTATGACAACTTAACAGAGGCATCTCGAGCCTACGAAACCGCAATACAGGTACACCCGTCTTACTTACCGGCATACCTCGGTCTTGGTGCGATATTCATTCAACAGCGGAATCTTGAAAAAGCCATTGAGGTCTACCAGATGGCTGCAAAGATTGCACCCAATAACCCACAAGTATCGGTGAAGTTGGGTGTCATCTATATCAACCAGCGTCAGTTTGAACCAGCAATTCTGGCGTTCAAACAAGCGATTGCAGCGGATAACACCGCAGCAGAAGCATATAACAACTTGGCACGACTCTACGCTGGACTTGGCAAAGAGATGCGGCAAGCAATTGACTTAGCCGAACGCGCAGTCACTTTGATGCCGACGGCGAAACATTACGACACACTCGCGTATACCTATTACCGCAATGCTGAATATGCTAAGGCTTTAGCGGCGATGAATCAGGCACTCGCGTTAGCACCTGATGTAAATGAATATAACAAGTTGCTACTGAAAATTCAGGATGCACAAATCGCAAATACGCATCTGAAAAAATAAAGTTTACAAACATAGTCGAAAGGGAGAAAGATGAAAAAAGGAATATGTATCGGCTCATTACCGGGTGATTCAACCGAAACGCGGTTCAAACTCGCGAAGGAAGCCGGATTTGACGGTGTTGAAATCGGGACCCTCGAAAATGATACCGACCGGCACCAAACAAAACAGATCGCAATGCAATGCCAATTGGAAGTGTTTAGCGTGATGAACAGTAAACATTGGGCGTGCCCACTTTCTGATCCGGATGCTGACGTGCGCGCCGCATCGCGGGCAGGTATGCTTGATTCAATAACAACTGCATCGGCTATTGGTGCAGACACTGTGTTGCTTGTTCCCGCTGTTGTTAATGACGGAACGAGTTATGAAGAGGCGTATGAGCGTTCGCAGATGGAAATTCGTAAGTTAATTCCGGAAGCGGCAGAGAAAGGCATCGCGATTGCCCTTGAGAACGTTTGGAATAAATTTCTGCTCAGCCCGATAGAATTTTGTCGGTATCTTGATGAGTTTGAGAGCGATACAATAACCGCCTATTTTGATGTCGGCAATATCGTCCTATACGGGTATCCGCAGCAC
>JAJECD010000384.1 GCA_022822215.1 Candidatus Poribacteria bacterium | reverse complement strand
GCCTTTACACTGTTTTTTCAAACGCTTTTTCAAATTTTTCGTCCCCCTTTTCAGTTTGATCTCCTGATTAAGCAGTTATTGCTGATCGGTTTCAATTCTTTAGCTGTCGTTATTGTTTCTGGATTTTTCACCGGAATGGTCTTGGGTGTCCAGGGCTATATTCAGCTGAAACCGTATGCGGTAGAAGGTTCAGTGGCAAGGTTTGTTTGTGTTTCGGTCGTAAAGGAACTGGGTCCGATGATTACGGCGTTTGTGCTTGCCGGACGCATCGGAGCATCGATTACCGCTGAACTCTCGACAATGAAGGTTACAGAGCAAATTGATGCGCTTGAGGTAATGGGGACGAATCCCGTCAAGTATTTGGTTGTCCCTCGATTTCTCGCGTGTTCTATTATGTTGCCGACGCTTACGATCTTTTCAACGTTTGCGGGTATCGCAGGTGGATTTGTTGCCGTTGTAACGTTCTTCGATGTGAACGGCTACTTTTTTCTTTCAGAGGTTCAGAAGAATCTCTTTGTTGGCAGCGTGTTGATTAGTCTCATTAAAGCCACATCCTTTGGAATGGCGATCGCAGCAGTTGGTTGTTATAAAGGTTTTAGTATCTCCTCAGCGGGTGGTGCAGAGGGGGTCGGTATTGCTACGACCGGTTCTGCTGTCATCTCGCTTATAGCTATTCTCGTCTTAGATTTCGTCTTAAATCATGTGCTCTTTAATATTTTGGGTTTGGTATAATCTGAGTTTATAGTTATTCAGTTAAAGAGGGACTTGGTAACAGTTTAGCCAAACTTGAAATATTCCAAGAAGTCGTGAATTGTTACAGAGAATCCTCTGAACCGCTAACCGACGACTGACCACCATTAAATATGATTTCAGTTAGAAATGTTACTAAAAGCTTCGGCGGAAAAAACGTTTTGAACGGGTTGAGCCTTGAGATTCCACGCGGTGAAACGATCGTAGTTATGGGGAGAAGTGGGTCTGGGAAAAGTGTCTTGCTCAAGATTATTACTGGGTTAATGTCCGCTGATTCTGGAGAGATTTGGTTTAACGGTACAGAGATCTCGGGACTCAGCACCAGAGAAGTGAATATCATCCGTCGAAACATTGGAATGCTTTTCCAATCTGCTGCGCTGTTTGATTCAATGACTGTCGCCGAAAATATTGCTTTTATGCTCGATCAGCATACCGACCTGAGCAAGTCGGATATCCGTAAAATTGTTGATGAAAAGTTGAGTCTTGTTGACTTGAGTGGTGTTCAGGAGTTACGTCCGGCTGAATTAAGCGGCGGTATGCGAAAACGGGTTGGACTCGCACGCGCACTCGCCTTCAATCCGGAAGTTATTTTATACGATGAACCGACAACTGGACTCGATCCGGTTACATGCACTGAAATTAACCAACTCATCAACGACCTACACACAAAGCTGAATGTTACCTCTGTTGTGGTGACGCATGATATGCATAGTGCTTTTAGTGTCGCAACTCGGATGGCTATGATTCATGAAGGTAAACAGATTGCCTACGGGACTCCCGATGAAATTATCAACAACGAGAACCCTGTTTTGCAGCAGTTTATTCTCTTTGGCGCACCAGACCAGATTCTCAACATGGAAAATCCGATTTTGAAAAGTTATTTAGGGAGATAACATGAATTTTTGGACAGCGTCTGTGAAAGTTGGTGTGATGGTTTTAATCGCTATCATATTTCTTACAATTCTTCTCACAAATGCTGAGAATTGGCCCTGGGCGACTGCGGGTGATGACGTGACCTTCCAATTCCGATCCGTGAATGGACTTTATGTGGGTGCTGGGGTCTATCTATCTGGTGTCCAAATCGGCAAAGTTACCAGCATTAAACTCCAACCGGAGGCGAATCATGTCCGCATTGAGGCGAAAGTCAAGAATGCGTTTAAATGGTTGAGAGAAGACTGTGGGGCGAGCATTTCTATGAACGGGTTTGTCGGTGAAATTTATATCGCTCTCAACAATGGTCCAATTGAGAATCCACCGCTGAAACCAGCGAACCTCCCCATTGTTGGAAGGGATCCCGTCAATGCGTTGGAACTTCTCGAACAGACGAGCGCGGGGATGACGCAGGCTATTGAACTCACAACTGCTGCCAATGAAGTCCTACAGGCGAACCAAGAAGCCATCCAACTCGCTATCAAAGAGATTCGCGAAGTTGTTGCATTGACTGGGAAAACTATTGAAAAGTTAAGCATTGACTCTGGGGAAACTGTCCAGACTTTGACACAGCTCGCCGTTGAAAATGACAGGCGTTTTCAGCAGACACTCATCAAGGTAAATAACCTTATCTCTCAGTTGGAAGGCGATTCCATCATGGTCAGTAGTCAGGTGAGCGACATTACAAGTGAAATCTTCAGACTCATTAATCATAACGCTCCAAAGCTCAATACCATTTTGACGGACGTCCGGATAAGCGCGACCCAATTTCGAGAAATAGCGGCGGATTTTAGTGCGGATTTCACTGCCTTGAGTTCTGAGGTCTCTGCGCTTGTTTCGCAAGGCAGCAGTGCTATAAAAACCAGTGAAGCTGGTATCGCTCCAATTCTTAAGGACTTGCAGACAACAACTGCTGCATTCGCTAAACTTGAGAAAAACGTCAATCGCCTTTTCGCAGCGGTCAACGACAGCGATGGGACTATTGCGCAATTGTTGAACACGTCGGAACCGCTTGCGGATGCGCGGCGCACCTTAAAAAATGTAGATGAAACACTGGCAAGTGTGACAAGGCTCTCCCAACGTACCGAAGAGCAATTAAAACGTTTTGAGCCACCACAAATCGGCTGGGATTATGAACTCCGTTATTTGAGTCTTCAAGAGCGTCTCCATAATGAATTAGCGTTTTCGTTGGCTTCGGGTCCGAATGCTCACTACAGATTCGGTCTTGGGGTTCGAGACGAGAACGTTCGCTTTGAATTCCAGTATGCGTACGATGTAGGAGACTATTTTCGAGCACGGGCAGGTTTCATGCGCTCTCAGGTTGGTATGGGAATTGATCTGTGGTTGTTATCCCAACGCATAGGTGTCAGTTTGGAAGGTGTCGGGTTGACAAGTGGGCAACCCGAGTTAAACACAGAATTGGCATTGCGCTTTTTTCGATATGGGCAGTTTTTGGTAGGTGTAGAGAATTTAACGAACGAACGACGCTGGACAACAGGATTCCGCTTTTTCGGTTTTTAATTTATTCCTTCTGAGCTACCCTCCATTTCATTAGGGACAGATTTCTGATCGTTAGGAAACCGTTTCTAATCTGAGATAGATTTGTTAGCAAGCAATTGGAATACTAACGGATGCAAGCAGCTCAGATTTAATCATAAAAAAATGGCACGAGAGAAACGTAGATTTGTTTGTCAAGAATGTGGATATATAACGCCAAGATCTCTCGGACGATGTCCTGGGTGTCAAAGTTGGCAGAGTTTCGCTGAAGAGATAGAGCAACTCGCTACATCATCAAAACACCGCGGCATCGGACAAGCCTCCCGTGAGCCTGAACCCATTTCACAAGTTGTGGCGAATGAGGTGGAACGGCACTTAACAGGGATGTCTGAGTTTGATAGGGTACTCGGCGGCGGCATTGTACCAGGATCCGTGGTCCTCATCGGTGGCGATCCGGGAATAGGTAAGTCTACGCTCCTACTGCAAGCGAGTGACGCTTTGAGTCGGAACTATGGCGACATCCTTTATGTCTCTGGTGAGGAGTCTGTTAGCCAGACAAAGCTGCGAGCGACGCGCCTCGGGGTTGTTTCTGATACGCTTTACGTACTGTGTGAAAACGATTTGGAACAGATTGAAAAACATATTGAGGCACTCCAGCCGAAAGTGGTCATTGTTGACTCTATCCAGGCAGTTTATTTGTCGAGTATCCAGTCTGCCCCTGGGAGTGTCACCCAGATTCGCGAGTGTGCTGGACGGCTTCTAATTTGTGCGAAGAACCGGAATGTTCCCGTATTTCTCGTCGGTCATGTTACAAAGGATGGTGCCCTCGCAGGCCCTCGTGTTTTAGAACACATGGTGGATACGGTTCTCTATTTTGAGGGCGAACAGCATCATATCTATCGCGTCCTACGGGCGATTAAAAATAGATTTGGTTCGACGAATGAGCTCGGGATCTTTGAAATGCAAAACAAGGGGCTTGTCGATGTGATGAACCCGTCTGAACTCTTTTTAAACAATAGAGAGGAAGAGGTTTCAGGTTCTATTGTGGTTTCAAGTATGGAAGGGACGCGCCCGCTGCTGATGGAAGTTCAGGCACTTGTTGTCCCTACCAATCACGGGAATCCACGTAACACGGCTACAGGTGTTGACCGGCACCGAATCGCACTTCTTATCGCAGTCCTGAATAAACGGGTCGGTATTGATGTGGGTGATGCTGATGTTTTTGTTAACATTACAGGTGGGTTGCGCGTCGCTGAACCGGGTATTGATCTCGGTGTGCTAATGGCGATAGCCTCAAGTTATCGAGAGATACCTATAAGTCGACAGACCGTCATGATTGGGGAAGTTGGACTCGGTGGCGAAATTAGACCTGTAACACATGTCGAAAGACGCATTCGAGAGGCTGCGAAGTTGGGGTTCACCCGGGCGATCTTTCCTGCGTACAATCGTAAAGGATTGGAAATTGAGGAACCTATTGAATTAATAGGTGTTAAAGATGTATATGATAGTCTGAGTGCTTTGCTGTGATACTATAAACAAATTAAGAGTTCTACAGTTTTCATTTGATTTATTACAATTCATCAAAATCTTCGGTGTGGAAACCCCATCCTTTAGAATCAACGGTATGAATGCCATATGGCATTCACCAGGCATTCACCGAGGGAGGAAACACCGCTCCTTTCGTTTTTTTTTTTTTGAAATATTCTGTCAAAAGTGCTACAATATTCCTTGTAGTGTAAGGTTGCAAGTTAGGCTGCTGTTTGCTACCGACGTGTGTGATTTGTGTAAAGCTACAGCACCATAGGGAAAAGAAACAGGTACTGGATACACTTGAGTATAATGAACTGCCACAGGTAAAATCGTGAGTTCGCAAACGCACTCTGAAAAACAAATAGTCAACTTTCAGTTGAGTGGGCTGCTTGGATCCCACTGTGGAGCAGATGTAAGACCCAAAGATGGGCTGACTGCTATGAAGCACAAGCCCCAACCTTTAGGTTGTGGGTGCTATGACAGTCCTAACATTCCTTAACATAGTCGTTTTGAATTGGCATGCTTATTTTTTAGGTGTGTCTATAGATATAGGAGTAGATGCGTGAACAGAGGTCTTGTAGGCGCGCCTGAATGCCGCACCCGCAAGCAATCGGATTACTTTTTCCCTTATCCAAACACGCACAATACATCAAATGAAAATTTGGGCTATTCGTTCCTGTTTTATAATTGCCAGCGCAGCAATTTGCTACGTCGTTTACGATGGTGATGTGTTCGCTGTGTTGGCTGCACTTGTTGTGGCGTTTCTCCTTGTAGC
Source organism: Candidatus Poribacteria bacterium (assembly GCA_022822215.1). Classification (GTDB taxonomy): domain Bacteria; phylum Poribacteria; class WGA-4E; order WGA-4E; family WGA-3G; genus WGA-3G. Next base: position 1,895 of record JAJECD010000384.1, on the reverse strand, counting down.
TGCAGAATTCTGTTTGCACTTGTCCAGCACCCGCGACGTTGTAGCGAGCCTGATAGGATTATTTCTCGGTTTGTTAGTTGCTGTGGGGGTCAGCTCTCTCTTTTCACAATCGCACCGTAGCCTGACGATAGTCCTTGTTCTTAGTTTCGGTTATCTGGGGATGATGCTCGGTTACTATTTCTCTACAACCTTAGGTTTTGGTGGATTACTGAGGTCGAATGGGGCTACCGGCTCTCGAGAGACGCACGCCCTCCAGAGCGGAAATAACTTCAAAATTTTAGACACAAGTGTTATTATTGATGGCAGGATTCTCGAAATCTGTCAAACGAAATTTATTGAGGGAACACTTGTTATTCCAAGATTTGTTCTAAACGAATTACAACGTATTGCGGATTCAACGGATTCGCTCCGTCGAAACAAAGGACGGCGGGGTTTTGATATCCTCCGGGCACTTCAAAATAATCCCGCGATTGTTGTTGAGGTTACCGAGGAAGATGTACCACATCTTACCGAAGTTGATGCGAAGTTGGTTCATCTCGCCCAAGAACGAGACGCTACGATTGTAACCAACGATTTAAATCTCAACAAAGTCGCCGAATTACAAAGTGTAAAGGTTCTCAATATCAATGAATTGTCAAATGCAGTACGTCCGGTGGTTATTGCTGGTGAGGTGATTCAGGTCTTTCTCTTGAAAGAGGGTAAAGAACCGAATCAGGGCGTTGGCTATCTTGATGACGGCACTATGGTAATTGTTGAAGATGGAAAGCCGTACATTGGTAAAGCACTTAATGTTGAAGTGACGCAGATGCTACGGACGAGCGCGGGGCAGATGATTTTTACCCGTATCAAAGCAGATGAAATGGACGTTGATGAGGAGCCAGGTTTGCACCCTTATTCCCGCAGCTGGTAAAGGGGACCGCATGAAGCATGCGGTTAAAAAGCCATACCTAAAATTGGCACAAAAGCCGATTTTAACCCATACCATTCAGCGATTTGAGCAAAATAGTGCTGTGGATGCCATTTTTGTCATCGTTGATGAAACGGATTTCGCTGCGTGTTACGCCACGGTATTGGAGCCGTATGCGTTTACGAAGGTGCAGCCACTTGTGGCAGGTGGAGCGACACGTCAAGCATCTGTCCAAAACGGTATATCCGCGCTTCCAGCAGATATTGATTTCGTGATCGTTCACGATGGCGTGCGTCCTTTTGTGACGAATGAGACGATTTTCGCATGTCTTACAGCGGCGGATGAATACGGTGCCGCCGTCGCAGCTGTCCCTGTGAAAGATACAATCAAAGTGGCAAATCAGGACTGCTTCGTTCTTGAAACACCCGTGCGTGAGCGGCTCTGGGCAGTCCAAACGCCGCAAGTTTTTCGCAAATCCCTCTTAGTAGAAGCGCATCAAATAGCACAGCAACGCCAACTCACTGCGACCGATGATGCTGCGCTCGTTGAACAACTCGGTTTTCCTGTTAAGTTAGTACACGGGAATGATGAGAATCTAAAGATAACGACGCCAGTGGATTTACAAATCGCAGCGATTCTCCTTGAGAATCAGACGTTTGAGTAGGCGTTTTTTGTTTTAATTTTTCGGGTTTATTCTGATGAAAATAATAGATGCTTGCGTTAGAATCCTGAATAGGATAAAATAATATATAGTAGATGCGAGTAGGTATTGGTTACGATGTCCATCGGCTGGTCACGAATCGAAAATTGATTTTGGGCGGCGTTGAGGTCTCATATCATTTAGGGTTGTTGGGGCATTCAGATGCGGATGTTTTGACGCATGCAATCATAGATGCAATTTTGGGTGCCGCCGCACTCGGTGATATTGGGACACATTTCCCTGATACCGATGCTCGTTATGAGGGTGTGGACAGCCTTGTTTTGCTTC
>JAJECD010000162.1 GCA_022822215.1 Candidatus Poribacteria bacterium | reverse complement strand
AAGCCGGATCATCTTACGACTATCGGTAGAAAGACGAGCAAACGTCCACCAACTTGCAGGATTTTTAATCACAACCCCACCGCGTCGAACATCCTCGTCGCTAAACGACTCCAAGTGCCGTGAGACCCAAATGCTATAGTCCCAATAGTTTTTCAGTTGCCCTCCTGTCCATATCTCGGAGTAGCGACTGATGCTAACGCCATCATAATTCCATTCCCGCCAACCAAAAAACCCTAAGGAAACCTGTCGGAAAATGCTAAAAGGTCGATCTTTTCTGAGAAGGACATCATAGAACCATCTCATCATATTATTACGCCGAGCATAGCCTATGTCATTTATTTCAAAGTCTGGAGAAAGTGTCTGAAGATTGGTATGAAACCGCCACCACCCGCCCTGTTTGTTAAAAGCAAGACGTGCAAGGTAACCAGACTTGCGTGCCTCTAATTCGCCTGCTTGGCTTGCTGCGATCATCCCACTTACGCGATATCGTTCCTCTGCAAACTTCAGATCCCAATCCAGTCCACCGACATACGCCGCATTGGAAGTCTGTCGATTCACCGCCGTCGTAATCAACCCGATACGAGAATTTCCTTCTAATATGTCTTGTGTCACTCGTCCTACAAAATAATTCGTCAACGGCTCAATTAGGTGGTCTCGCTTCTTACCGTTCTCCTGAATTTGCGCATATGCAGGTGCCGTGACAGCCTCCATGATCCCAAAAGAGGTGTTACTGTTGGTTCTCCCAATGATTTTCGCAGCACCCAGAATTGTTGTCGCTTCTGGACGACTGAGTTCCGTTGCACCCTCCGGAATTTCAAAATATCTCGGTTGCCGTCCGATTCGCCGTGAATAAAAGAACCGATTTCTCCGATCACCAAAATCAAAAGTGGACGCGCCTTTGACGAAAAAGGGTCTGCGTTCCTCAAAAAATTCTTCATAGGCGGAAAGGTTTAAAGTTGCAGGATCCGCCTCCACCTGCCCAAAATCCGGGTTGACGGTGGCGTTGAGTGTGATTCCAGAAGTGATGCCGTACTGAATATCGCCGCCAACATTCCCCCACAAATCGGTCTTGCTATTCAGCGTCGTTCTTCCCATCGCGTAGGGTATCAACTCCAAATGCCGAGCGGGTTGGATATTCTCTATTCCGATCAAGTCTCCGAAACTCGATAGCCACCCCGGTTCACCCTTTCTAATCAAACGCCACTGAGAACGTTCCTTTCTACGGCTAATTTCCCGTTCTACCTGTAGCCCCCACGTGTATTTATCTTTTGGTGAGAAACGGAACATATAAAATGGGATCCTACATTCTACTGACCATCCGTCTTCATGAATCTGAGCCTCTGCCTCCCAGACACCATCCCAGGCACCGTTCCAATCACGATCACTGATACCCGTGACAACGCCATCTATTACAGAACCGGAAGGATAGACCATAAAGGAAAACCCACGCTGCCGGTTGTAGTGTGGGTCAAGGAGAATCTGGATTTTGTCCGATTCCACATAATCATCTCGCCTGACGAGTCGAGAGACTATTTTATCTGGCTCACTGTCATAACACATAATCCCAAAATAGACCGCCTCGTCATCGTAGGCAACTTGGAATGTAGTGTGTTCAGATACAGGTTCGCCTTCATTCGGATCGCGCTGGCGAAAACCTCCATGGCGTGGTGCCATTTTCCAAATTTCGTCATCTAAAACACCATCTAATTGTGGAGGTGTACCCATAATGCGGATAGCCGTCGCAACTCTGTAAGCGGATTCTGTTTCTGTGTTAGCCCTCACTGCGCCCGGAAGTTGTAAAGCGAAAAATGCCGCTAACAATACCAAAGTGCGCCAAAAGTCCGACTTAATTTCCACTCGTTTCCCTCAGTTTTCTATAGACTGGTCTATTACCTTAAAACCCAATTCGGACAAAAGCTTCAAAATTTCCGCTCACTATTCACCAATTTCTGCGCCGCACTGCGGACAAGTATCCTTCCACGTTGAACGTCTACCCTCGCCACACACATCACAGACTCCCAGCGGATACTCATCCGGTTTCGCACGGCTGCCCCCTTTCTTGTAGGTGATGATTCGCCACACCGTCTCGCCATCTTCTTCATAGCAGAGCCAGACCCCTTCTTTCCTGCCATCAGCGGAGCTCCCATCATGTTTTCGATACGGACCGCCCCACTTAAGATTGCCGTTCTCATAGTACGCCGTATAGTCGCCTTCGTTTTTGCCATCGCGGAAGGTGGCTTCGCTCGCCTTGTTTCCATTTTTGTGGTACTGGATCCAAAGTCCCTCTTTTTTCCCATCAATGTAGCGACCTTCGCTCCGCTTAAAACCGTTGGCATAGTAAGTGACCCAATAGCCGTGTTTCTTGCCATTAAGCATTTCGCCATCAGTGAGTGATTTTGCCATAGTTAAACCTCCTCTTTCAAACTACGCATCCAGTTCGTTACCGCATTTCGGACAGGTATTTCCCCACTTTAAACGTCTACCTTCACCACAAACACCACAGACTCCGAGTGGATATTCATCCGGTTTCGCACGGCTGCCCCCTTTCTTGTAGGTTACGATTAGCCATACCGTCTCGCCATCATCTTCATAACCGTAAAACGGACCTTCCTTTTTGCCATCGTAGGATTTGCCGACATGTTTAGGATAGGCACCGGTGGATCTGAGGTTTCCATTTTCATGATAGGTGATACAAGGACCTTCGTATTTTCCATCACGGAAAAAGGATTCGCCCGACTTGTTCCCATTTTTGTGGTAGGTGATCCAAGGTCCGTCCTTTTTGCCATGCACATATTCACCTTCGCTCCGTTTATGTCCATTGGCGTAATAGGTGATCCAATACCCGTGCTTTTTGCCATCTACCATTTCACCGTCTATCAGTGATCTCGCCATAACTGTATTCGGGAGCGCAATATGTCCGGTATGCGCTTGCGAGCAATACTGATAACAACGCGTCCCTACTTCCTCCTATTGATTTTTTAGATGTCACCGGTATTGATAACTCACAAACTTACAACGCTTCATCAAGATATGTTTCAATCTTTTCCAACGTTTTCTTACCGATCCCCCGAAAACCCTTGAGTTTCCCTTCATCAATCGCCGCTCGTAGCGAAACAAGACTCTCCACACCGACTTCTTCGTAAAGTCGCTTAATCGTTTTAGCACCGAGTCCGGGTATAGGCACAAGTTCCACAACCGTTCGTGGCGTATCGCCTGCGAATTCTTCCAGTTTCGCGGCAGTACCAGTCTCCAGCAAGTCCTCAATGATTTTCGCCATGACTTCACCAGCCCCTGGAAGTTCTTCGATCAACCTGTCTTGGGCAATTAAATCCGACATCGGTTCAGGAAACCGAGAGATATAATGCGCCAACCACGGATAGCGCGTTGCGTGGTCTTCTGGGTAATCCGCAATAATTAGAAAGGTATGAAGCTCCAAGAGTTTCAGTGAAAGCCGATCGTTCTCATGCCAACGCGTGCGTCCTTTCGCATCAAGGTAAGAGCCGTCTTCTAAATTTTTCTCACCGTTCACTGTTTGTCCCCCCAACGTAGAATCTGAATTGTGGCATCCCAAAGTGCTACTGCCAAATAGTTGCCCTTAGGCGAAAAGGCTAACGATTGGATACCGGTCGGATAAGTCTCCCAAATTATCGATTCACCTTCGGAGATGTCCCATACTCGAAGATTGGCAGCTTCATCGCCCGCAGCAAGATATTCACCACTTGGTGAAAAGGCAAGTGCTCGGGTCCAATACGCTTCAAACCCGGATTTCGCGAGAAGTTTCCTACCGGTCTTAATTTCCCAAACGCGGATCCCAGACTGCGCATTCTTTTGCGTGTCAACGGCTAATAACTTTGCGTCCGGCGAAAACAGAACATTCCAAACACCCAAAATCTCACCAGTGTCGAAAATGCGCATCGGATGATCACCAACAGTGCTCCAAATCTCAATAGCCGTTCGATGTCCCTCACCCTCTCGGTAACTCCCTCCCGCCGCAGCAATGAACCGACCATCACCAGAAAGCGTGAGACCGTTCCGAATGGGCATCGTTGTCTCCAAAGTCTTCAATTTCTGCGGAAGGACCTGTTCTCCGTCAGGTGCTTCTCTGGTATCCGAGGGTTTTATCCCCCACACCTCAATCCGTTCATCGCCTTCCGATAATACCGTCAATGTGCCATCAGATGACAGGCTACCACTCTCATAAACACCCTTTGCCAGTGTGACCTCGGCGTTGGATGCAAGATGAACGATAGCGACGCTCTCATCTGCTGCCTTGACGAGAAGCCGATCCGTATCAACAGCATAGGCAAACCATCGCTTTTCGGGAACGGTATAAACGATTCGATTTTGTCGTGTCTGGACATCCCATATCACCACAGTCCCGTCCATCTGCTTGACAATCAACTTCGTGTCATCTTTGTTAAACGCCATCTGTCGCGCGACATCCGGAAGGAGCCTATCAAGTCGCGGCTCCTGCTTCTCGCCCAGTTGAAAGGCAAATTCCAACGTCGCGCCTTGAACCGACAAGCATAACAAATTAAAGAGGAAAAAGACATTTAAAGTTTTCATCTGATAAAAATATCCCACTGACAATTCACGATAAAAATTTGATATGTGTTTCAAATTTTCTCGCCAGAATTAAGTCGGTTTCTGTGTGCGCTTTGCATATTCCGTGAGGAAATTTGCGACAGATTTTCTCTTCGCTTTCTGAGCATAATCAAGCGGGGTTTTACCATCTGCGTCGCGTATGCTAACCTCGCCGCCGTGTTCTATAAGGAGCTGCACCTGATTTTTTCCAACGCCTTTCTGTGCAACAATATGCATCGGGGTACGTCCTTTGTCATCGGTTATGTTTGGATTTGCACCGTTCTCTAATAGGCATGAAATGCCATGCGTCAGCCCGCGTTGCACCAGCCAATGCAACGGTGTCCATATCCCACGTCGATGCTTCTGACGGGCGTTGATATCCAAACCGTTTTCAAGAGACATCTTTATGAATCTGTCCATATTGCGTGGTCCCTGTCCAGAAATCATATACCACTCTCGGAGTTTGATTTGATAACCGCATTCCATCAGCATTTCAACGATTGTTGCCTGCCTTGCCTGTAACGCAACCTCAAGGAGCGGCATGGTTGGCCCGACTTTATAGGCATAGACATGTCCACCAGGAACATCGTCTATTTCTTCGGAGCGGGAGGACACTACGGTATAACCTTCTCGGACTTTATGATCTATCCGTAGATTCAGAAGAGCAGGATTCTTTTGTAATGCCGCGCTCGCCCGTTCAACATCTCCAGTCACACAATAGAGGACAATATCACCTTCCGCCCCTTGTTTAAGGAGGTATTGACAGACTTCGGGACGACTCCCCATTGTCCACTGTGCGGGTGTGCCGTTATGGTCACGGTCTCGGAGGTTTATATCCGCGCCGTGTGCAAGTAGCAGTTCAGCGATTCGGGGTGTTGCGGCAAAATGGAGTGGGGACATGCCATCACTTCCCGGTGCGTTGACGACTTCAGGGTCTTCACGAATCAACTCAGCAAGTTGCTCGGACATATCCAGGCCCGCGGCGGCGTGGGCATCAATTGTTGCGCCCCGTTCAATTAAGTACTCAGCCAGTTCTCTGTCGTAATTCAGCATAGAACCGGTAGCGTGATGTAACGCCGAGGTGCCACCTGCCCACCAACGACTCTTGGCATCAATATCAGCTCCAGCATCCAATAAAATATCAATAAGTTCGCGGTTGCCAGAAGCAGCAGCAAACACAATCGCTGGCGCATCGAAACTGAACCATGGGGCATCAATTTGCGAGGCGAGTGTCCGGTCACTTGCTAATAGGTTCTTGACTGTCTCTACATCGCCGTTTTCGACTGCTGTAATAAACGTCTGCTTATTTGTCATAAGTATTTCCTTTTGGTAGATCTATCTCTGTTATCTGTCAGAAGACTTACCTATTATATCCTATTAGGTTGTTAAGTGTCAAGTAAAAAATGGGTAAATACAATTTCCGAGTTGTATCATCTTAATTACCCTACACCACTTTTCTGAACTTTTTTCCGCCATCCATATAATCCTTGATTCTCTGTGAACCTCTTAAATTTATTTTTTTTAGATTATGCACCCCTGCAGTCTCAAAATCGTGTCTTTAAATTATAGAGAGTATAATCATTATCAGAAAAACCTTAGACAGAAAACATAGAATATTGCCATGAAACTGATTTTTTTCAGATTATGCACGCTTTTCCCCCTAAAATTACGACTTTAATTAGCACAGTACCCCTAATCGGGAAAATGAAATCATTTTTTTGTAACCTTTTTACGCAATTTTCACACTTAATATAATAGAAAGGGAGAAAGGGAAAGTTTCCTAAATGTCGAGCGATTATGAAGAACAAAGTGACACACAACTCGTGCAACGCTATCAAAACGGTGATGCAGAGGCAGGAAATACGCTTTGTAAACGATATTGGGTTGCCCTTCACAGGTTTTTCAAAAAGAAAATCAAAAACAGAGAAGACGCAGAGGATCTCACTCAAGAAACGTTCATGGAGGCACTGGACAGCCTAAAAAAAGGGCAGTTTCCCAGAGTTTTTCGGTCTTGGTTATACACGATCGCAACACATGTCTTAGCAAGATACATCCAGGAGAAGCAGAAGCAGGGCGCGCAGGTAGTGTTGGATATTACCGCAGAAGACGAATCGGGACACATACCTCTCGTAGAATTGCTTTCAGCACCGGTGACAGATCAACCTGAACATGAGACGATTGATAACGAACTTGGGAACATCCGCCTCCGTTTTGAAAAGACGCTGCGTCCAGCAGAATTAGCAGTCTTCCAATTAAGGTTCAACAGCAGCATGACGTTTAAAGAAATTGGAAAAGAGTTGGGTATCAAGCCAAACACAGCCAAGGTTCGGTATCATCGAGCGTTTACAGCATTTAGAGCATGGCTAAAAAAGCGTTATCCTGATATTTATCACTCGCTAATTGGAGTCGGTGAAGAGTTGGACCAATAGTTATTGGTTATTTTTGTCTTTTCTGACAAATGTAACGAAATAGTTTCTGTAGTGGCAGTACACAGTCTCCGATATTTTTTCTTTTTCAGAGGTGCACCGAGGTGGTAGGAACGCCGGTTAGCGCAAAACTGCCATAATCAGTCTATGACAACACTAACAAAAGAGTGCAGCACAAATGCATTTAATTCTATGGGACTTTATAAAAGGACACAAAATTGAAAACTTCAAAACGTTTTATAGAACATACTCATTATCGTATTCTTTTTATTGCAGTTGTTGTTGCACTATGTACCGTGCCTCTACTCATTTCAGTCCTAAACGAGAATAAGAGACTTGACCAAATTGAACGTATTTTAAAGGAACAAAGACATACTGAAACTGTCGCTCAATCAATTTTGGAGTCCCCGGCTGATGGCACTCTCAGAATTTTATTTACCGGAAACGCCCACGGATATTTACAGCCGTGCGGCTGTTTCTCCGGACAGCTGGGAGGAATTTCCAGAAGGGCTACACTTATCAAGGAATTACGTAAAAATGATCCATCCTTAGTCCATTTAGATATTGGTAGAATTTTCCCGCTGACACGAGAGGTAGATGCCCTTTATCAGTTATCAAGCGATGCTTACATTCGATCAATGAAATTGATAGGATACGATCTCGTTCACCTAACGAAAGAAGACCTCAATTGGGAACAACAGATCCGCTCTCTGAGTTCTACCTTTCCGCTTATTTCGGGGGTTCCTAATGGTCCTTTCAGTATCAAACAGTCAGAAATTTTGGAGAGTGATGTTTATCGAATCGGGGTCATTTCAGCAATGCTTGTAAATCAAAGAGAAAAAAAGTTGGAAAATTTGTTGTCTTTTGTGAAAAATCAGATTCATCTCTTGAAAAACCAACAAGTTGATTTCTTCGTATTACTTACGGACTTAGAAAGGCATGAGTGTACACAGTTGGCGCGACAAGCTTCGGGGATACACGTAATTCTGAGTATTGCTGGTTCAGAATCCATCTCTTTTTCCGTTGAAGATACACTGATCGCATTTCCTGGGAACAATGGTAAGCGTCTTGGAGTCATTGATGTAGCATTGGTTGAGTCATCTATCCCACACATACAGTATGTTGATATTTCTGAGGCAATTATTCCTGATCCTGCTGTTGAAGACGTTATACTTGAATTATATCAGAAAATCTCACAGAACCCGGAATTGAGTAAGTCACACGTTGTGTTACCTTCACAACTAATTCCTGAATCCAGTGAGAATTACTTAGTCGGAGCGGATAGTTGTCGAACATGTCATTTAGAAGAGCACAATCAGTGGTTGGAAACAAAGCATGCTTACGCCTTTAATACCTTAAAGCAGGTTCAACGCGCACTTCATCCCAATTGTGTTCCGTGCCATGTAACCGGTTTTGGAAATGAGTCAGGTTACCAGTTTAGTAATGCATCCAATGAACTTTACGAAGGTGTGCAATGCGAATCTTGTCATGGACCAGGAGGTTTGCATGTTAGTGACCCTATGGGACCTTACATCAAGAAGCAGGTTGATCAAACGGTTTGTTTGGAGTGCCACGACCAAGAACACTCGCTGGGTTTCAATGAAGTCGTTCAACTTCACTATCCTGATATTGATCACACTCGCACACTTCGTAATTCTTTTGAGGAACACCTTGAACGGAGAATTAAACAAAATCCTTCAAAACCTAAAGTTGAGTTATGGGTGATGAGTTACTGTCCTTTTGGAACACAAGCAGAATCCAGTATTCTCCCTGTGATTCAAAAGTATAAAAATCGCGTTGACTTCCAACTCCATTTTATCGCTTCGGAAACCGATCACTCTCAAGAAGAATTGGATATTGGTAAGATTTTTCGGAGTATGCACGGTCGTGAAGAGGTACTTGAAAACATCAGACAACTGCTCATCGAGAAATACTACCCTGAGAAACTCTTTGAATATATCTTGTGTCGTGCCCAAAACATAGAAGAGTCATGGCAAAGGTGCGCAGAAAAATTTGAAATAAATGTCAATCACATTCAGCAGCTTTCGGAGAACCAAGAAGGTATTACCCTTTTGCGAGAAAACATCAAACAAGAAACTCCGTTCCGAATTAGCAGCTCGCCTACACTGTTGTTGGATGGTCGGATGATTAACAATCAACTCTACCTCAAAGTTCAACAAACATGCCAACGACAGTAGCAAACGACTGCTGAGGATTCTCTAACGTTAGCTCGGTTCTCCAGTTCTTGGCTTCCGCACCTTATGACGCGGGAACCATGCTCTGCAACATGATTGCAGAGGTTATATTGCTCGTGCGAAATCTTTCGTTTCTAAAAAAAAAATGAAAATTCGCATGGCTTTAAATTGCGTGAAATGGCTATTAGCAGCCATTTTACAACTACCCTTAATTTTAATAAGGAGAGATAAAGATGTTTCATCACCAATTGCAGAAGAAATTTTCCCATTTCTTTAGAAGTGAAGAAGGGGGAGTCAGCCCGGATCAGATTGTTCGCGCGGGGTTAACGTTTTCGGTGGCTGCCGGCGCACTAGGTGTTCTTGCGGGTAGTGCTCAGGCTAGCGCTTGTGATCCATGTCCTCGATATGTGTGCGATTCTAGTGTTTCGCTGGATTGGACGTGTGAAAATGACTGTTCGGTCAGAACCTATGGGGGAGACTGGGTAGAAATTTGTTCGGGTCAAGATTGCGTCAAATCCGGTAGTACAGGGAGTTGCTCTTAAACAATCGAAGAGAACTCAAAATGTTTTGTGATGTGGTAATCTGTAAGAATTGCAACAACAGTCGCCCATTTTGGTGGAACGAAATCAGAGTGCTGCATCACTACTTTCCAATGGAAAAACAAGAGGAGAAAATGAACGGATGTTTCGTCGAAAATACTGGTTACCGGCGGCCGTGGCGCTCATAGCGATTGTTGCCATAGGGCTCTACCTGCTACAGACACAGCCTCCCCCAGAACCGATTGTGATTTACAAGTCCGTGGACCCCCTGCCGACATCCGAGCATAAGACAGATACGGTATCGGTAGGATCAGACACAGCGGCACCCGCGACAGGCCCCCTCATACAAACGCAAACACTTCCTATAGAAGTAGAAAACCCTGGTAATGCGTCCCCCACGGTCTTTGAGACAACAGCGGAACGACCTATCGTGGACATGGAGGCTCTCTTTGAAACGAATATGGAAGACTTCCCTAATGAACTCCGTGAAACCTCTGAGGACAACACCGAGGATCCTACGCTCAAGCAGACGATAGAATTCATTAATTTTCAACTTGAACGCGCGACGGACTTGCTTTATGAAAGAGAAGAAATTCGCAAGCGCCGTAACTATTTTCGCCTATCAGACGGACGCGAGGGTTTTACACAAGCCCCTGAAGATAAAGCGCGTCTCGACGAGATTAAATATGAACGCTATGAGATACTGCGTAGCATCGGTGAAAAAGTGCCTGGTGCCATTGAAGTCAAACTGATTCGACATCCTTCGGGCAGTCTTGGATTGACCCAGTATTATTATCCCGATGTTTTTCAACGAGAATTAGGTCGGATACCAATAGGGTTCCAGGAGTATGATGCCGTGCTCCAACCTCTCTTGACAAATCATGTCAAATTGCCGATGCGATAGAACGCGTGGTTTTTTGACAGGACGTATATTTTAGCAGCAAGTTCAGCAGCAGCTTGATGCCACTCACTGACATCTCATCGTAGAAAGGCTTTCCAGCCGGATAGCCGAAGGGCAAGCCTCTGATGAAAAATAACAACAGACATTTCATGGCATATATAAATAGTATTTTGTTTGCAATGGGAGCTGTGGCTTTGATGAGTTACTCGCCTTTATCTGCGAAGCCACATGAAC
>JAJECD010000339.1 GCA_022822215.1 Candidatus Poribacteria bacterium | reverse complement strand
CCTGCGAAGCGACTGCTGTGTGGATGTCTAAATCCTCAGTGAACGTTTCGATTAAATGCGCGTCTTCGCTGAAGTGTGCAAGGATACGGAGTTCAATCTGTGAATAATCCGCACAGATTAACTTGTGTCCCGCTGGTGCTATGAAGGCACGCCGCAACTGTCTCCCGATTTCTGTACGGACTGGAATGTTCTGTAAATTCGGTCGATCAGACTTCAAACGTCCGGTTGCTGTTGTGAGTTGGTAGAGATGGGTGTGGATACGCTCGGTTTTGGGGTCTACTGCCGCCTGAAGCTGCGCCAAGTAGGTGCTCTGCAACTTGCGGAATTGACGGTATTCGATAATGAGACGCGGCACACTCGTTTTCGGATTATTGATATCCTCCCGCAAAGAGAGGGCTTCCAGGACCGTCACATCCGTAGAAACGTTACCACCGCGTGTCCGTTTTACCGGTTTGAAATCGAGTTCCTCAAATAGGACTTGCGCCAGCTGCCGCGGCGAATCGATATTGCAGGGGTACCCAACGATTTCATGAATTTCTTCTTGCCGGGCATTGACGAGTTGGCTAATTATACTGCTTTGACGTTTGAGTTCTGCTTTATCGCAAACGATGCCGTTATATTCCATCTCGGCGAGAATAGGCGCAAGCGGCGATTCTATATCACGGACTAACGCCATAATCCCCATCTCTTCCAATTTCGGGGTCAGGAAGTGATAAAGCCGTAACGCAATATCAGCATCTTCTGCGGCATAGATTGTCGCCTGTGCTAACGGGATCTGATCAATTGTTTTCTGTTCTTCTGATACTGCCTCAAATAGTTCTCCTAAATCCTTCGTCTCATCACTGTTGTTATCGCCGGCAGCTGCGGTTAACTCTTGAAAGGAGATCATTTTATGATTCAAATGAAGGAGTGCCAACGTCTCAAGATTATGAGAAGGGGTCCGAGCGTCAACCAATTGACTTGCCAATAAGGTATCGAAAACAGCGCCTTGGAGTTTAATCCCTTTTCGGATGAGGATACCGGTATCAAATTTCAGGTTATGCCCACATTTCGGTAGGTCCGGGTCTTCCAAAATCGGTTTAAGTGCGGAAAGCACGGTGTCGGCATCGAGATGACGCTCCGATTGCGGGGAGCGGATCGGGACATAAACCCCCTGCTTCGGTGCCCACGAAAAACTGATACCACAAAGCGTTGACTCGCGTGCCAAGCCGTCCGTTTCGGTGTCAAAGCTGAAAATCTCTTGTGCCGAAAGCGTCTTGACGAGTTCTTTCAATTCGGCGTGTGTAACGATTGCCGAATAGGCACCTGTTTCCGCCGTATCGTAGTCGCCTTTATCCAAGATAGCATCCGTTTTTCGTGCCAACGCTGCAACGCGTTCCTTACGCGTTGTCGGCTGATTGATGGTTGATGTATCAGACGCAGCGTCGCCCTCGGCGAGTTCCGTTACGACCTGCTGATAATGCTTAAGTTCCAGTTCTTCAAACAGCGGTAGGATTTTCTTGAGGTCAAGCGGTTTAACGCAAGCCCGCTCCATTGAGAAGTCTAAATCCGCGTCTCGTCTCAACGTCACAAGTTGTTGCGCCAGGGCAATTTGCGAGCGTGCTTTCTCCAGATTCTCGCGACGTTTTCCCTTGATTTCCTCGATATGCTCAAAGATACCCTCAACGGAATCGTACTGCTGAATCAATTGTGCCGCTGTTTTCAAACCGATTTTTTCGACACCCGGTACGTTGTCTGAACTATCTCCCATCAGTGCCAGCACATCAACGACCTGTGACGGTTTTATGCCTTTTGTCTCCCACAAGGATTGGACATCGATGATCGTATCCTTGTAAAGATCTAACATGGCTACCCGATCACCGAGAAGTTGTTCGAGGTCTTTGTCTCTCGAAACGATGGTAACATCTACATTATCTGCCGCGGGGGTATTGAGGATTGTTTGTGTGAGAGATGCTATAATGTCATCTGCTTCCAACTCAGGTTTACCAAGCGTTAGAATACCGAATGCATCAAGCAATTGCAAAATACGATGAATCTGGGTCACGAGATCATCAGGGGGTGCGGATCGGTTTGCCTTATATTCTGCATACAGGTCATTGCGAAACGTTTTGCCGGGTGTGTCAATCGCAGCGACGAGATATTTCGGCTTAAGTTGCGTTAGGATTCTAATGAGCGTTCCCGCGAACCCAAACACAGCGTGTGTCGCTTCGCCTGTAACGCTACTCGTTAACCCGGTGCGGATCGCGTAATACGCTCGGAATATCTCAGCGTGTGTATCAATGATGTAGAAAGTCTCTCTCTGTCCATCTTGCATTTAGCCGTTTGCCTCCTCAGCTGGGGAATGCCATCGGCGCAAGGAGTCTGATGCCGACAAACCCGCCTCCTGTCCGAGGGCGAACGCCGTTGCAATGAGGTTCCGCTCGCCGGATATGATGTCACCCGCGGCGAAGAGACCGGGAATTGGCGCCTCTTTACTATCCAGCATCTGCATATCCTCGTTTGCGATAATCAAACCTTCCTCATCTTTCTGGTAATCCCAGCCTTCAAGGAATTTCGTGTTTGGGATTAACCCTTCGTCGACGAGAAATCCGTGGAAGAACAACTCGCTACCATCAATCATCTCGAAACCCAGAAGGTCTGTTTTTTCGCCAATGTGCCGTTTGATTTTTGTTTCAATGATATTAATTTTACGTTCCCGAATCTGTTTCAGCACAGGGGGCGACATGCCGTGCGGTCTACCGTTCGTTAGGATTGTGATTTTATCTGTGAAGTCCTGTGCACCGATTGCTGCCTCGTAGATATAGTCGCCGACACCGAGGAGTGCGAGATGCTCGTTCACGTGCAAATGCCCATCGCAACGGATACAGACGTGCCACCCTTTTCGATTGCCAGCATAGCGAAAGACGGTGGCGTACTGTTTATACAGTCGCTCTTCACCCGGCTCAAACTCAATATCGGGCCACTTGTCATCAAACCCAGCGGCAACAACAACAGTTCGAGACTTGAAGTGCTCTACCGCTACCTCCCTACCGCGTTTGAGGGTTTTCGTGGAGGCTTCGAGTTCAAACAGCACACCGTTCCTTTTGAGGTTTAGAACAAGGCCATCGCGAATGTCGATACCGGTTTTACGTTTTTCTCCACCAATCATAAAATCGACAACCGGTCGGCTCTCCATCCACCGCATCAGTTCTTTTGCAAAATTCGGTCCGATGATACCCGGAAATACCGGAGCGTCTTCAATCTCGACCGACTTCGACCAATAAGCACGTCCTCTGCTAAAACTCACCTTTCCCGAGTGGAGGACTAAGACGTGCCGCATCTGGTGGCTCGCTGAGACTGCCGCTTGCGCCCCTGCCGGTCCCGCGCCAATTACCGCAACGTCGTAAATCGTTTCTGCCATCGTTTTTCTCCTAATTTCTCAAAGCCCATATTTCTTCCACTTTTCATTCACCAATTCGATGACCTCATCAGACATCCGAATCTCCTCAGGCCACTCGCGTTGATAGCCTTCTTCGGGCCATTTCGTGGTCGCATCGATACCCATCTTTGACCCCGCACCCATAAGTGGCGAAGCGTGATCAAGCACATCGACGGGTCCTTCAACAATTGTTACATCGCGTTTCGGGTCGACATTGCTACCGACGTAGAAAAGCACCTCTTCCACGTTCTGAACGTCAACATCTTTATCGACAACGATGATAATCTTGCTGAACATCAGCTGCCCAAGTCCCCAAAAACTGTGCATCATCTTTTTTGCCTGATACGGGTAGCGTTTATCAATAGAAATGAGTGCGAAATTGTGAAATACACCGAATAACGGCAAATTCATATCCACGAGTTCCGGAAGCTGCGTCTTAATCAGTGGCATAAAAATCCGTTCAGTCGCCTTTCCCATATAGCAGTCTTCCATAGGTGGTTTGCCAACAATGATGGTCTGATAGATCGGATTCTTGCGGTGCGTAATCGCTGTAATATGGAGCAGTGGATATTCATCGGCTAACGAATAAAATCCTGTATGATCCCCAAAGGGGCCCTCTGTACAGGTCTCACCCGGCTCAATATACCCTTCAATCACAATATCCGCATCCGCAGGCACAAGCATGTCGATCGTCTTGGCAGGCACCATCTCAACGTTTGCTTTTCGGAGAAAACCCGCGAACAGTAACTCATCAATCCCAGAGGGTAGCGGTGCCGTGCCTATATAAGACATCACCGGATCCCCACCGAGCGCGATTGCGACAGGCATCTGTTGTCCTGCCTGTTGATACTCTCGATAATGCGCCGCGCCGTCGTGATGGATCTGCCAGTGCATCGCCAGCGTATATGGCGTTAATTTTTGTAAACGATACGTGCCGACATTGCGTTGACCGGTTTTTAGGCTATGCGTAAAAACTTGTGGCAGCGTGATATATCTATCGGCATCAAGGGGCCAGCATTTAATAAGCGGCAGGACATCCAAGGAGGCTTCTTCGTCCGTCAGGACGACATCTTGACAAGCACCGCGTTTGACGGTCTTCGGTGGAAAGTTTGCCAGTTGGGACAGGAGGCGGAGAATTTTCATCTTATCCAGAAGTGAATCGGGTGCTTCCAGCTTAATCATCGCCTCAATCTCGGATGCGATCTGCGAAAGGTTATCAACACCGAGTGCCATCGCCATCCGTTGATATGAGCCGTAGGTATTAATCAGGAGTGGCATCCGACTGCCTTCGACCTTCTCGAATAGGAGCGCAGGCCCACCTGCTTTACTCACGCGATCGGTAATCTCACTGATTTCTAAGTCGGGGGATACAGTCGTTTTAATACGTTTGAGTTCGCCTGCCCGATTCAAGGCTTTCACGAACTCTTCAAGACTTGCGTATGCCATATAAATCCTTTCTATTTTTTAATTCCGAATGGTATTGTTATTTCGCGTGGCACCGCGGGCCGTGGCAGATATGCAATAATTTAAACAGTACTACGCAAACACTTAGGAAGTCCGATTGGTGGCGTTTGTTAGGAGTTTACAATCTGCTTCAACTATGTATAGTAAATCATATTTGCTTGTGAGTGTCAAATAGAAAGCATTAGATTTAAAATATATTACGCCAATAACGCCCCTTCTTCGCCTTACTCCGTATGGTTAAGTAAATGTTTACTCAGTCCCCAATTTTCCCAAAATCTGCTTTAACCCTTGCTGATAATTCGGATTTTCGGGATCAAATTCCAACGCCTTTCGGATTGCCTGCTCTGCTTGCAAATAATCGCCGCGCCGAAAATCAATGAGGGCGAGTGTGTTGTAATAACTCGCGACGTTCGGGTTCAAGCGGATGGCTGCCTCGGTATAACGACGTGCCGCTGCTAAATCCGATTTCGCTTGGCGGGCATAACAGATACCTAAATTGTGATGTATCTCAGGAGCGTCGGGCTTAAGTCTGAGAAGTGTCCGATATGTATCAAGTGCTTCTGCATAACGCCTTTCTTTCCGTAGGGTTGTCCCAATCTTCAGATGCGCCTCTAAAAAATCGGGTTCCAGAGCGACGGCGTGTTGGTAGTGTTCCAACGCGAGTTCTAACTTGTTCTGCCTGAAATATACCAAGCCGAGTCCTGCATAAGCCTGCGCGAAATCGGGTTGGAGCACCAACGCTTTCTGTTGTGCTGCAACGGCTTCTGGATACCTCTCAAGCATCGTGTAGGCGATACCGATGCCGTTATGTGCAGGCACAAGTCCCGCATCCATGCCGAGGGCTTTCTGGTATTCCCAGACCGCCTTCTCATAGTGTCCGTTTTTAAGGTAGAGTCTACCGATATTAGCGAGGAGCTGCGCCCGATCTTTTGTCTCTTGCGTCCGTTGCAGTGCCCCGCGCAGCTGGGAGAGTGGTATTAGTGCCGCTTTCTGTTTCTCGAAAAGTGCCATCTGCTCGCGTGCCGCCGCCGTATCTCCCGTACGGAGGTGTGCCTGCGCGAGATTGTAGAGTGCTTCAACTAATGTTGCGTCATACGCGTAGGCAGTCCGATAGGCTGTAATCGCCTGAGACCACTGCTTTTCTTGGGCATAGAGGAGACCGAGTTGATGGTGCGCAGCTGCGAACGCCGGTGCGATGGCAATTGCCTGTTGCTGATGCCGTATCGCCGCTGCGCTTTCCCCACGTTTGCTATAGACATTCCCAAGTTGATGATGAATCATCTCATCAGTCGGATCGAGTTTAACAGCAACTTTGTAGGCGTTAAGGGCTTCGGTGTAACGATGCATGTTGGCATAGGCACTCGCTAACGCCGCGTGGCTGTATGCCCAATCCGGTCTATACGTAATTGCCTGCTGGTATGCAGCGATAGCATCTTCAAACGCTTCAAGCCCTGTGTATGCCAACCCCAAACCGTAGTATGCCTCCGCTGAAATTTCCGAGTTAGGGGCTACTTCGACAGCGGCTATTAATTGTTGATACGCCTCGACCGCTTCCGTGTAAGCCGCAATTCGGAGATAAGCCTTTGCAAGTTGCAGTCGAACCTCAATCTGAGAACCGTCAGCGGCAAGTTGTACCTTATAGGCGTGAATCTGTGCTGCGATGTCCGCATCACCAATTTCTTGGCAGACTCCCTCTCGGACATACCATAAGGTAAGGTGGCACCCTACGAGTACCACCACTACGACTGTGTAATAGGAAAATCTCCGTACCACTTGCTACCGTCCCTATAGTGGAATGGCAGTGCCTACCTAAAAGGC
>JAJECD010000051.1 GCA_022822215.1 Candidatus Poribacteria bacterium | reverse complement strand
AACTTATTATCACATATACCCAGACCCGGACAGTACATCGCTCCGTCACGCCCTCAGCCAATACACAGAGATTGAGGCAAGCCACATCGTTGTGGGGCACGGGGCAGACGAACTCATTGATCTCATTATTAGGCTATTCATCGCCCCTGGGGATGCAGTCATTAACTGCCCGCCAACGTTTGGAATGTACCGTTTTGACACAGAACTTAACGGTGGAATCACAATCAATATTGAGCGAAAAGCGGACTTTTCGTTAGATATTGAATCAATAGCTGCCCTGACTCACAACGCCAGTAACCCCAAAATCATTTTTATTACTAGTCCAAACAATCCTGACGGTGGGACGCTTGACGACGCGTGCCTTCGGCGGCTCCTCGAGCTGCCATTGATCGTTGTCCTGGATGAAGCCTATATTGAATTCGCCGGTGAGAGCCGTGCGGATTGGGTGTTAGCACATGAAAACCTGATTGTGCTTCGGACATTCAGCAAGTGGGCAGGACTGGCAGGATTAAGGGTCGGATATGGGATCTTTCCGCAGTGGATCCTTTCACATCTGTTGAAGATTAAGCAGCCCTACAATGTAAACCTTGCAGGCGCGACAGCGGCATTGGCTTCATTGTCAGATGTGGATTACTTGCGGGAGAATGTACAAAAAATTGTAGAAGAACGCGGAAGGCTTTATCAGGCACTACAGGAATTTGATTTTTTGGAGCCGTATTCGAGCGAAGCGAATTTCATCTTGTCGCGGGTTATCGGAAGAGATGCAGCGGAATTGAAAGCCGCGTTAGCCGAGCGGGGCATTCTCATCCGATATTTTGACACACCCCATCTGCGCGACCATGTCCGAATCAGCGTCGGCACCCCCTCACAAACATCAGCATTGCTGAAAACGCTATCGACGTTATAGAAATTTAGAAAACCTACCGTTAAAGCGTGCTATACGGTGCCAAGACCTCCTCAACACGACGAGTGCCTGGAAACCACCCAACAATCTTTTGCAGCACCTCATCGAGCAGGACATCCGGACAAGAAGCCCCCGCAGTCAGAACGATGTCAATAGCCGTTTCTAACGCCGGCACCTCGACCGTCTCAAAAAGCCAATCTTTTGTAATCTTCACCGTTTTTGTTTCTAAGTCAAGATGGCGGATCTGTTTAGGACTGAGCAGTTCATCTGCATTTCGGACAAAATAGGTAGGGAGATGCTGTTGACAAAGCTCCACAAGATGGCTGGTATTAGAAGAGTTATAGCCACCAACAACAACAGCGACATTACCACCATCGGCAATGAGAGCGAGTGTGGCATCCTGATTTTCTTTTGTCGCATAACAGAGCGTGTCTTTCGTATCAGCAAAATGCGTAGACACTTCAGCATTGCCATACGTTTTCCTGACAGCCTCTCGCAGCAAATCCGCAATCGCTTCTGTTTCAGTGGCGAGCATAGTCGTTTGATTGACAACACCGATGCGTTTGAGATGAACGGTCGGATCGAAGCCGGGAGAGAAACGATCCGCAAACTTTTCAAAGAAGAAGGCAGTGCCTTTTTCACCAGAGATAACCTTCGCTAAAGCCTGTGCTTCCGCAAAATCGCGGACCACGACAACGGGCGCGCTCGCTTGGGCATGGGAGAACGTCGCCCGTGTCTCCTCATGGTACCGTTTCCCATGAATAACAACGGTATAATCCTGTTTGCCAATCTCTTCACTCCGCCGCCACACCTTCTCAACAAACGGGCAGGTCGTATTATAAGCCGTGAGGGTAACGCCTCGTTCCTTAAGAGACTGCTCGACTTCAAGCGTCGTCCCGAATGCAGGAACAATGACGACATCATCGGGCATCAAAATGTCGAAAGGGAGCAGCGACGCGCCAGCGGTATCCATCAGGAACCGGACCCCTCGCTCCCTTAAATTTTCGTTCACATGCGGATTATGAATAATCTCGGACAACAGGAAGATGCGTTTGTCTGGATTTTCTGCCAACGCGCGGTAGGCGATTTCAATGGCATTTTCGACCCCGTAACAGAAACCGAAGTGGCGCGCTATCTTAAAGCGGACAGGCCCAAAGTCCAATAACGTAGGGGAAAGGTCCCGCTTTCGGGCATCAATTTCTCGGCGGACGTGTTTTACGACGGAAATGATCGGACTGTGGTAGAAATGAGGCAGTTCAAAAGTTCGAGGCATTTTTTAATCTATTGCTCCTGGGCTGCCCTCCAGATGTGCCGTTTTAACGAAAGTCCATCCTTAGGCACTCAGGACCTTTCGTCCTTTCGCGCGGCGGCGCGAGATCGTTTGTCTTCCATATCGCGTAGACATGCGTTTACGGAACCCAAATTTATTTTTCCGTTTACGACGATGGGGTTGATATGTGCGTTTCATGAATAGCTCCTTTCCTCTGTCTTGATACCAAGCAAATGGGGAATTATATCCTTATTTTCTGCCTCGTACGTTTTAGTGTGAGTGCGCCAGAAAGCACTATATGCGTTTTAAAATGATACGCCATTTTTGCGTGTTTGTCAAATTTTTCGACGCGTTTTGTGTCAGAAATCCGCAAAAAATAGGTTGACAAAATTTAGATTTCGGTCCAGAATGTTTTGTCAACAGTACCCATACCACAAATTTGCCTCGACAAAAATTTTTGACATTTTTGCAAAAAAATGGTATGATATTTTTTAGTATTAATTTTTAATGGCACGCCTGAGTGGACGTTAAACTTACACACATTTCACAACAAAACGTCCAAAAAAAAGACAACCTGAAAGCATTTTCCCGCAACTAAAGCAGGCAGTGCGTGGCTTGCAAATATTCATGGAAGGTACACGTAGAATTTAGGACTCACCTTATGCGGCAAACCCCAAACGAAATTTGGTTAGAAATACTGGAAAAACTTAGCGATGCGGCGCGACAGGATGTCTACCTTCATCAAGTAGTTCCTCTCTCAATTACAGCAGAAGCCTTGAATATAGCTGTCCCGTCTGCGTATACGCGTGCAAGGATTGAGGAGCGGTTTCGCGCCGATATCCAACGGGTATTAGCCACACTCATCGGTGCCCAATGCGCCCTTATCCTTACAGTAGATGAATCAACTGCCGATGAAGACGAAGACCTGAGTGAGATACAACCTCAAAGACCGACCCACCGAAATAATACCGCAATTGACGACCCGCCCACGCCACTCCGACAAGTTCAGACTGGACTTAATCCAAACTATAGATTTGACAGATTCATCGTCGGTTCCAGTAATCGCGTGTGTCACGCAACTGCCTTGGCTGTCTCGGAAAATCCCGGACGCGACTATAACCCGCTTTTTATCTACGGTGAAGTCGGATTAGGCAAAACGCATTTGTTGCATGCCATCGGCAACCGACTTTCAGGCAACCAGCCAGAAAAGAAGGTGTTGTACGTTACGTCAGAAACCTTCATGAACGAGTACGTAGAATCTATCGTCAATCGGACATCCGCACAAGGCTTCCGGACAAAATACCGAACTGCCGACCTACTCCTTATCGACGATATACAGTTCTTGCAGCGCAAAGAGGGAACACAAGAGGAATTTTTTAATACCTTTAACGACCTCCACATGAACTCAAACCAGATAGTTATGACCAGCGATCGACCGCCTGGGAATCTCGAAAACTTAGAGGAACGCCTCCGCTCACGCTTTGAGTGGGGAATGGTGGCTGAAATTGACCGGCCCCAATACGAAATGCGCATCGGGATACTCCAACAAAAATGTTATGACCAAGAGATAGAACTTCCCAATGAGGTCCTGAGTTATATCGCTGAGGTAGTCACAACCAATATCCGAGAACTCGAAGGCACACTCGTTCGTCTTGTGGCACAGGCTTCAATACTTAAGGAAACCCTAAGTGTAGACTTTGCCCGGCAGATCCTTGGCGATGTTGGTCCCGCCTCGCCACTCCGCCAGCGAAAAACCGCTACAGCAAAGGGTATACAGACAGTTGTTGCCGACTACTTTGGGATTGAACCGGCGGATCTCGTTTCTCAGAAGCGAACCAAGGTATTAGCATACCCACGCCAAGTTGCCATGTATCTGTGCAGAGAGCTCACACAAATGTCATACGCAAATATCGCACAAGCCTTTAATAGGGGAAACCACACCACTGTTATTCATGCCTGCAAGCAGATAGAAAAAATAATAAACGAAAATGATGATGAGCAAGAATCAATTACGATATTACTCGATCAATTCCATTAAGCGCTCTTAACGTTCCCTACTTTCCAATTTCCGTCCTTCAACCCTATGTCGTACCTTATTTATGAGACTGACGTTCTGCATTTTAACTTTTGTGTTGCACCTCAACCGTGTTAATAATTTGTGGATAACTGCAAAAAAACTGTGGATAACTTGTGGATAACTCTGTTTTATAATTGTGGATAACTTGTGGATAACTTGTGGATAACTGTTTTGCAATTGTGGATAACTTGTGGATAATTTACATATTTTGTCGTTCTGTTGACAACCTGTTGATAACTCGGAAAGTTATCAACAATCTATCAACAGGGGAGTTACCAGTGGCAGCAAGGGTTTAAGCGAGTTATCCACTTATCAACACCCCCTACTACTACTACTAATTTAAAATTTGTATATATATCGTAATTAGTACTATTAGGAGGGATTGTGGATAAGTTAACAAGGCAAAGAAAAAGAAAAAATTCTAAGGCAGTATTTCTTATCACACACAATCGTGTTTTACGCGTAAATCTACATGCGAGTCAAAAACATTTTTTTTCTATCCCAACAAACCAATGCTTTTAAACAACATCCTTCTGCGCAATTTTCGTAACTATATCGACTGTGAAGTGAGCTTTTCCAAGCCAGTTAACCTGATCATCGGCGGGAATGCGCAAGGAAAAACGAGCCTGCTTGAAGCAATCTACTTCCTCTGCACCGCTGAATCCCACCGTGCCACGCGAGATGCCGAACTCATCCGACACAACGCACCCGGTTTTTACCTGAAAGGCGTGTTGACAAATAGCAGCAATGATATAATATCTCTTGAAGCATCGAAGCGGGCACGTGGGCAGTTCAAGCTGATAAAGAACGGCGTTCTTCATACGAAACGCTCTGAGTGGATCGGACAGTTCAACGCCGTATTTTTTGCGCCGGAATCTCTCATATTAGTGAAAGGCGCACCTGCGGAACGGCGACGATTTCTGGACCTGCTGATTGCACAGATTGATACCAATTATCTACAGCATCTACAAAAATATCAGTTAGTTCTCAAACAACGGAACGAACTGCTAAAACAAATTCGTACAACTTTTGTCGACGCGGCTCAGTTAGACGCTTGGGATAAGCTTCTGCTCACGCACGGCATTGCTATTACGCTAAAACGTTTACAAGTGTTCGACCAATTGAAAAATTATGCCAGGCACAACCATCAAAAACTTACCGGTGGCCGAGAAAACTTAGCACTGACATATCGTTCCGCATCCGTGCAGGTCGGTATGTCAAGGAACAGTGGGATAGACAACAATTCGGAATGCATATCTACAGACCCAACTTCGTTGGCTGAATCTGAAGTTGAACCGGTTCCAATTACGAGTGAAAGCGAGATTACCGAGCAATTTCGCGAGACGTTAAAGGCTTCGCGCACCGCAGATTTACAGAGAGGAACAACGTTAGTCGGACCGCACCGTGACGATTTCCTCATCGAATTGGAGAATCAACCATCTACGGTCCTAAGCGAGAGCGAATCGCAAATTTCAGACACTGATACGGAGAAAGCGATAAGCACATACAACCCTCTCACGGAAGAAAATGGGATATGCCGTGAAGTCGCGCGCGCTTACGGCTCACAAGGGCAACAGCGAACGATCGCGTTAGCACTCAAACTGGCGGAATTAGAATTAATTCATGCCACAACTGGGCGAAACCCGATCGTACTTCTTGATGATGTTACCTCGGAATTGGACTATAAACGCATAGGCTACCTCTTAGGAGTCCTCCAAAATCTGAGTGCACAGACTTTCATCACAGCGACGCATGCTGAACCGCTCGTCCACCATCTTCGTGAAGCAAATGTCCTGACCGTTAAAAACGCCCAGATTAGCCAATCAGCCCACGCCGAAAAGTAAGCATCAAAAAAACGAGGTCACAAATGCAGAAAACAGAGAACGTAGGTAATATCCTCACAGAAATTATTCAGCGAAACGATCTTGAACCGAAGATGCTCGAGCAGAAAGTTTTTGACCTCTGGCGAAAACGCCTCGGTGCCCCGTTTGGTACAAAAACAATACCCGTATCACTTTCAGATGGCATCCTGAAAATCTATACGGAATATCCGCCGTATAAGCGAGAACTCCTCCTCCTCAAACAGAGAATTATAGCCGATCTGAACGCAGCATTAGGACAACCCATTCTCACAGACCTGCGAATAGAATTGCGTTCGTTAGAGACAGCATCCCCCCAGGACACAAACGCAAATCAGCCCAAACCCTCCCATGAACCATCACAGCCAACCAACACCGATACTACCCATCGTACAACCCCTGAAGAATTAGAACAAATTGAGCAGGCACTTGCCAACGTAACAGATACAAGATTAAAAAAATCACTTCGACAATTATTCACTACACAAAGCAAAGATAACTCTTAACAAAGTCGTGAAAATACCCTTGACAAAAGCGAAAAAATAAGGTATTCTATTATCAGGACATTCTAACAGTGTCCGGCATAAAAAAGGGTATGTTACTTACAATACTGAAACCATTTCGCTCTTGATTACGTCATACTTAATATATATTTTTTTAAGATCAGTCGCGCGATGCCATAGTGCATATCCACCCAACCCAAACCGATGGTTCATTCCATCTGGTCAACCCATAGCGAGGTACCACACGAAATATGGCAAAAAAAGAACGAACATATACAGCCAGTGACATTCAAATCCTTGAAGGTCTTGAAGCCGTCAGGAAGCGTCCAAGCATGTACATTGGTAGCACAGGTCCAGCGGGACTGCACCATCTCGTCAC
>JAJECD010000279.1 GCA_022822215.1 Candidatus Poribacteria bacterium | reverse complement strand
TGACCCGCATGAGCAATAAGCTCGGGGCGTGTCTGCTCGGTGTTTTCTTGAATCAGTGTCTCGGACGCCCTTTGATGAAACTCAAAGACCTCGTCCTCGCATAAAAACAGGTCTATAAAAAATCTAATTAGCACAAGGCGTAAAATTAGCCGCAGTTTATCTTAACGTTTATTTTACCACAATTCAGATTTTCTCATAGACGAAATCCAACCATTGGTCCTGTGGTGGTATAATATTAGGTTTCGGCGAAAGCGGTGTCCAGTAGGGCTTGAAAATGTGCCCTTGGTCGCTCTTTAATTCCCACGCGTCCGCTGTTTCCTCTTGCGTGGATAAGTGAAAAAAATGTCTTTTCTTCTGGGCACTCACTTTTTCATTCGGCACCCACCCGGTAATGTTAGTGTCAATGCAGATAGGCTCGTAAAACTGGTCATATTCATACGCAATGTACGAAATGTGTGTGAAATCTTCCCGTGTGGAAAGGTAATCAACGGTTAGCCCTTTGGGTAGCTTTCGCTTGTAAGGCATCGCATCTAAGTTGGGTTGAATATAAACGTGTGTTGTTTCCGCTATGATTCTTTGGTTATTTTCCAATTCATTTTCAAAACAACCCAAATAGTCTTCAATTTCTACAAACCGTAAGCCTGTTTCTTCATAAACTTCTCTTTTAACGGCAGTTTCAATATCTTCGCCTTCTTCAACGGTCCCTGCAGGAATTTGGATGCCTGCCGTCGGATGCTTGAAAACAAGTAATTCTTTGATACTGTTTCGCTCGCGTATTATGAATGCAGTAACCTTTTGAACAATTTCACTCACTCGTCCCCTCCATCTCGCCTATTCATTGACGCTGTGCTAACAAGTACTCGTCCCGTTTCCGCCTCAGCGCGAAATACAGCAAGGTTATTTCCGTCCACGTCTTTGATGAGCCACACATGCCCGTTATACGTGTGTTGATTGACGAAGGCATCTGGAGCAATCTTGCCATAGAATTTCTCATTCCCCGCATCATCCACCCAATAATAGGCGATCTCGGCATCCATGCTATTCACAAAAAGGATCGCAGTTTCCGTGTCATCGTCCCCAGATTTTAGAGACGGCAGCGAATTTAGATTTTGTGCATCCAAGTTAATCCATTTTCCATCACCATCGCTGTCTGGGTCTTTCAATTGCTGATGGAACTCCGTCAATTCGATCAATTCAGGAGGCCACTCAAACTTTGGAGACGCTTCAGGACTAAATCCTTGGAGATGTGAGAGATGCAAACGAGTTATTGCCTGCGTGTATCGCCAGTCCGTATCCCCAAAAACCTCAGTGAGCAGCGCAGCGAGTGCTGGGTCGTATACTTTCAACTTGTCACGGGTATCAACATGGTTGTGTTGATCATCGTTTGCCCGGTTCGTGTCAAACCAAGATTGTGTGCCTTCAGCCCAGTATTCTGCTCTGTTTGTAATGGCGTAAGTGTTCTCCCACAACCCTTTTTCGAGTGCAACATCATATATTGTTTTAAGACGGTCATCAAATTCAGGATCCACCGTCCTCAAGCCCATCTGGTGAATCGCATGTGCAAATTCGTGAACCAGAATATTCTCAGTTGAATAGGGATCACCTGAATAATTCAGCAGATTTTCCTCGCCACAACTTACCGCTGGTCTCGCCGGTGTAGAACCCAAACCGCGAGCCCGCCGGTCCCAATAATAGTCCGGTTGTAGATCACTATGTTCAGGAATTTCGGTTGTCAGTTCGCTATGCGCCATCACAGCAAAACGCACGTTATTTTTTGCGAGTGCTTGCAATATGTCCCCCCGATGTCCTATCATCTGCCGAATGAGCCACCCTGCTTCTTTGACAGCATACGGATTCACCTTTGCTGAGGCGACAACAGGCAATCCTTCTACATCGATCCACTGTTTGTAAAATGGATCAAGGTTAAAGGTTTCGCGGACAGCAGCCGGTGGAACCACAGGTTCACAGATACTAACACTTCGTGCTACCGCAGCCAGTTGGATTGAGAAGAACACCAGACAAACTATGAACAAAGGAGTTACATCAAACATAGGCTAACCTTTTTACTTCTCTTCCCGATACTTCAATTCAAAACTCAGCATCTCATTTATAAGTCTTCGACTTTGCGTGGCGGGCACTGCTTCTCAGACTCCAGACACCCCCCGTGAAATCGCTGTCAATCAGCTGCCGAAAAATTTCGTGGCGAGATCTCGGTTTGATTTCAAACCGATCGGTTTCGGGTGAAAACGGATAGATTGCCGTCTCACCCGCCAGGATAGCAAAGAATTTACCACGCCTATTTGGCAGAAAAATTGGTCCCTTCCACTCCAGATATTCCACTATCGGCGCTGCCTCTGGCATCGCCATTTCTGCGTGGAGGAGCACTTCTACCCTATCGTATACTTTAATAAAAGCCGGGAG
The DNA here is from genome assembly GCA_022822215.1 of Candidatus Poribacteria bacterium. GTDB lineage: Bacteria > Poribacteria > WGA-4E > WGA-4E > WGA-3G > WGA-3G. The sequence goes on along the minus strand of JAJECD010000279.1, from coordinate 11,754 downwards.
TTTGTTTTCGAGTTGGATGTCGGCTTGAGAATAGGGGGTCCCAAAAAACACCCGTTCCGAAAAAGCCAACAGTTTGGAGGAGTTAAACGCGTATGATAGATAATATCCATCCAAACTCGTTCCACTTTCATTATAACAGATACCAACAGCGATAACAAGCTCCCGAAACTTAAATCCCCGCCATTTTGCGTCTACTGCACTGAGCAATAGGATCGCCTTATCGGCTTCTTGGTATGGAAAGAAACCTTCCTTGCGCAACATCTCTGCCCAGAACGATAAATCTGCCGTGCCGTGGAGTGTGACCTCTCTAACATTATCAAGGTCCGCAGCATATTTGATAGAGCTACCTGAAACGACGCTATTATTCATAAATATTCTTCATCTGCCAAGCATTCAGCGATTTGAGTTCGCAGGCTTGCCCTTGTGAACGTAATGAGACACCAACGCTATCTTCCCTGTGGGGATAGACACGCATCGCAACACACTGCTTCCCATTGGCAAAAACTTCTACGACGCTCTTATCAATGAACACCCGTAATTTGAGGGTCTCGTCTTGTGCGATGGAAACCGGTCCGGTCTCAGGCGCACGTGAAAGGACATCCGGTGCAGTCGATGAATACGACGAATCAATTGTAAGGAGGCTATCGCGAACACGGTCAGGTATGTCCGGATTGCGCAGCCCACGTTCTCTGAAGAAAGCGATACGGGTGAACTCTTCTTTCTGTGGCGAACGCAGGACGTTCAATTCAACCATCGGTGCCGATTTTGGATCGATTTCGAGTTCAAGCTCCATCGCATCGCCCGATATACCGTCCAGTACGACTTCTTCATTTGCGGGTAGCGTCATCGCGTTGACATGCTGATGCGCATATCGCAACGACTCAATATCACCGGCAGGTTCAACGCCGACTTCATCTCTGGAGAGGAGGGTCAGTCGACGCGGGAGCGTCATGATCTGATTCCAACCTTTGGTAGGTTTCGCGGGATTCATGTTATAGATAACGATGAGTCCACCCTTGCCATCAGGCGTTGCCGAAGGTGCATGGACACCAGCGGGAGATGCTGCGCCAAAATTGTTCTTTGCCCCTGCGGTCACGATGAATTTGTCGCGTTCCGTGTCATAATCACCGAGCAGGTATTGCCCACCGCTCATGTGACTGAAAAAGAGGAGCATGTGTCGGTCGCCGATGGGCCAAAAATACGGACACGCGCCGTCATCACCGACTAATGTGAATTGGTCGTCTTCAATGAAGGGATGCAGATAGACCCAATTCGCGAGGTCTGCTGAACGGAGCAAAAAGTTGGCGCGGACACGTTTGCCACCGGGTCCGTGTGGAAGCGTGCCACCTGAAAGCGAGTAGTACATACCATCCTTTTTCCAGATACACGGATCAAAGACGCGATAAACCGGGGTCGTGCCATCCGCATGTTTCGCTGGAATGACCGCTTTACCGGAGACTTTCTCCCAATTCAGGAGCAGCGGGTCGCTCGACACTGCCACCATGTTTCCGACAACCGTTCCGTGATACATCGCAATCACGCGATCTGCCTCTACAAGCGTTGCGCCAGAGAAACAGCATCTCTCAGGGTTCGGATAGATCGCATACGGCAGATCGCGCCAGTGGATGAGGTCGTCGCTAATGGCGTGTCCCCAGTGCTGCCGTGTATCTTCGGGTGGATACGCCTGATAAAAGAGATGCCAACGTCCCTGCCAGAAACAGAGACCGTTCGGGTCATTGAGCATCGCTTCAGGGTTGATATAGTGATAGATAGGACGATGCGGATCGCCTTCATAAGCCTTCCGCGCAGCGATAAGCCGTTGCATCAACGGGTTCGTCTCCAACTGCGCCTCTTGCGCCTCCAGTGTCTCCGCGAAGGTGTAATGCGGGACAAGTGAAGTATAGTCTTCGTTGGTTTCCATCGTGTCTCCTCTGTTACGTAAACCCTATACTTTTTTATAGCAAGTTTCGGCTTGCCAACTGTGCCGAAATTCTGTGGTTCTTAGGATAGCATAGTACCAAGCGCGTGTCCATAAAATTTTCCGTGCCAATTTTCCGATTTTGAATTGACATAACTTATAAGGCTTGCTACAATGCACAGGTATTCTCCCAGTCTAACATGTTGATTAAGACATTTGATCCTCAAAGGAGAGCAAAGCGATGGACAAAACTGAACAGCAACCACGCAAACAGGCGGAGATGCACGTCGGTGTTCAAGGCATCGGAACATCCCCTAAAGAGTTGGCATTCCTCGTTCGCCATGGTGTAACACACATGGATGCCTCCGTTGGGGATACCGAAACCGAAACACTCATTCGGCACAAAGCAGAAGCAGCGGAAGCAGGCATTAGCCTTGAAATGATTCACATCGGACTTCCAAGGAGCATCACACTCGCCCAAGATCCACAGCGCGACAGGGACCTTGATGCCGTCTGCCAGATGATCGAAAACGCAGCAGCGGCAGGGTTACGTGGGCTGAACTATAATTTCTGCATCCTGAACCACCAGAGAACCGAAAGCACGCTCGGACGCGGCGGCTCACATTACAGCACGTTCGATTTCTCCAAGTACGATAACGAAACGCTTTCAGAGGCAGGCGAAGTGAGTCGTGAAGAAGCGTTCGACCGGATCGCTTATTTCCTTGAGCGCGTTATCCCAGTTGCCGAGGCAAATCGTGTCCAGATGGCGTGTCACCCGAACGATCCACCCGCCCCTATCCTGAGAGGCGTTGAACGCTGGAACTACCCCGTGTTCGACGGTTTGAAACGTTTCTCTGAAATCGCAGAGAGCCCGTATCACGGCTTTAATTTCTGCTGTGGCACAGTTTCAGAGGGTTTAGACGATCCCGGCACCGAATTCTACGAGATTCTCCAGTATTTTGGGGAGCGGAAAAAACTTTTCAACATCCACTTTCGTAACATTCGTGGTGGGCTGCACGACTTTCAAGAGGTCTGGCCCGATGAGGGACACTTAGACATGCACAAGGTCGCACAGACACTGCGAAATGTAGAATATCCCTACATGCTCATGCCTGACCACGCGCCAGGGCATTCAGATGATCCATCGCCACCCGGTGTTTCTGGTCGCGTCCGACAAGCGTGGGCATTCCAATTCGGATACATCATCGCCCTGATTCAAGCGGTAAATTCAGAACAGTAACCCGATGGGTTTCAGTTAGCGTGACACAGTCTTATAGTCAAAACGCCCATTAATTAATGGTAAAGCCAACCTTTGGGAGGTAAAAATGAAATGAAAACCATTATCGTTTGCTTAGCGATCATCACCATCAGTCTGACTTTCTCAGTGCAAACCTATGCAGAGATCGATTTTGAAACCGCAAGAGGAATTTGGCTACTCGACGAAGGTAAAGGCGATGTTATCAACGATATTTCTGGAAACGAGAATCACGGTGAACTTCAGGGCGGAAAATGGGCCAAAGGACCCGACGGTCCTGCCCTCAGTTTAAACGGGCAAAATGACCGAGTTATCATTGCAGACTCCGATAGTATGTATCTGGAGGAGGAATGGTCAATCACCGCTTGGGCTTATGTGAATAAATCCGAGAACGGTTATGGACACATCCTCGGCAAAAGACCCGCGGCGGGTACGGTGGCAAATTACGCCTTCAGGACAAGTAGCACCGGTACTGGTTGGGAAGCTTACTTTGCGAACGGTGGCTGGAAAGGCGCATGGAACCAAGGACAGGTTAAAAAAGACACCTGGTTGTACATGACCGCAACTTATGACGCAAAGGACACCATTAAGATCTACGAAAACGCTGTGGAAATCGGATCGGTCGGCGGCATGGGTAAACCTTCACCTCGGAATGACACTGACGTTAACATCGGTGGTTGGACCAACAATACCTCAGAGACACTTGACGGTATGCTCTATGAGGTCGCAATCTTTGCTTCTGTACTGGAAGTGGATGATATAGAAGCATTGATGGAGGAGGGGTTAGTAACCCTACTGCCCGTTGAGCCCGCTGCCAAACTTGCCACAACATGGGCAAGTCTCAAATCTCGACAATAGATTAGGTAAACCGAATGCAGCCGGCGCGTTCTCTGAACAACCGGCTGTGCTTCATTTTTGGATGTTTGCTGTAAGGCAGACAGCATGGAGATATTTATGGCAAAAGCACCAAACGTCCTTCTCATTCTCGCCGATGACCACGGCTATGGCGATATTTCAGCACACGATGGCCCCGCAATTCAAACACCACACATCGACCGAATTGCCGCAAACGGGGCACGATTTACCAGATTTTACGCGAATTCCTCCGTCTGTTCTCCGAGTAGAGCCTCTCTCATGACAGGACGCTATCCTGACCGTGCTGGCGTTCCGGGCGTCATCCGTACCCACCCAGAAAACAGTTGGGGCTACTTTCGACAGGACGCAGCCACACTTCCGGCAACCTTGAAACAGAAGGATTATCACACCGCGCTCATCGGCAAATGGCATCTTGGACTTGAACCCGAGAACCATCCATGCAAGCGAGGCTTTGACCACTTCCACGGCTTCCTTGGCGACATGATGGACGACTACTACACGCACCTTCGGCATGATATAAACTACATGCGACACGGCTTTGAAACAATCGACCCGCGCGGACACGCCACAGACCTCTTCACCGAATGGAGCAGAGAATTCATCCAGTCGCAAGCACAATCCGCTGACCCTTTTTTCCTTTATCTCGCCTACAATGCACCACACACACCGATACAACCCCCACACGATTGGGTAGAACGGGTTCGCGAACGCGAACCGGATATCTCGCCGCAACGAGCCAAATACGTTGCCCTCGTCGAACACATGGATGCCGGCATCGGACGCGTCCTTGATACGCTCGTAGAGACAGATCAGTTGTCTAATACGCTTGTTATCTACTCATCTGACAACGGGGGTCAAATGAATGTCGGCGCACACAACGGTCCATTGCGTGGGCAGAAAGGCGATATGTACGAGGGCGGCATCCGAGTCCCTACATGTGCGATGTGGCCCGGACACATTCCAGAGGGGCATGTCACCGATCAGGTCGCACTTCTCATGGACCTCTTCCCGACGGTATGTGAAGCGGCAAGCGCACCGATTCCAGATGAGATTGAAGGGCGTTCAATCTGGCAGACGCTCCAAGGTGAACAGCAGGATTTCTCTGAACGTATCCTCTACTGGTTGCGAAGGGAAGGCGGCGGACAATTTTTCGGTCAAGCCCAACACGCAGTCCGACGCGGCGACGTCAAACTGCTTCACAACAGACCCTTTCAACCTTTAGAACTCTACGACTTATCAAACGACCCACTGGAAACGACAAACAATATGGAAACACATAACGACCTCTTCAGAGAAATGAGTCGTCTCTTTCAGGTGGAAACGCAGAAAGCGGGCAATGTACCTTGGCAGCCGTAGCACGGTTTCAGTCGCTTCATGCACAACACTGTCTCTCCAACCGAACCTTCCATCCTCAAAAACGTTCTTATTGTCGCGCCGCTCAGCTTAATTGGGCGTGCCGGCACATTTCTTATCTACGTCGTCCTTGCTAACTGGTTCGGCGATACAGCAGAGATGGACTTTATCTACTACTACTGGGGGATCGCTGTATTCTTAATTGAGCTGCTCAGTGCCGCTTCCGCCTATTCCGTGCTTGTTCCGTTGTTAGCCGCAGCCCGTACAAAAGGTGAAACCGAGGCACAACACTGTGTACAATCCATATTTTCTCTGTACCTCACGATAATGCCGGGACTTTGTTGTTTTTTAGTCGGTATCTCATGGACGGTCTCTCAACTCTTTTTTCCCAATGCAGGACTCGCACCTTCCACCACTATCGGTATCGTGTGCGGCTTTCTCATGTTTGCAATTGTCTCTGCGATCCGTTGGATGCTCAAGGCTGTTTTAGATACCTACCAAGCATTTCAACTACCGGTCATTGTACAAGGGATTCGCGCGGCTCTTGTTATCGGTGTCATCTATCTGTTCCAACCTTTTCTGGCGTGGTTTAGCATACCCCTCGCGCTGATCCTTGGCGAGTTCTTCCAAGTACTAATCTTGTTTCCAAAATGCTGCGCGATGCTGCGCTTACGCGTACGGGACTTGGTAGTGTTTAAGATAGGCGGTTGGCAAGAAACACAATACACCCAATCGTTCCTACGACAGTGTTTACTGATGATGGGTGCAGCGATTTCAGATGGATTAAATCCGGTTGTTGACAGGGGCATGGGAAGCACATTAGGCGCAAGTTCGGTATCGAAACTTGATTACGCACTCCGCCTATGTGCAATCCCTGAAACGCTCACGGGGGTCACACTGCCTATTTTGCTATCGCATTGGGCAAAGATTTCGGCATCTCAATCGGACTCGGAAAACACTCAGCATCTACAGCGAAGCGTCTGGCAAGGTGTTATCGTCTTGTTAGTGCTGATGGTGCCGTTCCTTGTGGCGTTTTATCTCTTCCGTTCAGACATTGTTGCAATGTTGTATGGTCACGGGAAATTATCGGAGGCGGGACAGGCGCATATCGCTTCACTGCTCGGCATCTATCTAATCGGGATGCTCCCGCGCTTAATCAGTAGATTGCTCATCCGAGCGCATCTCGCACGTCAAGCACACCGCACTATTCTCACGGCAACACTTATCAGACTTATCCTGAACCCATTTCTCAATTGGTTCTTCATGCGATACTGGGGATTAGAAGGGATCGCTTGGTCAACCACCTTACTCTCTTATCCAATTCTTGCATATATCGCGATTACGTTTTGGTTTTTTAACGATTATAGTGGATCCCATAATTAATTGCACATTCGGCGGATATCGGGCTGGGGGACCCAGCCCCTACGGAGGCACAGGCTAACAGCCTATGCTACAAGTGTAAACTTATTTTCGGATTTTACTATAAATTTGAGCTGCTGCGTCCGTTTTCCTTGCAGATATTCTTTAAAATCCGCCCCTTCAGAGCCGTTAGCCTCATCAGTTAACAATCAACAACAAGGACAACCTCTACGGGCAATCGTAAGAAAAAGAAAGATTAAACTTTGACGAAACGGTCAGGATAGTTCGAGGTGATACCCTGTACGCCGAAAGCCTTCATTTCGCGCATGCGAACAATATCATCGACTGTCCAACACCACAGGGCGATCCCGCGGCGACGGACTTCATAAGCAAACTCCGCTGTGATCAGTTGATGATTGACGTTCAAGAGGGGACTGCCGAGTTCACCTAACTGTTGACACAGCTGTTCAGGAGATGCATGATTGTTAGGGCTTCCGATGAGCCAGCCCGTCGGAATACGAGGTGCTAAGGCGCGAACGGTTTGCAAAACGGAAGTATGGAAGGAGATAATAACGGTTAGATCTAAGGATTGCGTCTCGTGAACCTTTGCCACGACCGCTTCGGCTATCAGCGGATCTTTGATCTCCAGAAGGGCGATGGTCTCTTTCCCTATACACTCCAGTGCTTCGGCGAGTGTCGGCACCGGTTCGCCGGCAAATTCAGGCGCGAACCAACCGCCAGCATCAGCCTGTTTGATTGTTTCTAAGGCAGTTTGGTTAACGGGACCGCTGTAGTCAGTCGTTCGATCCAAGGACGCGTCGTGTATCACCACGACTTCACCATCGGCACTGCCGTGTAGATCAAGTTCAACGGCATCAACACCAATTTCGATCGCCTTCTTGAACGCAGCGAGCGTGTTTTCTGGCGCATTGCCCGATGCCCCGCGATGTGCGATCCGAATCCATGAATTCATTATGCTTCCCTTCCAGAGCGATCCGCTACTCGGTCTCGCCTTGCCTAATTTTCTTTAAAAGGGTCGTTCGACTCATGCCCAACAAGTCAGCTGTCTTGCTATGATTGCCCGAAAATTCATCTAATACCAGTTCGATGAGTGCCTTATCCAACGTAGCGACAACCTCCTCATAAAGGCGAGATTTCTTATCAGCGATAGCTGCTCTTGTGACATCCTGCAAAATAGACTTAAAAGCGGTGACAAGTTGCGATACGTCCGTAGGATCTGCAAGGTCCGCTGTATGGATTTCTGTCGGTAGATCCTCTGGAAGAATCACATCCGCCCGACAGAGCGCTGCCGCGCTTCTGAGGCAATTCTCCAATTCCCTAACATTACCGGGCCACGCGTAATCCCGTAGGAGTTGCATACCATCTTCAGAAATACCACGGATCGGTTTACCGAGTTCTTCTTGAATCAACTGTAGGAAATGCGTAACAAGCAACGGAATATCTTCTCGACGTTCACGCAACGGTGGAAGATGCAGCGCAATGCGCTTGAAACGGTAATAGAGATCCTCACGAAATTGCCCGCGTTTCACCATATTTTCAAGTTCTTGATTCGTTGCAGCGACGACACGCACATCTACTTTAAGGGTCCGGGTCCCTCCCAATCGCTCAATCTCTTGTGTCTGTAGTGCACGGAGCAGTTTCACCTGTAAAGCCGGGGTCATATTCCCAACTTCATCAAGGAAAAGGGTGCCGCCATCAGCCAATTCAAATCTTCCGGGTTTACCCTCCGTTTTCGCCCCCGTGAACGCCCCTTCTTCGTAACCAAATAACTCACTCTCTAAAAGTTCATCGGGCAGCGCACCACAATCAACGGGAATAAACGGTTGCTCTTTGCGTTCACTTCCTGCATGGATTGCACGGGCAACGAGGTCTTTACCTGTTCCTGTTTCACCTTCAATCAGGACCGTCACAGTATTGCTTGCCATGACACCGATGAGTTTGTAAATCTCGCGCATCTGGCTGCTTTTTCCAACCAGTCGGTGTCCCGCACCCCCTGTCGTCAGTGGTTCCTGTGCTGCATCTGCCGGCAAAGTACTACGGACGGATTGTGTTCGGAAAGCGCGGTCCAGGACACTTCTGACGATGTCCAGATCAATCGGTTTCGGGACAAAATCAAACGCTTGCAGACGCATCGCCTCTATTGTCGTCTCTACATCGTCATAAGCCGTGATAATAATTACAATCACCCACGGATAGCCTGCCTTTATTTCACCTAACGCCTCCAGCCCACTCATCCCTGGTAATCTCACGTCAAGCAAGACGACATCCGGTTTATCGGCTGCGATGCAGCGCAAACCCTCCTCAGCATTGTTAGCGATACTGGGGCTGTAACCTTCGCCCTCCAGAAATTGCTCAAATGCCCAACAGATTTTCTCGTCGTCGTCAATTACCAAAACATTCTTCATTCTTTTCACTATTAAGTCTGGGCACCGTTCCACTTCGTTTCACGGTGATTTTCGGTTAAGTCCAACTGCCTCTGGGCTATGAAAGGTTTCTGAACGATTTAACATCTGCAAGAACAACGGACGCAGCAGCTCAGATTTAATCGTTAAAAATTCGCTTCCCGCCCTCTATTGAAAGCAAAAACTTTTCACCATCATCGCTCATTTCAATATCGCTGGACGCTTCCTTTTTCTCCTCAAGTTTCCGTTTGAGGACAGGATAGGAGTCAACAACAGGCACTTCATTAAGAGAAGTTAGCATCGGTTTCCGTGCTTTCGCTTTTTCGATCACCGCAGCAAGTCGCTCATTTTTCTTTGCAACCTGTGCCGCGTCTCGCGCTTTGAAATCCGGGAGTACCCGTTCTGCGAACAGTTCCAGAGATTCACATATATCTTCATGGCGATTTGCCCCCGCCTGTTGAATGAAAACAACTTGGTCAACCCCAGCACGCTCCATTATCTCCAAGTGTTCACGTATCTGATCCGGCGTACCGATCCCTGCTCTGGCTTCAGCCGGATCTTGCGGGGTCTGTTTATAAAGCTGCCAAATATCGGTTTCTCCGGGTATCTGCGAACCGTTGTGATAGTAGTGCGCAAGCCCGAATCGGAAGAAACGTAAGCCATCTAACCCACGCGCAACCGCCGTCTCTTCATCATCATGGCATGAAAATCCTGAGACCATCGCAATATTTGGGTTCACCCGCTGCGTCAAAGGCTCACACGCTTTCTCAAAGATGTCATAATATTCCTCAACCCAAAATTGAGCTTCCTCCGCATCAACGAAGGCGAAGGTTAAGGCACCGAGTCCGTATCGCGCGGCGTAGCGCAGACTATCACGACTCGAACATGCAACCCAAGGGGGTGGGTGCGGCGTTTGCAACGGTTTCGGAATTACGTTGCGCGGTGGCATCGAAAAATACTGTCCTTCATACCCGGCATAAGGCGATTGCACCATCATCTTTGCTGTTTCGCGTGTGCATTCTGCCCACATCTCGCGTTTGCATTTCGGATCGACGTTGAACCCGCCGAGTTCCATGTGCGAAGCAGACTCGCCAGTCCCCCATTCCACGCGACCGTTTGATACGAGGTCAAGCGTTGCGATACGCTCAGCAACACGTGCAGGATGGTTATACCCCGGTGGCATCAGGACGATCCCATGTCCCAACCGAATCTGATGGGTCCGTTGGCTACACGCAGCAAGGAACACCTCTGGGGCAGAAGAGTGCGAATATTCCTCAAGAAAGTGATGCTCCACCTCCCAAATATAGTCGAATCCAAGTCTGTCAGCGAGTTCTACTTGTGCTAACGCGTCCTGAAAAAGTTTATGTTCCGCGCCCTCATCCCACGGACGCGGGATCTGATGTTCGTAAAACAGTCCAAATTTCATTTTTTTAATTGTTGTGTCTGGTCGGCATTTCCTTCGTCAATGCCGATCTAAAATCATTAAAGAATTCTGTTTAAGGTTTGAAAAGATTGTTAAGAATCCAAAAACTGCACGGACAACAGACGCAGCAGCTCAGCGTTAATCGTTAAAGGTATCAAGCGTTTGCATTTCTGCCTCAGTCAACTGCCATGCGAAAACATCCAAATTTTCACGTAAATGCGGCACCGAACCAGATTTCGGAATTGTAATGATGTCTTGCTGGACAAGCCAGCGTAACGCCACCTGCGCTGCAGTTTTCCCGTGATTTTTCCCAATTTCACTTAGTTTCGTATCACCCGCAAGATTTCCAACTGCTAAAGGACGGTGCGCTGTCATCACAATATTTCGGGCGTGACAGTAATCTCGCAATTCCGAGCGGTTTCTACGCACATGATATTCCACTTGGTTTGTGCAAATCGGGAGTTCAGAGACTTCACATGACTCATCAACCTGCTCAATGCTAAAATTACTGATGCCGATGCTTTTTACTTTTCCCGCTTCATAGAGTTCGTGAAAAGCCCCAAAAGTTTCAGCAAACGGAACAGAATCGTTTGGATGGTGAATCAATAACAGATCTACGTAGTCCATCTGTAGATCATTCAAACACTCTTCAAATTGGGAGAGGACCTCAGCATGCCTAAGATGCGTTCCCCAAATCTTGGTGGTAAGAAAGAGGGCCTCGCGGTCGATGCGAACGTCACGGAGTGCTTTTCCAATCTCGCGTTGATTTTGATACATCCACGCCGTGTCAATGTGGGTATAACCCAAAGCGATAGCCTCTTTGACAATGCGCTCGCACTGCCCGCCTCTTAATTGCCAAGTTCCTAAACCCAGTATGGGTACTTCGTGTCCTGATGCAAGTTTGATATTCTTCATAATACTTCTATAATATACGATTCTGAAAAAAAAGTCAAAAAAAGTTGACAAACACCGAACGTATAGTATATACTATTAACAGAATTAGCGGTCGAGTGGTGGAATCGGTAGACACAACGGACTTAAAATCCGTCGCCCTTAAAAAGGTGTGAGGGTTCAAGTCCCTCCTCGACCATGGCTTTTTAACGAATCTTAGCGCAGGGTAGAGCAGTCAGGTAGCTCGTCGGGCTCA